>CAZVCJ010000042.1:0-28202 GCA_964625745.1 uncultured Anaerolineae bacterium | reverse complement strand
GGCTCATCTTCAAATACGTCGGCCCCGTCCCACCCTACAACTTCGTCAACATCGTGGTGACGTGGGAGGACTAATATCAGCCAAGAGAGGAGGATGCTATGGCGACCGGATCTAAAATTGTGCAGCGTGCCAAGGAGCAATTGGCCCAGCTCACCGGGCTCAAGCCCGGCACTGTGTCGGCCCTCAGCAAAGATGAGGAGGGTTGGCACGTCACCGTGGACGTGATCGAGATGAAGTACGTCCCCGACACCAGGGACGTACTAGCCGCCTACGAGACACTGTTGGATGATGAGGGCAACCTGCTCAGTTACCAGCGCACGAGGCGATACCGCCGTGACCAGGTAACAGAAGAAACGTAGCCAACAGGCCAGGAGCAAAGGAGGATGATCATGGCAAAACAAAGAACTTCCGTCCCCGAGGCGATCAGCGCCTCTTTGTTGGAGGTAGCAGAGGCCTTGGATGAGCAAGGAAAGGTTCACCAGGCCTTGGCCGCTTACTTGAAACTCATCGAGCACTATCCGGACGGCCGAGATGTTCCCGTCGCCATCGAAAGGGTACTGGCCATTGCCGATGAGTTTCGCCAGAAGGGGCAGTATCACGTGGCGATGAGGACATTTGATCGGCTGGAAGCGGCCCATCAGGGTCAGTGATAGGTCACGAGAGGAGGTATCACAATGATCAGCGAAGAACTTGCTGCGGTCATCTCGCGGGAGGCCAGCGCCGCATTGCTGAGAATCGGCAAAACCTACCAGGAACAGGGATTGCTCCATCACGCCCTGACCCCCTATCTGAAGATCGTAGCCTACTATCCCGAAAGCGAAGAGACACCGGCCGCGGTGGAAGGAGTGGTGGCCATCGCTAAGGCCTTTGAAGAAGCCCAGCAACGCCGCATGGCCGTGTCGGTGTACGATCGGCTCGAACGGGCGGCCCGATTCCAACGCTGGGATGGGCATCGGGTGACCCCTGAGGGCGATATCTTGTGAAAAAGAGAGATGGGTAGACAAGCGAGCATTCATTGTCCAATCGGCCTCTTCCCCAGCCAAGAAGAGGAAATTGCCCGCTTGACCCAGGCGATCAACCAGGCCCGGACGGCGGCCGAGAAAGCGCCCTGGGCCCAGGCCCTGATAGAGGCGGCGGACGTGCTCCTGGCCTGCGAGCAATACGACGCGGGAAGCCTGGATTGCCGCCTTTGCCGCAATTTCTCGGAGCTACGCCGCAAGACAGCCTCCCTGGTTGTCCGGGCGGGGCGACTGGGCCGCTGAGTCTGGAAGATAGAGAATGGATGGATGGAGAATGGGGGGTGGAGGGAGTTCCGCCGTCCATCTTCCCGTTTTCATTGTCCACCTTCCATCCTCCAGGAGAGGAGGGCATTATGCCAAATGCACGTATGCAGCATCCTATCCAGGCCAATACCCTGGCCGAAATTCTGGAGCGGGTGCTAGACAAGGGAATCGTCATCGCCGGGGACATTGGCATCTCCCTGGTGGAGGTGGAACTGTTGAGCATCAAGATACGCCTGGTGGTGGCCTCGGTGGAGACCGCCATGCAGATGGGCATCAACTGGTGGAAGAGCGATCCCTACCTCTCCTCCTCGGCCCACCAACTGGAGGAGGAGAACCGCCTGCTTCGGGAGCGACTGGACCGCTTGGAAGCGAGATTGGAGACAGTACGATGACGAGAGCAAACCAAGCGAACGTGACCTGCGCCTTCTGTCGTGGCAAGGGTCGGGACCCCTTCGGCATCATGTCCCCCTTGGCCACATGCCAGGTCTGCGGTGGGACGGGACGGCGGACGCTCCACCCGCCGACGGCTCCCTGCGCCTTCTGCCGGGGCACAGGTGTCCACCCCTTCTCCCGCCTGACCTGCACCACCTGCGGCGGCGTGGGCATGGTGGAGATCCCCGATGATGCGGTGATCTGTCCCTGCTGCGGCGGCACCGGCCGGGCCGCTGACGACGCCAACTACGTCTGGCCCGACAGCCCGCTCTCCTGTCCCTGCTGCGGCGGCAAAGGGGTCACGGCCGCAAAGTTGAAGGTGCAAAGTTGATCGAAAATCGGAAATCGGAAATCGAACAACAAGATCACCTCCTGCGGGTGGCCGAGGCCCTCCCCAAGGACGCGGGCCGGGGGCTGGCCCGACTAGATCCTCAGGATCTAGAGCGACTGGGAGCTGACATCGGCGACGTGGTGGAAATCGCCGGTAAGCGATCCACCGTGGCCCGGGCCATGCCCGCCTACGTCGCCCAGCGAGGCCAGGGTCTCATCCAGATGGACGGCATCCTGCGGGCCAACGCCGGCGCCGGTCTGGATGAGCGAGTGACAGTGCGCCGGGTCGAGGTACAGCCGGCCCGCACGGTAGCGCTGACGCCCGTGGAGGCCCTGCGAACCTCGCGGGAAGCGGCTCAGGCCCGTTACCTGGCCCGATTGCTGGACGGCATCCCCGTGGTGCCCGGCGACCGGGTGCGCGTGAATCTCTTTGGCACCCGCGCCCAGACCTTCACCGTGGCCGAGGCCGCGCCTGCCGGCCCCGTGCTCATCGGGCCCGCTACAGCCATCCGACTGACTGGCGAAGGGGCCAGGCGAGAACGGGGCACCATCACCTACGAGGACATCGGCGGGCTGCGCCGCGAGATCCGCCGCATCCGGGAGATGATCGAACTGCCCCTGCGCTACCCGGAGGTCTTCGAGCGACTGGGCATTGACCCGCCCAAGGGGGTGCTCCTCCACGGCCCGCCCGGCTGCGGCAAGACCCTCATCGCCCGCGCTGTGGCCCAGGAGACCAGCGCCCATTTCGTCCACATCAACGGGCCGGAGATCATTGACAAGTGGTACGGGGCTTCGGAAAAACAGTTGAGGAGCATATTTGAAGACGCCAGTCGCTGCGCCCCGGCCATCATCTTCATTGACGAGATTGACGCCATCGCCCCCAAGCGCGAGGAGATGAGCGGCGACCGCCAGGTGGAAAGGAGAGTCGTCGCTCAACTCCTGGCCCTGATGGACGGGCTCGAGTCGCGGGGCAACGTGATCGTCGTGGCCGCTACCAACATCCCCAACACCCTCGACCCGGCCCTGCGCCGCCCAGGCCGCTTTGACCGAGAGATCTCCATCGGCGTCCCCGACAAAGACGGCCGCCGCGAGATCCTGGACATCCACACCCGAGGCATGCCCCTGGCCGACGACGTAGACATGGAGCGACTGGCGGCCATCACCCACGGCTTCGTTGGCGCCGACCTGGAGGCCCTGGGTCGGGAGGCGGCCATGAGCGCCCTGCGCCAGTTGATGCCCGACATTGACTTCGCCCAGGCCCACATCCCCTACGAAAAGCTCATGGCCCTGGAGGTGACGTCGTCCGACTTCGTGGCGGCCCTGGCCGAGGTGGAGCCATCGGCCATCCGCGAGGTCTTCACCGAGGTGCCCGACGTGGGCTGGGACGATATCGGCGGGCTGGAGGAGATCAAGCGCCTGCTGAAGGAGACGGTGGAGTGGCCCCTTCAGTACGGCCCCCTCTTTGCCCACGTCCATACCGCTCCTCCCAAGGGAATCCTGCTCCACGGGCTGCCGGGGACGGGCAAGACCCTGCTGGCCAAGGCCGTGGCCAAGGAGAGTGAGGCGAACTTCATCTCGGTGAAAGGCCCTGAGTTGTTGACGAAATGGGTTGGCGAGAGCGAGCGGGGCGTCCGCGAGGTGTTCAAGAAGGCCAAGCAAGCCTCGCCCTGCATCGTTTTCTTCGACGAGATAGACGCCCTGGCCCCTCGTCGGGGAGCCGGGTCTGATTCCCACGTCACCGAGCGGGTGGTCAGCCAACTGCTGGCCGAGATGGACGGCATCGAGGAACTCAAAGGGGTGGTGGTGCTGGCGGCCACCAACCGTCTGGACATCGTGGACCCGGCCCTCTTGCGTCCCGGTCGTTTTGAGGTGCTGGTGGAGCTGCCCGTGCCCGATCGAGAGGCACGACTGGCTATCTTCCGGGTGCACACCCAGGGCAAGCCGCTGGCACCAGATGTGGACCTGGCGGAACTGGCCGAGCGCACCGAGGGCCTGGTGGGGGCCGACGTTGAGGGTCTCTGCCGCCAGGCAGCCATGCTGGCCATCCGTGAGTATCTGGAGGAGCAAGGGAGCGGAGGAGCAGGGGAGCAGGGGGGATCGTTGGACGAATTACGTATTGAGAGGCGGCACTTTGAGGCCGGTCTATCGCAGATAGCGAATGGCGGGTAGCAGATGGCTGATAGCAGGTTGCCATCCGCTATCGGCCATCGGCCATCTGCCAGGCTGACTGGGTTTCAGGGGGCGCGGGCCTCACCAGCCGTGGCCCAACCAGGCGAGAGCGAATCGGGCGAAGACGCTTGATCTCCACATAGACCGTTGGGCGATTCGGTTCATCGTTTCTCCGCTTAATTTGAGGTCCAGGAGTGTCACAAAATGACCGCAACGTACGTGTACGCTATCATCCCCACAGGGAACGATATTATCTTTGATGTGGCCGGGGTAGACGATGAGCAGGACGAGGTCTACACCGTCCCGCACCGTGATATCGCTGCCGTGGTAAGCGCCAGCCCCCTGGCGGATTACCGGGGTATGAAACGAGACCAGGCGGCGCGCTACCTGGTGGCGCACCAGCGGGTCGTCGAAGCGGTGATGCGGGCCTTCCCGGTCCTGCCGGTGAAGTTCGGCACCGTCCTGCCCGATGAGGACTGGGTGCATCGCCTCCTGGAACAGGGAGAGACCCTCTTCCGCACCACCCTCGAGCAGTTCGCCGATAGGGTACAAATGGAAACGGTGGTCCTCCGGGATCTCCAGCAGGTTTTCCAGGAAATCAGCCAGGAGCCCCACATCGCCCAACTCAAAGCCCAAATAGAAGGCCGCCCCTCCGAAGAGACGCTGATCGAGCGGGTGGCCATCGGCCAACTGGTCCAGGCGTCGCTGGAACAGCATAGAGTCTCCGTGCGGGACTACCTGATCTATTCATTGGGGAAGATGTCTCTGGACGTGGTAGTCAACCCACTCATGGACGACAGCATGATGATCAACGTGGCGTTGCTGGTGGACCAGGCGGGGCAGGAAGCACTGGACCGTCAGTTGAAGCTGCTGGATGAGGAATTCGAGGGCCAGTTCACCTTCCGTTGTGTAGGCCCCCTACCACCCTACAGCTTCGCTACCGTTGAGGTGGAAATGCCATCCTTCGAGGCGATTGACGAGGACCGGCGTCGCCTGGGCCTGGGAGAGACGGTCACCCCTGGCGAGATCAGGCGGGCCTACCACCGGCTGGCTGGCACGGCGCATCCCGACCACAACCCCGACGACCCGGAGGCCGAGACCCGCATGACCGAGTTGGCTCAGGCCTACGAGCTGCTTACCGCCTACGCCGAGAATGTTCAGCAATCTGAAACCTGTACCGAGCCTGGCCGAAGTATCCAATTCAGTCGGAAGATGGTGGAGCGGACGCTGCTGATTGCCGTCCGACGGCAGGAGATGCTAGCGCATCCGGGAGGTGCGTGAAATGTCTGAGCCGAGACAAAGTGAAGCCCTCGACATAGATCTGAGCCTCAGGAACCTACTCCTTGCTCCCATCACCTTGCCGATTAAGGGGCTGCTCTTTGTGTTCGAGAAGATCGCTGACGCAGTGAACCAGGAGAGGTTGGACGAGGATAAGGTGCGAGGCGTGCTGATGGAGCTGCAACTGCGCTATGAGCTAGAGGAGATGAGCGAGGAAGAGTATCTGGGGCAGGAAGAGGAGCTGCTCGAGTGGCTGAACGCCATCAGGGAGTACAAGAAAGCCCAGGCGGAGTAGACTTGGTGGCCGCTGAAAGTGGGCGTTGTTACGAGGAGAGGTGATGGAAATCGCCTGGGACAAAACGACCACCGCCATGCAGGAGGCACGCCTGACCGAGGAGAAAATCGAGCGCTTGCGGGAAGACCCGTTGGACACCCTGGTCAGGTTGCTGGACCAGGGGAAGAGTGTGCCCATCTGCTTCCAGCACAGGGGCTTTATCATCCAACTCGAGGGCGACATGGCCCTCAAAGCTCTGGCTGGCGGGCTCGAATAGGAGAAAGACCCTGACTGAACAGACATCAACCTTCCTAAGCAACCCTCATCTGCGCTTCATCTTGTTCGGTGGCAAGGGCGGGACCGGGAAAACAACCTCAGCGTCGGCCACGGCCCTGCACTTCGCCCGGCAACGGCCGGACAAGAAGGTGCTCCTGGTCTCCACCGACCCGGCTCACTCCCTCTCAGACAGCCTCGACTGTGAGGTGGGCGGTGAGATCACACCCGTCGCGGGCGTGGACAACCTCTTCACCCTGGCGTTGGATGCCGAGGCGCTCCTGGAGGAGTTCAAACAGCAGCACGGAGCGGTGATCAAGCTGATCGCCGACCGGGGGACCTACTTCGACCAGGAGGACATCGCCAGCTTCTTCGAGCTCTCCCTGCCCGGCCTGGACGAGGTGATGGCCATTATCGAGATCATGGACCTGATGAGAGAGGGGCACTATGACCTGGTGATCCTGGACACGGCCCCTGCTGGCCACACCGTCCGCTTGCTGGCCCTGCCCGAGCATATGGAGCAGTGGATCCACGTCATGGACATGATGATGGAGAAGCACCGCTTCATGGTGCAAACGTTCCGGGGAAGATATGTGCCTGATGAGGCTGACCGCTTCTTGCAGACGATGGCCAGCGACGTGAAGAGGGTGCGAGGGCTGCTCAAGAACGCCGCAACCACCGAATTCGTACCCGTGGTCAACCCCGAGGCGATGAGCATCTACGAGACCGAGACCCTCTTCCAGGCCCTGAGCGAGGGTGACATCCCCGTGCGCAGCGTAATTCTCAACCGCCTGGTGGATTCCCGCCCCTGTCCCTTCTGCCAGGCCCGGGAGAAAGACCAGGCGCCGTACCGGCGGGAGATCGAGGAGAAGTTCGCCCGGTACAGCCTGGTGACCATGCCCCTCTTCCCCCACGAGATCCGCGGCCTGCAAGACCTGACCACCTTTGCTGAACTCCTTTTCGATCAAGACCGCCCACCTGAATGGACGATCACCGCCAAATCTCCGCCCCAGGTTTTATCCACTGGCCCGTCAGAGATGAGAGACCTCCTGGGGAAGGATCTACGGTTCATCCTCTTCGGCGGCAAGGGTGGGGTAGGGAAAACGACGCTGGCAGCAGCAACGGCTTTGGCCATGGCCGAGCATGACAGCGGAGAGAAAATCCTCCTCTTCTCCACCGACCCGGCCGGCTCCCTGGACGACAGCCTGGGCTGTCCCATCGGTGATGAGCCGACGCCAATAGAGAGGGCGAGTGGCCTCTACGCCTTGCAGATCAACGCTGAAGACCGGCTGGAGGAACTCAAGCAGCGCTACACGGAGGAGATTGACGAAATTTTCGATAGCTTCCTGGGCGGCGGTGGCATGGACATCGCCTTCGACAGGGAGGTGATGCTGGAGATTATCTCCCTCATCCCCCCGGGTCTGGACGAGATCATCGCTTTGATCTCCATCATGGACCTGCTGGAGGAGGGCGCCTACGACCGCTTCATCCTGGACACGGCCCCCACCGGCCACATGTTGCGCTTCCTGGAACTCCCCGAACTGGCCATGGACTGGTTCCAGACCTTCTTCCGGATGCTGTTGAAATATCGAGGACTGGTGACATTGACCAAGACAGCCGATCTCATGCTCGACATGTTCAGGGGCGTTAAAAAGGTGCGACAACACCTGGTGGATGCCCAGCGGAGCGAGTTCGTGGCCGTGACCATCCCCGAAGCCATGGGCGTCCTGGAGACGGAGCGTTTCCTGGCCACCCTGGACCAGATGCAGATCCCCTGTCGGCATCTGGTGATCAACATGGTCATGCCGTCTACGGAGTGCGACTTCTGCCTGGCCAAGCGGGAGGAGCAGCAAGGATACATCCGGGGCCTGCGAGAGCAGTTCTCTCTATACGCTGTCACCGAAGTCTCCCGCTTTCCCCACGAGATCCGGGGCCTGGCGGGGCTAAGGGAGGTGGGAGGGGCTATCTACGAATAGGAGAGAAGAGGCTGGTTCAATGACGCGAGATAACAAGGATCGAGAGCACAAAGAGGAGCTGCGAGAGCTCAAGGAAAAGCTAAGAGAGCTTGAGGAAAGAGAAGCGAGGCGCAAGCGATCAGGAGCGGCGGGCGGGGCCCTGCGCGGGTTGGGAGGTCTGATCCCAGGGCTCGATGCCGTCCTGGGGGGGCTGGAAGAATCGGACGCCTTTCAGGAAAGGTTAGCTGCTATCAACGAGAGAGTGGACACCGAGTTGAGGGAGACGCCCCTGAAAGAGGTAGAGCGTGGCGGGGGACCTGGCTTGCAGTGGCACAGTAGCATGTCCGTGAGGACGTTGGCCTCGGATCGAATGCCCACCAGTATCCCCAGGACCGTTGGCGAGGATGTGGAAAGGCCACCTCAGAGGGAGCCATTGGTGGACGTTTTCGATGAAGGGGATCACCTGCTGATCATCGCCGAATTACCGGGGGTTGAGGAGAAGGACATCGAGATTGGGGTACGGGGTGATCAATTGACCCTCTCGGCTCAAGCTCCCGGCCGGGAATATCTCAAGGAGGTGGCCTTGCCCTGCCCGGTGGAGGGGGAGGCGAAGACCTCGTACCGTAATGGCATCCTGCAGGTCGAATTGACGAAGGGGGGGCGCTGAGATGGGGCTGCAGCCAGTAAGGGAAAGAGGCTCGTCCCTGGTGGACGTGATTGACGTCATCCTGGACAAGGGGCTGGTCATCAACGCCGACATCACCGTCTCCGTGGCCGGGGTCGAGCTTCTGGGAATCAAGATCAGGGCCGCCCTGGCCTCCTTCGCCACGGCCGCCAAGTACGGCCTGGAGTTCCCCTCTGGTACTAACATCGAGACGGCTGCTTGGAAGGAGGCCCAGATCGGCAAGGAGGCCTGCCCCCAGTGCGGCAAGATGGTGGAGACGGAGGAACTGCTCAACGTCCAGTGCCCCTGGTGCGGCTGGGTGAGCGCCAGGGCCAAGGCCCGTCTGAGGGCGGAGGAGCCGATACCCATCGCCGCCAGGTAGCTGATGGCTGAGGGAGGTGTTCGCTTTGTTGATTGATCAACTGTTGCTCAAGCCGGTCGAAACGATCCTCGACAGCATCGCCGAGATGGTGGATCAGACGGCTGCACGAGAGGGCGTCAAGATCGAGAAGGCCCCTCCAACCCGGGTCCGTTGCCCCGGCTGTGGAAGCCCTGTGCTCAGGGAGGAACTGCTGGACAAGGGCTGCTACGTTTGCGGCTGGTCACCATCAGACCCAGAGCAAGAGGTAGAGCTGGCCCCATTTAAGGTTGCATGTCCTGAATGTGGAACCACGGTGGTCAGGGAGCAACTGGTGGAGAGCGGTTGCTACGTCTGCGGTTGGTGGCCGGCCGATGAGTGATGAGTGTGGGGTTTAGCCACGGTGGAAGCAACGCGGGTCAAGCAGGCAACAATAGACGATCTACTGGAGAGGGTGCTGGACAAGGGCATCGTCCTCAGCACGGATCTGATCATCGGGGTGGCCGGCATCCCCCTCATCGGCATCAGTCTGCGAGCGGCCATCGCCTCCGTGGAGACCATGATCGAGTACGGCTACATGCAGGCCTGGGACGAGGAGCTGCGCCACTACGCGGCCAGGGAATTGCAGCGCAAGAAGCTGGCCCTGGCCCCCGGCGAGGCCATCCGCCTGGACATGTTCGGCTCCCACTGGTACAGCGACGGCATTTACCGTGCCTGGCGGCCGGGACGGCTCTACCTGACCGATCGCCGCCTGATCCTGTATCGCCAGGAACCGGCCGAGGTGCTGTTCCAGACACCCCTGGCGGAGATCCAGGATTTGATGGTCAACGAAGAGACCTATTTTACGGGCGTCCAACGAGACCTGCTGTACCTCTCCCTGGCGACGGGGGAGGTGGTCTCCCTCTACGCCGAGGACATGGGGGGCTTGAAAGGTGCCCTCGAGGAGAAGATGGCTGCCACGGGGCGGGTGCCGGCTGGCGATTTCATCCCCTTCTTGCGAGACAGTGAGATCAGCGTCGTCATCAAAGAGAGAACGGTGGCTGATGGCAAGATGTGGTACCAGGCCCCCAACGCCGGCATTCACGGCCCCACCTGGCGGCCGGGTTGGCTCTATCTGACGGTGGAACGTCTGCTGTGGTGGTCCGATTTCGACCGCCGGGTGGGGCTGGAAGTCCCCCTGGGCAAGATACGGGGGATCAGCCTGGACACCCGAGACCTGGGCGGCTTTTTGAAAAATCGGGAGGTTTTGACCATCGTCTACGGCAACCACCAGGGCCAGGAGGAAGCCCTATTCTCTGGGGAGATGTTGCCGCAGTGGCGACGGCAAATCAAGGAGCAGGTTCTGGACTACGGAGACCTGTCCTGAGTTTATCGAAGGATGGCGACTTCCATGCTTGACATTGATGAGGGCAACCTGAAGCAGGGGATACTGGGGCTGGTCATCGCCCTGGTCGAGATCATCCAGGATGCTCTCAAGACCCAGGCCTTCAAGCGGATGGAGGGGGGCCGCCTGACCGAAGAGGAGATGAACCGATTAGGGGAGGCCCTGATGGACCTGGACATCGCCCTCGACCAGATCAAGGAGGAGCACGGTGTGGCCGAGGCGGTGCAGAGCGTGCGAGATGGCCTGGACGACATCGTGGACGAGGTGCTGGATAAGATGATCAACCCGGAGCGGTGGAGGGAGGAACTTGAGACTCGAAGTGTCAGGGACTAGGCCCCCCACCCCCTCGGCAAGCTCAGGGCAAGCCCTGCCCTCACAGGGGGAGGGTTGGGGGGGGGATGAAATATTGCTGGCCGAACAAGGGGTGTACCAGCCAGAAGGACGGCCTGTCTGGCAGATCGGCAAGCTCTGTCTAACCAGCGAGCGGCTGCTCTTCCTTCAGCCCCGAGGAGCCATCTTCGACACCCCCCTCACCCTGATCACCGAGGTGACGACTGAGAGCAAGCGCTTCACTCTGGTGAGGAAGATGGCCATGGCCATCTCCTACCGCGCCCCCCGTCGGAAGGGCCTGGCTAAAGCCTGGTTTATCACCCCCTCCCTGGGCCACTGGCTGGAACAGTTGCACCAGATAGTCTCGGAGCAGAGTCCGCTCCCAGGGCAGAGGAGCATGGGAGCAAGGGAGCAGAGGAGCGGCGGAGCGGCAGAGATTTCCCCTGCACCCCAGCCCTCCCGCACCTCTGTTCCCATGCCCCCCATCATCCCTGCCCAGCAGGTGGAACGCCTGGCCATGGAGCTGGATCCGGCCAGCCAGGAAATCTTGTGGCATCTGTGGCTGAACAGGCACGCCACCATCAACGAGCTGGCAGCGTTGATCGCCGCCCCCACCCACACGGACGTCCTGTTCAAGATCCGGCGGGGCGTAAACCCCGCAGCCGAAGAGGTGCTGGGGCGTCCCATCCTGGTTTTTGAAGAGTCCAGATTCGATTGGGAGACGGGTGAAATGGTCCCTTTTAGCTGGTGGCTGGCCGGAAGGGCCGCTCCTGCCACAGAGGGGCGGGAACCGGAGATCGAAGTCTTCAACGAAGCACGCGAGATCAACGTCATCGTGGAGCTGCCGGGTGTGGAAGAGAAAGCCATTCGGGTCAGCGCTCAGAGGGAGAAGGTGATGGTGAGGGTTGATGGAGGCGCCTACCACGAAGAGGTTCCGCTTCCCGCGCCGGTGGATGCCGACCGGGTGGTAACGCGCTTCAAAAACGGCATCCTGATCGTCAACCTGCAGAAGGCTTGTACTGAGCGTAGCCGAAGTATCTGATAGGGAGGGAGACAAATGGCAGAAGCCCCGGGAAGGTACGTTTACTGTATCATGCCCGATACCGGGAAGAAGCAGTGGGGGGAGATTGGGCTAGATGGCCAGGCTGTCTACATCATTCCCTATAAGGACATCAGCGCCCTGGTTCATGATTGCCCCCTGGAGCCATATCAGGGAGATGACGAGACAGTCAAAGAATGGGTCTGGGCCCACAGCCAGGTGGTAGATGCCGCCTGGGCGGAGGCGGGGAGCATCCTGCCCATGACCTTCGACTGCATCATCCGCCCGGCGGAGGGCCGGACGGTCGAGGAGACGATAGTCGCCTGGCTGCAAGCGGAATACGACAGTTTCAAAACCAAACTGGAGGAGTTCAGGGGCAAAGTGGAGCTGGGAGTTCAGATCTTCTGGCTGGTGGATGTCATCTCAGAGAAGATCGTCGAGGCCAACGAGGACATCAGGCAATTGCAGCAGGAGATGGAGGGCAAGCCCAAGGGGATGGCCTATTTTTACCAGCAGAAGATT
This sequence comes from uncultured Anaerolineae bacterium, assembly GCA_964625745.1. Classification (GTDB taxonomy): domain Bacteria; phylum Chloroflexota; class Anaerolineae; order VGOG01; family VGOG01; genus CAZVCJ01. The sequence continues at coordinate 15,911 of CAZVCJ010000042.1, read as the reverse complement.
GAGAAGGCGCTGAAGCAGGCGCTGGAGGCGAAGGCCGATGAGGATTACCGCCGCTACTACCGGTGGATCACGCCCTACGCCGAGGACGTCCACGTGAACAAGGTGAAGCGGCCAGCCGAAGGGAAGCAAATGCTCATGAACCTCTCCCTGCTGGTGAGAAAGGAAAGAGTGAAGGAACTGGGCGAGGAACTGGAGAAGATCGAGGGGGAAGCGGAGATGGAGGTGCGTTTCACCGGCCCCTGGCCGCCCTACAGCTTCGTCTCCAGACTGACCACACCGGAGGGAGAGGAGAGTGCAGAAACGAGAGGCTAAATACGTCTACTGCATCATCCCTGGCGACGAGAGGAGGGTTTTCAGTCGGGAGGGAATCGGTAGCCCAGGCAACCAGGTGCACACCATTCCCTATCGGGACATCAGCGCCGTGGTCAGCGACGCATCCCTGGAGCCCCCCGAACCGACCATCGAGTGTGTCCTGGCTCACGAGGGCGTCATCGAGGAGGTGATGGCCGAGCACACGGTGCTTCCCCTGCGCTTTGGCATCGTGTTCGCGAGTGAGGCGCGGGTGGAGGAGATGCTAGAAGAGAATTACCGAGGATACAAGGAGAACCTGGTCCGCTTGTATGGCAAAGTCGAACTGAGCCTCAAAGTCCTTTGGGAAGAGGAGAAGATCAGGAGAGAGGTGGAGAGGGCCAGCGAGCGGGTGGCCCGGTTTCGGGAGGAGATGGCTGGCCGTGCCCAGGAGTCAAAGCGGGCTCGCGGAACGCCGGCCATGCGAGGGAAGGGCTATTATCTCCAGATGAAGCTGGAGAAGGATGTGACTCAGCTCGAGCAGTTGGTGGGGGAGGAGATGGAGGTAGCTAGAGAGAGAAAGGCACTGCGTATCTTCCAGGACCTCAAGGGGCGGGCCGTTGATGCCTGCCTGACCCGCCTGCTGGATCAGAGCATGATCCTGAATGCCGCCTTTCTGGTCTCCCAAGAGAAGATGGAAGTTTTCAGCCAGAGGGTAGAGGAGTTGAAGAGCGCCAACGTGGAGAAAGGGATGGAGTTCGCGTTCAGCGGCCCCTGGCCTCCGTACAACTTTGTCTGTCTGGAAGGCAAAAGCTGATTGAGCTTCTGCGTCAGCTCATGGAGCGCCAGGCCCTCCGGCGCATCGAAGCCGGCTCCCTGAGCGACGCGGAGATTGAGCGGCTGGGCCAGACCTTCATGAAGCTGGATGCACGCATGGAAGAATTGAAGCAGACCTTCGGCCTGGAAGACGAGGAACTGAATCTCAATCTGGGCCCCTTGGGAGATCTGATGTGACAGCTTTGTATGGCCTCTCAGCTCTACACACATGAGCCGGCAACTGGCGGCTGGGAGCGTTTGGCCGATACGCCAACCTCCATTCGATCCTCTCCAGGTTCTCGTAAAGCACCAGCAGCCCCTTCAGCTTGAGGGTCTCGGCGGCTGCTTCCAACTCGGCCGCCGTGCGTCCCACTGCTCTGCCTGTCTTCCAGGCCACCAGACTCCCCCCGGCGCCCACCGCCAAGCCGGCTGCTCCCCCGGCCAGAGTACCCTGTAGGAAACGCCGTCGCGTCATCCCCTCTCTGGCCAGCATCCCCGGTGTTCGCCTCTACCTGCTCTGCGGGCTCCTCGAGCTTCAGGAGGGTCTCGTGATCGAGGGCCTGCAGACGCTGGTTGATGCGCTCGATCACCGGCCCACGCTTGCTTTCACTGAATTCAGTTTCCATGCTCTCCCAATCCTCGTGAGTTGTGTGCAATAATCATGTACCTATGCCCCCACCGAGACAAGCCCAGGTGAGTCACGGCAAATCCCACAGAGTCGTACAATCAAGGGATAGCATAGCACGGTGCAGGCCCAACCGAATTCCGTGTTCAGGGTCTTGGAGTCCCTAACTTGCGCATTTGCCTGTTATTGCCAAAGGAGCCGAAATCTGATATACTATTGGCATTGAATACGAGGAGGTACTACCATGTTGAACAAACGGGGAAAGCAATTGAGAACCAATGGCTATGTGGTCGCGTGTGTGTTGATGGGGATCACAGGCGCACTGCTGTTGATGGGTTGGGCATCGTCTGAGGCTGCTGCTCTTCAGCCGCCAGGCGTGGAGATCGGGCCGGACCATGCGCAACAAGCCTACGTCGGGGACACTATCCTCTACAGTCACACCCTGACCAACACAGGCACGACGACGGACACGTTCACGTTAGAGGTTGTGTCAACGCAAGGTTGGCCGGTAGAGTTGGTGGGGGCGACTCAGCCAACGGGGACATTGTCGCTGCAAGTCGCCGCGCAGATCACGGCCCCTTTCCAGATCAGCCTGACCGTCCCATCGGGCGCCACTGGTCTGACGGATAGCACCATCGTCACGGCCACATCGCAGCTCAGTCCTACTGTCCAGGACTCTGCCACTGACGCCACGACTGTGGTGTATCATCGGATTATCTTCCCCTTCATAGCGAAGCGCTGGCCGCCTGTTCCCTACCAGGCCACGTTGAATCCCATTGACAACTCAGATCAGGATGCATACTACACGGTGAGCTGGCTTGCGGCAGGTCTGGCGGCCACTTACGTCCTGGAAGAAGACGATAACGCCTACTTCTCTAGCCCGACCGTAGTCTACGATGGCGCTGGCACCTGGTGGTCGGTGCCTTCCCCCGGCAGAACGTCCGGAACCTACTACTACCGCGTGCGCGGTCGCAACCAGTGGGGGTACGGGGTATACAGCAACGTTGGGTCGGTCACTGTGCCACCGTTCCTCGTCGCAGATACCCAGCTCGAGGTTGGACAGTGCACCACACTGAGCTGGAATTTCGCCGGCATCAAGAAGCTTCATATCAAGTATGGATTTGGCTACGCCAAGGTGGGAGCTGATGGCCAGGGTTCTCGTCAGATTTGCCCCAGCATCACTACCACCTATGAGGCCACAGTGACCAGGCAAGACGATAGCCAGGTGACCTATAAGCTGACGGTCAACGTCACCGGCAGCGGGTGTGCTGACCCCATAGTCTGGTATTTCTCCCCGACTACCGATGAAGTCAATCCTGGCGAAAGGTTCAGCGTCTTTTGGCACGTGGAATGTGCCAGGGGCGTCTGGTTCAGAATCGGAAGTGGCTCAGAGCAGGCGGTGGTGGGTGAGGGCTTTGCACTGGACGTGGCGATCTACAGTGACACGGAGTTCAAACTCAGGATCAAAAGGGAGCAGGGCGACTACGTCTATGCGGCGTTTACCGTAGACGTGAAGTAGTGGAGGGCGACCTGCCCCTTCGGTACCGTTCGCGGTGGGGATTCCGTTGGAGATCTCCTGGGCGGCAGGGACGGATGGCTTCCAGATTGATTCCGTGTACGCGGACATCTTTCTGGAGTCGGATGAGGAATGAGACGCTTCCGAGGGTACATCTTCGATCTGGACGGCACGATCTACCTGGGCGGACGTGCTATCCCTGGCGCACCTGAGATGGTGCGTTGCCTGCGCCAGGCTGGCCGCCGCGTGATGTTCATATCCAACAAGCCGCTGGAGCCCAGGGAGCGCTACGCCGAGAAGCTCACTCGCCTGGGCATCCCCACCGACCCGGCTGACGTCCTCACCTCCGGGCACGTGCTGGGCTGCTGGCTCGCTGCCGAGGCCCCTGGCGCGCGGGCGTTCGTGGTCGGCGAGCCGCCGCTGCTGGCTGAATTGGCTGCCTTTGGTCTCCAGATCACTAACGACACCGATCACAGCGAGGAGGCGGACTTCGTCGTGGCCGCCTTCGACCGCACCTTCGATTACGGCAAACTGAACACTGCATTCCAGGCCATTCGGCAGGGGGCGCGTTTCGTGGCCACCAACGCCGACCGCACCTGCCCTGTCGAGGGGGGCGAGATCCCCGACGCGGCGGCCGTCATCGGGGCTATCGAGGGCTGCACGGGCAAGCAGGTGGAGCTGGTGGCCGGCAAGCCGTCGTCCCTCGTCATTGAGGCGGCGCTGGCGCGCATGGGCGGCCTGTCCCCGGAGCAGTGCCTGGTGGTCGGCGACCGCCTGGAGACCGACGTGGTCATGGCCCAACGGGCCGGAGCAGCTTCGGCCCTCGTCCTCACCGGTGTCACCCGCCGCGAGCACCTTGCCCGTTCGTCCATTCAGCCGGACTACGTGCTGGAAAGCGTGGCCGACATTTGCTCTGTCTAGTCCCAAGTTGATATGCCTTCATAGAGAAAAGCCATCTGTGTCAACTGCGCAGGTGGCTTTTTTGCTGTTGCCAAACAAGGCGAAACATGATATACTATGGTCACCAACCAACTGGAGCTGAAGTAATCTCGGCCCAATTAGTAGTTGGCAGCGGATGAGCTCAGATACTCTGCTCATCGTCTGATTTTGCTAAGCTTGGGGCTATGTCGTAGTGAGGAGAGCAGATATGGGTAGGACTATTGCTTGGCTACACATTTCAGACCTGCACGCAGGGAAGCCAAGACGCGGCTGGGACATGTGCCGTGTCACCGAGACTCTGGTAACAGACCTCAAGAGGATGGCGGACGACCACGGCCTACGACCCGATTTCATCTTCTTCACGGGTGATGCTGCCTTCGGGCAGATCGACAGTGGCCCAAATGAGACGCTGGCCGATCAGTTTGCCCTGGCCCAAGAGTTCTTCGAGTCGGTGCGAGGGGCCTTCAGCCCGAAAGTCCTGCGCTCGCGATTCTTCCTCGTCCCTGGTAACCATGATGTGAATCGCAAGGTAGTGACCCCCGATCAGATAGAATGGCTCGACCGGCAGGAAGACCCTTACAAGATCTGCGATATCCTCGAGAAGGGAGACATGCACTGGCGACGTTACATGGAGCGCCTTAAGAATTATCGGGCGTTCCTCGAAAACAACGGCTACTTGCACCTTCTCAAGGATCCGGACCACCTTATCTATGCTGTCATCCGTGAGGTGGAGGGAGTCAAGGTTGGCATTGGTGGATTCAACTCTGTTTGGTCGTGCTGCCGTGACAGCAAGATTGAGAAGGCAAAGCTCTGGATGGGCAGCCGGTGGCAGTTGGCGGAGATATCGTCCAGCCTTAGAGCTGCCGACTTCTCCATTGCCCTTTTTCACCATCCTGCAAACTGGCTGGTTGGGCCGGAGGATGCAGAGCTCTGGCGCGCGCTAGAGCGGGATTTCAAGTTCATCTTGCACGGACACGAGCACACCGAGTGGGTGACGACGGGTTTCGATGGCTGGACGCGAATCGCGGCCGGTGCCTGCTATGAGCGCTCAGACAAAGAGAATGGCTACAACTTTGTGAGGCTGGACCTGGAAAGGGGCGCAGGGGAGGTCTGGCTGCGAGAGTACGACCGTAGGGGTGGAGGATGGGTTTCTGGTCGTATTTATGGAAAGACCGATGACCGGGGGGTGTGGCCCTTGGACCATCTAAGCTGGTTGAGACTTGTGGCAGGCCCATCAGTTACGCTTGCGCTCGACGAATCGAAAGACGAGGGGCAATCTCCTTCAACTGAACCTGCCGAAGGTTTAGACCAGGTCCGCGAAGCATACTTCGAGTACCTGAAGAAGGATCTCAAAGATCATGTCATCCGAGGTTTTACGCCGCAAGTGAGTGGTCAGGTACTCAGCCTGCCCATCTCGGAGATTTTTCTGCCGTTGCAGGCGGTAGAGGGCCGCCCGGCGCTGGCCGAGTATGCCGAGGAAGACCTGCGACTCCAGGCCGCCCACGAGGCGATGGTCGAACTGGACTGGCGGCGCCGCCTGGAGGAGATGGAGAAACGTTACGCTCAACTGAGCGCGCGCCAGGCGGCGCAGCGGCACCTGACGCTGGCGGAACTGCTCAGAGAGCCGCGTTCTGTGTTGCTGGGCGATCCCGGCACGGGCAAGACGACGACCACACGTTACGTGACCTACGCGCTGGCGGCCGACGACACGACCCACTCGGGGGAGAGCGTCCGCGGTCTGACGCCGGTGCTGATCCGGATCGCCAATTACGCCAAGGCATACGAACAGGACCGCACGCTGCACCTGGTCGAATATGTAGAGAAGGAACTGACGCTCAAGCCGGAGTTTGGGCGGTATCTACGGTGGGCCATCGAACAGGGCCGCTGCCTGATCATCTTGGACGGCCTGGACGAAGTCGGCGACGTTAGCTTGCGCGCTGAGGTCACGGATCGCATCCGGGAGATGGTGGCGGGATTCAGCGACAACCGGTTCATGGTCACCAGCCGCATCGTAGGGTACGAGCGGTCTCCCCTGACACAGGAGTTCAGGCATGCGACGCTGATGGAGCTGACACAAGAGGACAGAGAACGGTTCGTGTGGCTGTGGTACGATGCTATCGAATCCGCCCTGGGCAGAAAGGCCCAGGTGGGAGGGGCGGACGACCTGATCGAGGCGCTACGGTCCAAGCCACAGATCGCGCGAATGGCGGCCAACCCGCTGCTGCTGACCATCATTGTGCTGATGCACTGGCGGGGTGTCAAACTGCCCAACCGGCGAGTGCAGGTCTACCAGAACGCAACGGACACCCTGGTAGAGTACTGGACGGCGCAGCGGGGGGTGGCAGAACTGGATGCGGAGGAAGTCAAGGGGATCCTGGCTCCGATTGCCCACCACATCCTATCGAGCAATGTGGCGGGGGTGATCGCCCGTGCCGACCTGCTGCCCAGGTTCTACCGCGGGATCGTCGAACAGCGGGGCTGCGAACTAACGGACGCCAAGCGGATCGGCAAGAGGATGCTCCAGAACCTGAACGAGCAGAGCGGGCTGTTCCTAGAGCGGGGGATGGACGCCGAAAGCCGACCGGTGTACGGGTTCTTGCATCAGACCTTCGGCGAGTACCTGGCGGCGTTGTGCCTGGTGGAGGAAGCACAAAGTGGCACGTTTGACCTGGGGAAGTACATCCACCGCAGCGTGTGGCACGAACCGCTGTTGCTGATGGCCGGCCACCTGTCCATTTACAGCAAACCCCAGGCTAATAAGCTCGTGCGTGAGATTCTGGACTTTCCTGCACCCTACGAAGATGTATTGCAGCGGAACACCCTGTTAGCGGCAGCCTGCCTGGCGGATGACGTCCAGGTAGATCCTCACTTGCGTGATGAGGTACTGAACAAGCTGGCAGGGCTTCTGGGACATGAGGCCCCCCAGGTACAGGAAGCGGCGCTGGAGTGCTACGAGCGGCTGGCGGTGACGCGCCACTGTGAGGCCGCTGTAAGTGCCTTGAAGCGCACCCACTTCCTCGACGGCGGGGAGAAGCTGGAGGTCGCGCCTGAGACTCGCCTCAACCTCGCGACGGCACTCGTACATTTGGGGGAGAGAGACCTCGCCCGGCCGGTCCTGCAGCCACTGGAAAGGGAAAGATACCGCCATACGCAGTACCAAGCAAAAGCCCGGCGGGTGCGATTCGAAGGCTGGCCCGAAGAGGCAGCAGGCTACCTGGTGCAGCTACAGGCAGATAGGTCCTATTCGTTTTCCGTCAGCGCCGGAGCAGACTTGGCGAGTTCTACGCTGGGGCCTGTGGACGCCGGGCTGGCGCGGCGGACCTTGGGAGAGGCGGGGCTGCTTGACCTGATTGAGAAGCTTGCAGTCCGTATGGAAAGCAAGAGCGATCAGGCGGCCTTGGGCTGGCTGGCAGTGATCACACCAGAATCCCCTACGGTGGAGGCTCTGGTCGGCCTTACGATGCCCGACACCCCTGCCCACATCCGCCGACTGGCAGCGACTCGGCTGCTGGAGAGCGAGGCACGAACCACTGCCATCGCAGTCCTGAGTGAGTTGGTCCAGAAGGAACCCACTCAGGCGGGAGCCGCGGCACAGGCTTTGCTGGAAGCGGGCGAAGAAGCTCATTTGGACCGAGAGTTGTTACGCGACATGGCACTAATGGCACAGGATGACAATGCGCTGGCGGCGATCGCGACCCTGCTGACAATAGGCGACGAGGCAGTGGCGCTACCGGCGGCGCTGCACCTGCTGGCGACTCGTTACCCCGAGTTGCACACTGACCCTGAGCCGCTGTGGGTGGTCACGGAGAGCTTGATGAAGAACACGCCAACCAGGCAGGTGGGGCTGGCGGCAGCCTGCTGGCTGGCGCTGCGTCCCGGCTATGGGCAGCGGATAAAGGCTTGCGAGGCACTGTTGGAAGAGGAGCACGTGAAGGAGGCGATCCCGCTGCTACAGTACTTGGCCTACGAATGTCACGGTGACGCCAGCCAGCGGGCCTGTGAGCGGCTGCTGGTACTCAGGGAAGCCGAGCTGGTGGTGCCGATCCTGAGACACGTCACCCGCCAGGCAGGCCCGGCGGCTGCGCTACCAGGCCTGCCTGGCCCTGGCGCTGGTGGATCAGGCCGACCTGGAAGAGGCACACGTCCCAAAGCGCAGCGAACTGAAAGCGGCGATCAGGGACGAGCGCACGCAGGCCTACCAAACGGCACTGCTCGGTCTCTTCCGAGCCAGCGGGGAGGCGCTCAAGGCCCTCGAAACCAGAGATGGGCACGCTGAGGAAGCTCAGGCCCTGGGACGGCTGAGTCTGAAATGGCTGCGCCAGCCCTTCGGCACACCTGATCGGGCGGAAGAGTGGGAGGTGGTCGCAGACAGCGCCTGGCCGGCAATGCGCGTGAACACGGCGCTGTTTGACCTAAGAGGGGGCCGGACTGATCGTGCTCGGCAGCGCCTAGTGGCACTGCTCAGGGAAGCTGACCTGACCCTGTCCGGTCCCGTACGGCTGTGGGCGGCCAGGACATTGGGACGCATCGCCGGAGCGGAAACGACGGCATCCATGACCGAAATGTTGAGGGACGAAGCCAATGCCGTGCGCATGTCCGCCGCCTCCGCCCTGGGGGGTCTGGGCGACCCGAGGGCGGTGGAACCGCTGATCACGACCTTGAGTGACGAAGCCAGCGATGTGCGCATGTCCGCCGCCTCCGCCCTGGGGAGTCTGGGCGACCCGAGGGCGGTGGAACCGTTGATCACGACCTTGAGTGACGGAGCCAGCGATGTGCGCATGTCCGCCGCCTCCGCCCTGGGGGGTCTGGGCGACCCGAGGGCGGTGGAACCGCTGATCACGACCTTGAGTGACGGAGCCAGCGATGTGCGCATGTTCGCCGCTTACGCTCTGGGGGGGCTGGGCGACCCGAGGGCGGTGGAACCGCTGATCACGACCTTGAGTGACGGAGCCAGCGATGTGCGCATGTTCGCCGCTTACGCTCTGGGGGGGCTGGGCGACCCGAGGGCAGTGGAACCGCTGATCACGACCCAAAGTGATGAAGACAGAAAGGTGCGCCGTGCCGCCGCCTCCGCCCTGGGGCGTCTGGGCGACCCGAGGGCGGTGGAATTGCTGATCACGACCTTGAGTAACGAAGACAGAAAGGTGCGCCGTGCCGCCGCCGACGCCCTGGGGCGTGTGGGCGACCCGAGGACGGTGGAACCGCTGATCACGGCCTTGAGTGATGAAGACAGCGACGTGCGCTGGTCCGCTACTTACGCTCTGGGGAGTCTGGGCGACCCGAGGGCGATGGAACCGCTGATAACGACCTTGAGTGACAAGGACAGCGACGTGCGCAGTTCCGCCGCCTCCGCCCTGGGGCATCTGGGCGACCCGAGGGCGGTGGAACCACTGATCACGAGCTTGGGTGACGAAAACAGCAGCGCGCGCTGGTCCGCCGCTTACGCCCTGGGGGGTGTGGGCGACCCGAGGGCGGTGGAGCCGCTGATCACAGCCTTGAGTGACGAAGACAGCAGTGTGCGCAGTTCCGCCGCCGACGCCCTGGGGGGTGTGGGCGACCCGAAGGCGGTGGAGCCGCTGATCACAGCCTTGAGTGATGAAGACAGCGGGGTGCGCAGGTCCGCCGCCGACGCCCTGGGGAGTCTGGGCGACGCGAGGGCGGTGGAACCGCTGATCACGACCTTGAGTGACGAAGCCAGCGGGGTGCGCGGGTCCGCCGCCTACGCCCTGGGGCGTCTGGGAGCGACAGAAACTACTGCAATCCTGGCAGCGACTTCGGTTGCGGATTATGGTTTTGAGGCGCCAGGTTATGCGAGAGCGCTGATTCACCTCGATCCGGATAGAGCACTGGGGGTCTTGGAGCGCTACGGGCGGCAGTTCCGACGGGAAAGCTGGGTGTCACGGCTGCGCGGGCACGCACTGGGGCGGCTCGGAGAGCTCGACGCGGTCCTGGCTAGTTTGAAGGCAGCGGTAGAGAAAGAGAGCGACAGCACCAACCTGCTTGGGCTGGCTCACTTCTATTTAGAGCAGGGAGACCTGGAGGCAGCCAGGGAACAGGTGGAGCGCGCGCTGGAAAAGGCGCCCAAGGTGCCGCTCTGCCTCTTGAGCCAGGCCGTCCTGCTGTGGGAGAAAGGTGAGGCGACGGAGGCGTTGGAGAAGTTGTCCGAGGCCCGGCGAAGAGACCGAGGCATCACTCGCGCCAGAGACCTGGAATACGAGCATTTCTGGGGGCCAAAGGCGCTGGCGGCGGTGGAAGCCATGCTGTCACAACAGGCTGCCGACTGAACTCCTACCGTTTGCCTCTTTGGTTTAGGCTCAGCGATTGCACAATGAGTCTTGGTTGAGTATTAGCGGAGAGCTATGGAACGACGGGTGGGGAGTGATGAAGCAGGAAACTTACGGCCATGACACATTTCTTTTCCCCTTCATCTGGCGTTACGGCAGCCAGGAGAGTGGTGGCAACGGATAGGAGCAGATAAGCAGATGAGGGGGCGGCTATTCACTTATCCGTATGCGGATGGGGAGGTCAAGCCATACCTAATTCATCAGTTCCCGACACGGGTATGAGTCCATCATGCACGACATCGAAGTAGATCAAAGCGGTCGCACCGATATACTGACTGTTGATACGGCTCTTGCATTCTCCGATGACATTCAATCGGCTATCCTCATCCCCAAGAGCGTGAAGCGAGAATGCTATCAATTGCTGAAGAAAGAGGGAATGCGCAAAGACTTGATCTCTGTCAAGCTCTTTGCCGCCGGGTTGATACTGCTCCTGGCACCCTATGTCAGCGCTATGGGGTTAATCACCATTGATCTGGAGTACCCAGGATGGGAGAATGAGATCAAAGAGCAATTGCTACGCTACCTGCGAAGAAGACATCCTGACCTGAGCAACAGGCAGATTGATTTCAGGCCGGTTGGCAAGAAGTCGAGTGCTCACAAGATAGCACTGGCCACTTACCGGCGAGAGAGGCAGCCAGACAGGAAGGTACAGGTTGAAGAGTTGCTTGCAGTTATCATCTGAGGGCATACGAAAAGGTCGGGGCAGCTCTGTCATGCGAGCCTCGCAGCCATGTTACACCGTCCGGTCAAGGATAGGATTCGCATGGCCACCCGACCTCATCAATGATATTATACCACAAATAATGAGAATGTGCAAACATGGTAGTAGGAATGAACAAGAAAAGCCTGCGTTCGGGATACAGCTATGACACTTTTCTTTCGCCCTTCACCTGGCGTTACGGCAGCCGGGAGATGCGAAGGCTGTGGTCCGAGGAGCACAAACGGCGACTGTGGCGGCGGATCTGGGTAGCGCTGGCTGAAGCGGAGCACGGGGCGGGGCTGGTCAGCGAGGCGGAGCTGGATGACCTGAAGGCTCACCAGGGCGAGGTGGACATGGCTCGCTCCCTGGAGATCGAGGCGGAGATCGGCCACGATAAGATGGCGGAGATAAGAGCCTACGCTGAGCAGTGCACGATAGGCGGGGGCAAAATCCACCTGGGGGCTACCAGTGCTGACGTGGAAGATAACGCCGACGTCCTGCGCATCAAGGAGTCTCTACGCCTGATCCGCCAACGCCTGGTGGAGCTTCTCGAAGCTCTCGCCACCCAGATCGAGCGCTATCAGCACCTGCCTGCCATGGGCTACACCCACCTCCTGCCCGCTGAACCTACCACTCTGGGCTACCGCCTCTGCCAGTATGCCCAGGACTTGCTCATTGATCTCCAGGGTTTGGATAACCTGATGGAAAACCTCAAGGCCAAGGGGCTGAAAGGCGCGGTGGGAACTTCGACCTCTTATGCTCAGTTGCTTCAGGACAGCGGGATGAAGCCGTCCGAGTTGGAACGGTTGGTCATGGAAAAGCTGGGGCTGGAGACCGTGCCCGTTTCTACTCAGGTTTACCCTCGCAAACAGGACTTCCTCGTCCTGACCACTCTGGCCGCCATAGCTCAATCCTTGCACCGGTTCGCCTTCGACCTGCGAGTGCTGCACGCGGCGCCCTTCGGGGAGTTGAGCGAGCCTTTTGGAGCCAGGCAGGTAGGCTCCTCCGCCATGCCCTTCAAGCGCAACCCCGTCGCCGCCGAGAAGATCTGCTCCCTGGCTCGTTACCTTAGCACCCTGCCCAAGGTAGCCTGGGACAACGCCGCCTTCTCCCTCCTGGAGCGCACCCTGGACGACTCGGCCAACCGCAGGGTGATCCTCCCCGAGGCGTTCCTGGCTCTGGACGAGATGCTCATCTGTGCTGAACGCATTGTCACGGGCCTGGTTGTTCACGGGGAAAACATCGAGCGCAACTTGTCTACTTACGGCGTCTTCGCCGCCACTGAGACGCTGCTGATGGAATTGGTCAAGGCCGGCGCCGACCGCCAGGAGATGCACGAGCGCATCCGCCAGCACACCATGGCCGCCTGGGAGGTCATTCAAAGGGGTGGGGAGAATCCCTTGTTGGAGAGGCTGAGCAGCGATAGTGTCATCGTGGCTTTCTTGCCCGCTGAGAGGGTGAGGGAGCTCCTTGAGGCCGTCAACTTCTTTGGCGATGCTCCTGCCAGGTGTGCACGGTTTCTGCGTCTCCTCCGAACACACCTGGGGGAAACCTGGTGAGGTGTACCATCGGAGGTCCCCTGTTTGCGTTCTTTTACCGATCCTTAACCAAAGTGTAACCGTTTTGTCACCAAAGATTAACCGACTTGTTACTGACATCCTGGCGAATTTAGGTTATACTATTGTGCAAATAGCGGGAGAGTGGCCAACCACGTTTGAGAAAGGAGATGTGAAAATGGCAAAGTGCCCTGAATGCGGAAATCAGATCCAGTTGAGCAAGAATGTGAAGATGGGAGCCCTCACCACATGCCCTGAATGTGACTGCTTGCTGGAGGTAGTTAGCCTGAATCCCCCCGACCTGGGCTACGCTTTTGGAGACGAGGAGTGGGATGAGGAAGAGGATGAGGAAGAAGAGGAAGAGGACGAGGACGAGGAAATCTAACTTCATCCAAAGGCAGGACACTCCACTGCAAAAGCACACGGGGGAGTGAGTCCCAACCTGCCGGGTAGGGTCAGGGTTCATCTCCCTCTACTCAGCAAAAGGCCATAAGGTCAGGCGAGATAAGGTGTGCTTCAACATCCCAAAAGGGTGGAGGGTTCTGGATATCCTGCAGGTCTTTCAAGTGAGGGTATCCTCCTGAAAGCGAGAATCTTGGCTGTAGCTGACGTCGTTGAGGGCACGTCCTCTCACTGACATTACAGGCCGCCTCTTGGTGTAGACAGGGCTCCAGAGGAAATATCACAGAACAGGGGTATCCTTTATGACTCTGAGGTAGCAGGCGTCTGTTTGAAGCTTTTGAACGTAGCTAATCATGAGAAAGGAGGTGTCCAAATGGCCCAGTGCCCTGAGTGTGAGAAAACGATTGTGCCGAGAGAAGGGGTGGCACTAGGAGAGTGTCTCCATTGTCCGGAATGTGGCACGTTGCTGGAGGTCATCAGCCTAAGGCCCCTCGATCTGGACTACGCTTTTGGAGACGAGGAGTGGGATGAGGAAGAGGAAGAGGACGAGGAGATCTAACTTCATCCAAAGGCAGGACATTCCACTGCAAAAGCACATGGGGAAGGGAGCCCTAACCTGCTGGGTAGGTTAGGGCTTTTCCCTCTATCAAAAGACCACAAGGTCAAGTGAGAGGAGAGGTAAGATGAGGTTGGTATCCAGGAGGTGGAGGAGTGGGATTAGAGCCGCTTTGACGAATTCGCGAGAAAGGGCCGCCCCTGCTAATGAGGGACGGCCCTTCGGTTCTGGGGAGACTTTGAACATTGAAGTTTGACGCCTGATGTTTGACCTTGCCTTACCCCTTGATCACCCCCAAAGGCACAACCCTGGCCACCTTACGAGCGACTCCCGTCGAGTGTACCACGTTGACCACCCGGTCAACGTCCTTGTAGGCCGCGGGAGCTTCCTCGGCCAGGCCCTTCCAACTACCGCCCCGCACGACGATGCCCTTTTCCGCTAACTCCTGTTGCAGCTCCTGCCCCTGGATCTTTTCCTTGGCTGCGCGGCGGCTCATGACCCGCCCTGCTCCGTGACAGGAGGTGCCGAAGGTCTTCTCCATGGCTTTGGCTGTGCCCACCAGGACGTAGGAGGCGGTGCCCATGTCGCCAGGGATCAAGACCGGCTGGCCCACCTCTCGATAGTCGGCAGGTACATCCTTCATCCCCGGCCCGAAAGCCCGCGTGGCCCCCTTGCGGTGAATGACCAGTTTGGTGGGCTTCCCGTCAATGGGATACTCCTCCACCTTGGCGATGTTGTGAGTCACGTCGTAGACCAGGGTTAGCCCTCTATCTTTGACCAGGCCGGCCAGCACATCGTCCATCACCAAACGCACTCGGTGGGCCAGCACCTGGCGGTTGGCCCAGGCGTAGTTGGCGGCGCCGGCCATGGCGGCGAAGTAGTCGCGTCCTTCAGGCGAGTCGAAGGGGGCACAGACCAGTTCTCGGTCGGGCAACTCGATGCCGTATTTGGTCACCGCCTGCTGCAGGTCGTGCACGTAGTCGGTGCACACCTGATGGCCCAGGCCCCGCGAGCCGGAATGCACCCAAACCACCATCTGGCCCTCGAACAGGCCGAAGACTTCCGCCACTTCTTGGTCGTAGATTGCCTCCACCTCTCCCACCTCGACGAAGTGGTTGCCTGAGCCCAGGGTGCCCAACTGATCTTGCCCCCGCTTCTTGGCCTTTGAGCTCACTGCCCTCGCTTCCGCCCCAGCCAAGGTTCCCCGCTCCTCAGTGTGCTCCAGATCATCCTTCGTGCCGTAGCCCTGGCTCACCGCCCAGGCTGATCCCTTCTCCAAAACATCGTTCATATCCCGGTGGGAGAGCCGGACATCCCCGCTGCGGCCCACGCCGCTAGGCACGCCTTGGAAGAGGGCGTTGACGATCTCATCCATGATGGGCCTGACCTCCTCGGCCAGGATGTTGGAGCGCAGGAGACGGACGCCGCAGTTGACGTCATAACCCACGGCGCCCGGCGAGATGACCCCCGTGGACGTCTTGGAAGGGATCACCCCACCGATGGGTGGGCCGTAACCCTGGTGGATGTCGGGCATGGCCAGGGTGTACTTAACCACGCCGGGCAGGGTAGCGGTGTTGATCAACTGCTCTATGGAACGATCCTTCAAAGCCGCCTCTAAAAGCTCCTCATCGGCGTACAGGCGAGCCGGCACCCGCATGTCGGGCCGAAAACTCTGTGGGATCTCGTAGACGTATTCCTCTACTTGCTTCATGTCCTTCTTGCTAACCATTTGCTCCTCCCTCCGCGTTCTGTTTACCGCTTGTGACTACACGTCGAACACGATGGTGGCCACGAGACCGCTCGGTGTTTCCTCTATAGCCAGATCGTGGAAAGTCGCCGCCTTGATGGCTCTGGTCTTGTGCCTGGTTGGGCCGCCGATCACGTGCGCCTTGAGCTTCGTGGGCGACAGGGTCTCGATGGTGAACTGGGAGTAGGTCTCCCCCTCCACCTCGTGCAGATAGATGAGCTCGTTCAGCCAATCAACCAGCAGGCCCTCGTAGTCCAGCGCTTCCAGCGATACCTCCCGCGCGCAGGCTGGTTCTTGAGATGGCTCGGCCATCAGCGCGAACATGCCGTGGGCAGCGTTGGCGAAGAGCTCCCTCATGTCCCGACCATAGGCTCTGATAGCCAGGTCGGCCGTATGCTCAACCTCCTCGAACCCTTCACTCA
>CAZVCJ010000041.1:0-28837 GCA_964625745.1 uncultured Anaerolineae bacterium | reverse complement strand
TCCATGTCGGCGTCTGCCTCAGATCTCAACGTCTGAGGCTTCGAGGACTCACCGAACAACCGTCTGAGGAAGCGCATGATCAGCCCCTCCTTAGCAAGATCAACGCAAATGCGAGCAACGGGAGCAGCATCGCGCTGCCGCACATCTGCTCGAGGTAGGCTGCGATTTGTCGTTCGACTGTGGGAGACCGCCGAATCGTCACCGCGTCCGCGATTCCAAAATTGCAGGTGAGTGTGTTGCCAGTTGTGACTTCGCTGGTCACAACTGGTGTGACGGCTTTGCAATCGCCGCCGCGCAAGCCGGGCAGGAGCGATTGCACGACCGAGATCGCAGCGGGAGCCAATACGATGAAAACTGCCGCGATGACGATACTACCTGACCACTTACGCGATGCGTTTGCCGCACTGGCTGCAGAACTTGGCACCCGCTCTGACAGGACTCTTGCAGTGGGGACAAGTGGCGGATAACCCAGGTTGCACGCCGTGCTCTGGCAAGCCGCTGGGGCGCTGCCCTCGTTCGGGGATGCCAGATGGCGGCGGAGGGGACGGGCGCGCCCGACGCGAGCGCGAGCGCCTGAACACCACCACGCCTCCGATTAAAGCTGCCAGCATGAGGAACGGCACGCCACCGCACAAGAGTAATGCAAGCGCTCCAGTAGTGGTTGAGCCAGGTGCACTGATCGTTGTTACTGCGCCGATGTTGCTTTGGGTCACCTCCACACGCTGACCGGTTTCAAGCGTGGTGGGTGCCAGCGCGAGGTTCTTGGGCTGGATACTGACCGTCCCTTGATAGGCACTCACAATGCTTGCCCCGGTGTTAGGATCATGCGCCACGCCGACGGTGTTTTTCCCGACAGAGGTGACAGTTGTGGTGGCGGTTTCCACTTCAAGCGAGACGGAATCATGAACCACCTCCGCACGCAGAGGTCCCTGTTGCAGTTCGAGCTTCAGTTGCACTGGCTTGTCTGCGGTTGAGAGAAGAGGCAACAACGCACCGTCAGGTTGTCCCGCCATAGCGAGCGTGCGCGGCTCGGAGGAAAGGAGTTCGGAGCATTTGATTTTGATCAAAAGGAAGACATAGTACAAATCCGAATCCTCCAGGTACTTCCCTTCGTCTCGCGTAAGCGACATCAATCCTATTGTGGTTTGCAGCTTTTCGCACTTTGCTCTTATTTCCGCCTTGTCGCCGGGACGCAGTGTGATCTGTGTCTTTTCGCTTGGGTTGACAGTGGTAGTGCCGGAGGAGGTTTTCACCACAACCTGCCCTGCGGATGGCGCGGCAGGAGGCTGTGCTGCAGGCGGCTGAGCAGCGGGCGTGCCGGGCTTGGTGAAGCGGTAACTGGCGCCCTCGGATTGGATGTTCGTCCGGGTGTCCACCGCATACACCGTGATGCTGTGCTCGCCGGGCGCAATGCCTTGGTCGTCGCGCGCGAACGTGTTGCCAGTTTCGGGCTGCTGGACACCGTCCATGAACCACTTGTACTCAATCTCGGCATCGGGCGGGGCATTGGTCGTGGAGGCAGCGCAGCTGACCTGACCGGGAGCATACTGCGGCTCGTTGTAGCCACATACGAATCCTACGGAGAAGGGACCGGCGACAGCGGGGGGCTGGGGTTGAACTGCCGCGTCCGGGCACGGCGGCAGAGTCTTCAGTTGCTGGTCAACTTGGGAGGCAATCTGGCGCATGGCAGCCGCCCCGCCAGTGACCCCATCGTACTCAATGCCAAGGACCCAAACTCCAAAGCAGCCACGGCTGAACCACAAATTGAAGTTCGTTTTTGCACCACCAGACGTTATTTCCGTACCTTCGCGCACCTCAAACCCGCTGTCGCCATAGGCCGTAGTGGGTCTGCGGAGGTCGCCAACCGTAGCCTCGGAATACTGGGAGACCCACTCGCGTGCCTCTGTGGAACTCTTGAATTGGTAGATGTCCGTCCAACCCATGTAACTTTGTTTGTCAGCCACGAGGTACTTGATAGCGCAACCCTTGGTAGGATTACTGAGAGGCTCGGTATCAACTTGCATTTCCGGTGGGTGGATCGCGCACAGATCATTCAGGTCTTGAAGCGACGGCGCGGCTTGGGCTGAGTGTGGCACTAGCGGTGCGTTTAGGAACAGCATCGTCAGCAGTAGCGTCAGCGCGATGACAGCGGCACGGAGCCACATCCATCGCTTGTTGGAGAATCTCACTTGGCTTGTCATGTCACACCTCCATCGGCACATTAGTCACGTAGTCCTGTGGTCACATGGTCGTATCTTCTGCTGACCACGCAACTGTCTGACCATGTGATTACGTGACTATTCGACTAATCTGACCAGCAACGTTCTAACTGATAACCGTTCTCTCCCAAGAAGGAGAGATGAATCAGGTGACCAATACGCACTCTTGCTCGTGGGGATGAGGTGCAGGTAAGGGGAAAGGCTGTCCAAGGAGTTTACCAAAGACGATGAGATCATCGCCAGGGGCATAGAAATCGTGGACCGCCGCTTCGTAGCGGTAGCCGCAGGATTCATACAAGCGACGGGCCGGAGCATAGGCCGGTGTGCCTGATGTCTCTACCACCAGCATCCGGCCCCCTCGGGCCCTCACCTCGTCTTCCACCCGTGTGAGTAGAACATGTCCAATGCCCTGCCCTCGCGCCTGCGGGTCTACGGCAATCCAATATAGATCGAAGGTCCCTTCGGTTAGAGGATGGGGTCCGAAGCAGGCGTAACCCTGCAAACGGGTCCCGTTCTTATAGATCAGAAAAACGTAGCCACTGGCTTCGCCCTGTCGCAGGTAAGCGTCCCACAACTCCTGGACGCAGGCCACTTCGCCTGGCTTGAAAACGCCAGCGGCGGCCGTCAGATGGATAATCTGTGAGCCATCTTGCTCTTTCGCTTCTGTAATCATAGTTATTGCACTGTCTCAAGGCCAGGTTCAAGATATGAGCCGCCATTCCCACGTAGTCGTAGCCGGCCGCCCGGGCGGCGCGGAAAAAGCCGGCATCGGGCGAGATGTCGGGATTGCAGTTGACTTCCACCACGTAAGGCGTGCCATCGGCAGCCACGCGCATGTCCACCCGGGCGTAGCCCCGACAGCCGATGGCTCTCCAGGCTCGCTTGGCAGTAGCCATGATGCGGTCACGGAGAACTGGCGTCACCCTGGCAGGGCAGACCACAGGGGTATGGCAATAGGCAAAAGAATCCTCCTCCCACTTGGCGGCAAAGGAGACGATGCGCTGGAAAGGATCAGCAAAGGCGCCGAAATCTATTTCCGCCAGGGGCAAAACTTCTGGCGGATCGCCCCACAGCGAGACGTTGAACTCCCGTCCGGCGATGAACTGCTCCGCCAGTGCTCCCTGGCGGTAACGTTCTACCACGTAAGCCACCCGTGCTTGCAGCGCTGCTGGGGTGTGTACTATAGCTTCTGTGCTCACTCCCAGACTGGCGTCCTCAGCCACCGGCTTGACGATGAGGGGGAAGGGAAGCGCAGCAGCGCTGGACTCCTCCACTTCGCCCGGATCATAAAAGATCCTCCAAGGTGGAGTTGGCACGCCTGCCTCAGTTAATAGCGCCTTGGCCTGCCCCTTATGGGTCGAGCGGGCAATGGCATCCCCTCTCGATCCGGTAAAGCGGTAGCCCATGGCCGCCAAAGCCCAGGCAATGCGGGCCTCCTCGAAGAGCCGCCCCTTCAGCCCTTCCCCCAGGTTGAAAACCGCCCAGCGGGTGGGAGGATACGATGCCAGCACCAACTCCACATCGGAGTGGATGGGCACCAACGCCACCCGGTGACCGGCCACCCCAAGTGCCTCGGCCACGGCGTGGGCACAGGCGATGACCCCCTGCTCCGCCAGCATATCGCGGGGCTCGCCCTTTACCAACTGCTCACTGGCATTGTATAGCACAGCAACGCCGGGGGGTTCCGTCTCAGCATTCATCATTCCCCTCCTGAGTATGCAGTACGAACTTCTACGCTGGGGCGCAGAGCTACCGGGGTACTGAGAAGAGGAATACCTCTCCACTCCCAGACTTGTCTACTCACCAACGCAGAAATGGCCAACCCATAGCGATCCACCGCCAGGTTCACGATCTCGTTGATCAGTTCTGTGTAATGCACCCCCTCAGCGCGGGCCATGATACACAGGTCGCTCACCGTCGGGTTCAGGCCCGGCAGGGTGTTGATCTCTATGAGGTAGGGTTGGCCATCAGCTCCCAGCCGGAAGTCCACCCGCGCCACGTCCAGGGCGCCGATGGTCTCGAAGGCCGCTACGGCCAAACGCTTCAGCTCGGCCTCCAGGTGCGGAGGTATGTCCGCCGGACAGAGATAGAGGGGCGCTCCTCCCTCTCCAGGGTAGTAGGACTTGGCCTCGGCGTTGTACAATCCCTGACCGGCACCTACATTGGAGTCAATCTCCAGCACCGGGAAGAGGTGGAAGCCCCGTTCGTCGTACAGACCGTTCCCTCGGTGTTGCCCAGGGGCCAGGGTGTTGCCGATAAGCCCCACCGTGAACTCTCGCCCCGGCAGGTAGCCCTCCACCAGGGCCGGCTGGCGATAGGTCTGGATCACCCAGCCCACTTGCTCCCGCAGGGCGGCCTCGTCGTGGACGACGGAGCGGCCATTAATCCCCATCCCCGTGCCTTCTCGCACCGGCTTGACAAACAGGGGAAAGGTGAGCTGCTCGTCCAGCGGCTCATCTCCACGATGGAAGACCTGGAAGGGTGCAGTGGGCAGGCCGCAGTCCCGCCACACCCGCTTGGCCATGGCTTTGTCCAGCGAGATGGCGTGAGCCAGGATTTTGGAGCCCGTGTAGGGGATGCCCAGCATCTCCAGCAGGGCCGGCACCTGAGATTCCCGGGCATCGCCCCGATGTCCTTCACAGATGTTGAAGGCGATATCGGGCTCGGCCTGGCGGATGGTATCCAACAGCGTCTTGTCTCCCTCCAGGGGAATCACCTGGTGGCCGCTGGCCCGCAGGGCATCCTCGAGGGCCTGGACTGTCTCAACGGAGTCGTACTCGGCCAAGGCGTCGGGCGGAGCACCGGGTTCCGCAGTAGCGTTGTGCTTCAGGTTATAGAGCAGAGCGACTCTGAAACCAGGCATCAGACCACCTCCTTGGTTGCTACCGGCACCGGCCAGACCGGTTGCCAGGCGATGCGGGTCAGGCGCTGGTGCACCTGATCAAAGCCCTCCGGGGCGATGGCCATGGTATGACCAGCCAGCAGACCCTCCACCCCTTCCTGACCCGGCTCCGGCCGTGCTGCCTGGCAGTAGGCGCAGGTGGCCGGGTCGTGAAGCCGGTAGTCCGTAGGCTGGACGTAACTGCTAATGAAGCCCTCGAAGTTGCGCACTACCACCCGTGACTCCGACTGGCTGATGAGGTACTGAGGCATGATGGGTATCTTGCCTCCACCACCCGGCGCGTCAATGACGTAGGTGGGGACGCAGAAGCCGCTGGTATGGCCCCGCAGCGCCTCGATGATCTCGATGCCCTTGCCCACCGGGGTGCGGAAGTGGCCAGCGCCGTGCACCAGGTCGCACTGGTAGATGTAGTAGGGTCGGACACGGATCCTGACCAATTCCTGCACCAGGGTTTTGATGACGTTGGGGCAGTCGTTGATCCCTGCCAGGAGCACCGTCTGCGACCCCAAGGGGATGCCGGCGTCGGCCAGCATCCCGCAGGCCTGGCGCACCTCTGGCGTGATCTCTTTAGGGTGATTGAAATGGATGTTCATCCACAGGGGGTGGAACTGTCGCAACATGGCCATCAGTTCCGGGTTTATCCGCATGGGTAGAAAGACGGGCACGCGGGTGCCGATGCGAATGACCTCCACGTGGGGGATGGCCCGCAGTCGGCTGAGCAAACCCTCCAGCACCCTGGGGCTCAACATCAGGGGGTCGCCACCGGATAGCAGCACGTCCCGCACCTGCGGCGTATGGGCGATGTAATCGAGCTGCTGGTCGTAGTTGGTGCGGCTGAACTGGGCCTTGGAGTCGCCCACCACCCGGCTACGGGTGCAGAAGCGGCAGTAGCTGGCGCACTGGGTGGTGACCAGCATCAGCACCCGGTCGGGGTAGCGGTGTACCAGGCCGGGGACAGGGGAGTGAGCGTCCTCGGCCAGGGAGTCGGCCATTTCAGCCTCGAAGGGAACCAACTCACGAATCGTGGGGACGACCTGCCGCCGGATGGGGCAGTTCGGGTCGTTTGGATCCATCAAGCTGGCGAAGTGTGGGGTTACGTCCACGCGAAAATGCCCAGGTGCCAAAAGGCCCGCCACCTCCTCAGGAGTGAGGCGGATCACCCGGGCAAAATCATCTATCGTGTTCAGGCGGTGGGTCAATTGCCAGCGCCAATCGTTCCACTGTTGGTCGGAAACGTCAGGCCAAAGGGTGGTGCGGCGAGGGGGAGGTTCCTCCACCTCCTCGCCAGGAGGTTCCTCGAACTCGTTCTCTGCTCCTTTCATCGCTACCTCCGCAATAAGATAAGTCCCGCCCCTGGCTGGCAGGGGCCAGGGCTCCAACCTATGTCACCCTGGACAGGCTTGTGGAATGTCCAGGGTTACTCCCACTTGGGCCACTCTTCTTCCCCCCCAAATTCCTCGAAGGGGGCGAAGTCCAGCTCGAGTGGCCTCAGACTGATGACCTCGAGCTCAAGGCCGCAGTTGGGGCAATCAACACGTTGGCCCAACTTGGATTTCAGCCCCAGGTCGACTTCTTGCCCGCAACCCGGGCAGGATGCTACAGCCATGTCCTTCCCTCCGTCTCTATTCCCCAGCCCTCTTTCCGGTCTCAGTACACCGCAATTTGCTCCCGCTGGATCCCTTCGACAAGCTCAGGACAAGCACCAGATTCAGCGGTTTGGCGGCGGCAGGCTTGCACGCAATCCGCCGCGAGCGACTGTGATCTACTGAGTCCTCCTCCTCAGGATTGTGATGGGGCTCAGGAGCTGTTCAGAAATCACTTCCAACTTTTCCCCTGGTAAAGACGGCCCGAACTCCGAAGTCATACTTGAACAATTCCTTATCATACACCCAGTCGAGTTCCAGGGGTTTCAGGCTGATCACCTCGAGACGGGCTCCGCACTCGGTGCAGATAAGCCGTTGACCCTCACAGGGCCGGGCACCCAGGTCAATACTTTTCCTACACTCCAGGCAATATGCCACGGCCATGCTCGTATCTCCTTCGTTTTCGCTATATTACTCAACACGGTCCCTCCACCATCGAAGATAATTATAGCTCATTGGTGTTCAAAAATCGTGGTAAAAAGCTGCCAATGATGTTGCAAAACGCGATCCAGTGCGACATTCTTGCAACGGTTTGGTGCGTCCTGTGTGCCCATAGCAGGACACAAACATAAATGCCGACCAGCTCCGGCCGGCATTGAGAAGTTGGCAGGTTCTTTCCCTTTAAGCAGGCCACATCTGTTAGCCGAGCAGGATGCGGTGCATGGTCTCCTCACTGACTTCAGAGGTCACGGCGATGACCTGATCCCCTGCCTCCAGCACGGTATCGCCATAGGGAATGATGGCCTCCTTGCCTTCCCGGATCACCAGGGGCAAAATGCAATCGTCGGGGATGCCGAGTTCCCGCAGTCGCCGGCCGAGGGCTGGCGAGTCCGGCGGGATCTCCAGTTCGACGAAGTTGACCCCCACACTCCGCAGCGTCAGCAGGTGAACCAGCGACTGGGCCGGGATGACCTGCTCGATTTGGGACAGGATCAGTTCTGTGCTGGAAACCGTGACATCAATGCCCAACTTGTGGAAGATGCGCTCGTTCTTGGGGTTGTTGATGCGGGCGATGGTTCGGGGCACGTTGAACTTGTGTTTAGCGACCTGGCAGACGACCAGGTTGTCTTCATCGTCGCCGGTCACCGCCACGACGGCCTTGGCTCGGCCCATGCCGGCCTCCGCCATCACGGAAGCCTCGCAGCCATCGCCCTGGAGAACGTTGGCTCCCAATTCATCCGTGAATATCGCGCACTTGCGTGGGTCTTGCTCGATCACCAGGACCTCGTGTCCTTCCTCGATCAGGGACTTAGTCAGGTAATAGCCTACCTTGCCACCACCCACTACAATGATATACATTATGTCCTCCCGCTTCTCCCTATCACCTGTGGTGTCAGAGCGTTGAGTTTCTGATAAAAACCCTCACCGAAAATGTGTTTCAGTTCAGGGGCAAAGGCTTGATAGAGCAAAGGTCCGCTGGGTGACGGAGAGTTCAGACATGGTGCCATGACCCGTGCTTTTTGCTCTTGGGTAAACTGATAGTTTTCTCGGTTATGCATTGTCAACAGGAGACGACCATCGTAAAGAGGAACAAGCGACAGAGGCCAAAGCCAACAATAAAGGGGTTTGATCTCCCAGAGGGCTAACCCCCTGGTGAGGCAATAGCTGTGAATTGCACAACGGATCCGCCATTTTTCTCCCTCTCTTTCCAAGACGCGGAATATGCAGTTTTTCTGCAGTAGCCTTATAGCGGTTACCCCCAGGTCTTTCCCCTCCCGGCTACGCACTGTCCGGCAAAAAGCCATTTTCTTTTCCTTCCCTCTCGCAAGCTGGGCTTCCACGAAATCCCTTGCTTCCGGCGCCATGTAGGGGAGTATCCCCTCCAGGTGTTTGGCGATCCTTTCTTGTTCTTCGATTGAAAGAGGCACCCAAGACCCTTGGCAACAATCGCCCCTGGCTGAAACCTGCGGCCCGGAAGAGCAAGTCGAGCCTGGCAACCGCAGACAACAAAAGCCATCGCAGAGAAAGTGGCGGCCGAGGATGTTTCTCAGGTCTACAACAACACCATCTATTTCCGCAGTCTCGTGGGCTCTGAGATACAGCCCCAAAGCGTCATACTCGAAGTAGCCTTTAAGCTCTGACCCAATGGTAAACATAGTGATCACCTCCAATACGAGGCACTGCACCTTAACGATCTAGACCTTCCTTGATGTTAGTCGCCCCCAAGATAGTAGGACAGATTGTTTCTAGCTCCAGGGTGCGGTAGATCTCCTCCCGCAAGGGATCATAAATTCGGCAGATCACGCGGGGCACGCCGAAGATCTCCTTGGCCACCTGGGCGGCCATGACGTTGGTGTTGTCGCCATTGGTCACAGCGACGAAAGCCTCGGCCTGCTCGATGCCGGCCCGGCGCAACACGTCCTCATCAATGCCCGTGCCCACCACCAAATTGCCTGTGAAGTCTGAACCCAGGCGGCGAAAAGCCTCGATGTCTCTGTCAATGACCGTCACCTGATGGCTCTCTGCTACCAGCATCTTGGCCAGATAGGCTCCCACTCGTCCACAGCCCAGGATCACGATTCTCATACTCCCTCCTCAATCTCTGCCAGGATTTCCACCTGCACCCCCTGCTCCGTCAGCCAACTTAAACCCTGCTCGACCCTCTCGCGCTCGCCGCGCACGGCCAGGACCAGCCAGCCCTCTTCGGCGGTCACCCGCGCTTCCAGAATATTGGTCAACAGGTCGAACTGCTGGATCAACTGGTAGATAAGCGGCTGATCCAGCAGATGTTGGGGGTAAGTGAGCTGAACCCTTCGTTCAACGATCATCCCCTCTCTCCTTGAACAGAAACCGGGCCTGTTGGTACTTTGGAAGGCCCAATCCACACCGGCACCTTGTCCAGGATGACCTCACACTGGGCCCGTTTGAGAACCTCCTGGGTGGTGCGGTCCATCCCTTCCGCCAGCCCTGGACGCCCCTCTCCCACACTCATCACGATGGCATCCACCATCTCTTCTGTGGCGAGATGCAGGATGCCGCCCCAGGCGTAGCGGTGGGGAATGATCTTCGTCCTGGCCGACAGACCATGCTGTTCGACGATGAATTGGGCTGTGCGCAGCGCTTCCTGGCCTCTGGACTCCTCGACCGATACCGGTGCATCCAGGGAAAGGGTAAAGGGTACCTCAATGATATAGACCAAAACGATCTCGGCCTTCTGGGCTCCCCCCAGGCGGCAAGCCAGTTCCACCGCTCGCTCCGAAGCGATCTTTCCAGAGACTGGCACCAGAATCCGTTGCATAGCCGCCACCGAGCGGCGGACCGCAGCTACCTCGCGGGGCACTTGAGGCGGCACTCGGAACATCCACCAGAACAGCAGGCCCATCGAAGTGACAAAGATGGCAGCCAGGAAAATGCCAAGAGGATGGAAGGTCGGGGTCATCTTGCTTTCTCCCTCTTGCTTTGCCGATAGAGACGGTAACGGCTCCACGCTATCCAGAGCCGGTGGGCGCCGAAAGCGACGAAAGCACCCCCGACCAGCACGCCAGTTACCGTCACGGCAATCGTCAGCGTGCGGACCAGGATGATCACTCCCAGCGGGATCATCAACAGCCCCAGGCCAATACGAAAGATGTCGGCAGCGGTGAGTTGCTCTGGAGCAGCGATGGGTCGCCGTGGCATCTTATCCCTCCTCGCTCCAGCGCGACTTGATTCCCCGTGCCTTGTCGCGACGGATCAATGCCTGCTTGTATTCTTCCATCAATTCGAACTCCTCTGCACTGGTCAGGACATCTACCTGCTCCTGCTCCCAGTCGTGGGGGACACTGCCAAAGACAGGCAAACCGCTTCTGCGGCGGAAGAAAACGTAGTAGCTCACGCAGAGCAAAAGCCAGGCCGGGCCGGCTATGCGACCGATCTCGTGGGTGATGATCACGGTCAGAAAGATGCTGCTCACGCCGAGAAACCCCAGGAAGCCAAGCACGGGGATCTCGACGACGCTGCCGTCCTTGCGCTTCCACTTGATGTTGAGCGGAACCTTGTAGGGCCGGGGCGTGTAGGGATCGGAAAAGCGCAGCCGGATTAGCGAGATGAACACCAACATGTAGCCGAAGGTAGCCCCAAAGGCATAGAGGTTGGCCAGCGTGTCCAGCACCCTGGGCGTCAGGAAGGCCACGATGGTCAGGACGATCCCCACCCAGCCGAAGCCGATGATGGCGTTGCGGGGCGTGCGGTGCTTGGGGTGGACATGGCTGAACCATTGGCTGACCAACCGGAAGTGGCTCATGGAGAAGATCAGGCGCGAGTCGCCCATGACCCCTGTGTTCGAGGAGATGAACAGGATCGTCGCCCCCAGGAAGGCAGCGAACGGGCCAGCTATCACGCCCAGGTAAGGGATGTGGGAGGCCAGATAGGCGACGGGGTCGGACTCGTGGGCTTGGAACTCTTGCCAGGGCAGGATGCCCAACCCCACGGTAGAGAAGCCCAGGGCCAGGATGAAAACGGTGAAGATCAGGGCAATGGAGGTGCGCGGGATGACCGTGGCCGGGCGACGGGTCTCCTGGGCAGCCTGGGAGATGGACTCCAGCCCCACGAAGGAGATGATGGCCAGCGAGAAGCCATACATAAACTGCCTGGGTGTGGGGAACTCGTGAACCCACTGTTGGACCAGCAACTCCGGCTTCCAGGCCAGGACAAAGCCGAGGGCGACCACCGACATCTCCATGATCAGATCCACCACGCCGATGATCTCGTTAACCCGTGATGACTCGCGGATGCCGCGCACGTTCAGCCACCGCAGAAAGGTGATCATAACCACCGTTTCGCCCAGCCAAAGGAGATTGATATTCTGGAAAGGCCCGATGGCCACCGCAAACTGTTCGAGGTGGAGGCCCAAGTAAGGCAGGAAAAAGTTGAGGTAGCCGGTGGAGGCGGTGGCGAAGAGGGCGATGTCAATGGTGTAGTCGAGGAGCAATGCCGCGCCGGCAACGAACCCCCAGAAGTCGCCCAGACCCCGCAACGAGTAGTAGTGGCCGCCGCCGGCCACGGGATAAGACGAGGCCAACTCAGTGAAAGCCAGGCCGATCATGATGTACACCAGGCCGGCCAGGGCAAAGGCCAGCGGCGCTCCTCCCTGAGCCGCGCCGATGACCAAGCCCAGCGCCACGTAGATGTCGGCCCCCACATCGGCATACCCCCAGGTGTAGGAACCCCAGATCGTCACATCCCGCCGCAATCCGACCTTTTCGGCAATTGTGGGGGTATCTTGATTCTTGTTACTCATCCAAATCTCTCCTAAAACTTGGCAAAGTGATCCTTTTCACTGGCATGGGCCTCACGACATCAACGGCGAGGCAAACAAAAACACCGTAGTAAGGATAATCAAGCCGGTCAAGACCCAGGCCAGCACGTTTTGCAAGCGAGAATTCGTCCAGCGGCCCATGAGCCGCTTATCATTCGCCAGGCTCAGCACCAAGACCAGCAACACTGGCAACAGGATCGCATTCACCGATTGCGAAAACCACATCAGCGGGAAGAGCGGGACGCCAGGGATGAGCACAATGGCCACACTGAGCACGATAATCCCTATGTAGAGGCCGTAGAAGATGCGGGCCTCGCGGACGGGGCGATCCAAACCACGCTCCCAGCCCAAGGCCTCCGAGACAGCATAGGCCGTGGACAGCGGCAGCACCGACGCCGCCAGCAAAGATGCGGCCAGCAAACCCACCGCGAACAATCCCTTAGCCCAGACCCCGGCCAGCGGTGCCAGCGCCATGGCGGCCTGCTCGGCGGTCTCCACTCGGATGCCCACCGCAAACAATGTCGCCGCCGTACAAATCACGATAAAAGCGGAGACGACGTTCCCCCACGCCGACCCGGTGACGACATCCAGCCGGGTATATTTGTATTCGTCCAGCGCAACACCTTTGTCAGCCACGGAAGCCTGCATATAGACAATGCCCCATGGTGTAATCGTCGTCCCTACGACGGCCAGCAACGTGAGCAGGTAATCGGTTCCTCCCTGTAGCGTGGGCGTGATGGCCTGGCGCAGCACTTCACCCCAATTCGGATGCTCAATAAAGGCGGTGATGATGTAACTCATTGCCGCCAGGCTTAACACCAGCAGCACTTTCTCCACATAGCGGTACGACCCGCGTATCACCAAGAGCCCCACCAGCAAGGCAGCAAGGGGCACAGATATGTAGCGCGGCAGCCCAAACAACTCCGTGCCGGCGGCTACGCCAGCGAACTCCCCAATCGTCGTACCTAGATTAGCGATTAACAAACAGACCATGGCAAAGGCCGTGACGCGGACGCCGAACTGCTCACGGATCAAATCCGCGGCCCCCTTGCCGGTCACAGTCCCCATCCGGCCTGCCATTTCCATGACGATGACTTCCCCGACAGTGATTACCAGGATGACCCACAGAAAGCGATAGCCGTAAGTAGAGCCGGCCATTGAATAGGTAGCAATCCCCGGTGCGTCATTATCAGCGCTGGCGGTGATCAATCCCGGCCCTAGAATAGCCAACAACGCCAACAACCGGACCCGCAGGGGCTTAAACCGCTGCCAAACTGTCATTATGGATCGCCTCCTTGTAAGATCAGTGGTACAGGCGGGGCAGGCGTTTCTTCCATTTGGTTGGGATGATCTTGTCCAATGCATCGTCGGCCGTGACGATGCCGTGCATCCGCTCCTCCTTGTCCACGACAGGCACGGCCAACAGGTTGTACTTGGCGACAAGCTGCGCCACCTCATCCTGGCCGTCGAGCAGATTGACACTGACGACGCGACGTTGCATAAACTCGGTCACAGGCGTTTGGGGCCTGGCCAGCACCAGATCGCTCAGCGAGAACACGCCCAACAGGTGATCTTCACTGTCAGTCACGTAAATGTAGAAGACCGTTTCAGCCTCATGCGCTGTCTCGCGCAGGATGGAGATGGCCTGTTCCGCCGTGAGGTCGGGGCGGATAGCGATGAACTCGGTGTTCATAATCCCGCCTGCCGTATCCTCCGGGTAGGCCAACAACTTGCGAACGTCCTCGGCCTCTTCGGGCTCCATCAGCTTAATGAGTTCCTGGCTGCGGTCTTCAGGCAGCTCGGCCAGCAGGTCGGCCGCTTCGTCGGGAGCCATCTCCTCCAGAACATCGGCCACCTTCTCGTCGGGCATCGTCTCAACCAGGCTGGCCTGGAAGTCCGGCTCGACCTCTTCCAGCGTATCGGCCAGTGTTTTCACGTCGAGCGATTCCAGGAATCTGCTGCCTTCGACACGACTAAGATCACTGATGATCTCGGCCAGATCGGCCGGGTGCAGTTCGGCGATCTTGTCGCTGGGAACCTTTAGCCGCATTGGCTGATCGCCAGGCAACAGCTCCACAGCGTCCCAGGGGATGATGCTCGGTGGCAGCTCTCGCCCCAAGCGGCTGCTGAGCTTTTGCGCTATATTCGCCAACCCCAGACGCCGCAGGAGCCCCAACCCGCCGATGTCCACGTTGGCAACGTAGAAATGATGGTTGACGCGCATCAGTTCCAGGTCGTTGACGCGCACCACACGCATCCCATTCGTATCTATGATCTGTTTGTCGAGTACATCCCGCGCCAGGTACAGGTCTTGTTCCCCCGGTTCGTAGGGAGCAATGTCCTGAAGACGCCGGGCAAGCGGGATCACCGGGGCGACGAGCACGGCCACGTCAGAGAGCGGGACCAGGAAGGTGCCGCCGGCTCGCTTGACCACGAGCGCAACAATCCTGGGATGAGGCATTCTGCCTCGGAGGGAGGCGATCAGGTCTTTCAGGCGACCGACAGGTTCGCTATCTACGTCTGTAACGGGCTTGTCTATCAGGTTGCTCAGGTAGGGCACTGTTCATCTCCTAGTGGGTCGCCCACTAAATCTGTGAGCCTTGGCCAGTTGCCACAACGCGGGAACAGTCATCCAGGCAGCGGAAGCCCGTCCCCAATGGGATCATGTCAAGTGGATTCCGCCGAAAGAATCTGCCCAAACTCAAAGAGTGGCCCCCCAGAGGCCACTCTAGCTAATTGTACTACGTCTTCTCAATATTGTCAATTTTGCGTCTTGCTCCGCTCTCTGGAGGGGACCCTCCTCGACTGAAGACCGCCAAATGAGCGACTTGCCTACTGCCTCCGGCGGAACTTTGAGATACTGCAACTTGAAACAGGTGATTTAGCGTTTAAGATGATACGGGACATCTATGATCGTCCGTTGAAAGCCCAGGTATCGTCGGCGGTAAAGCAGCGCGGCCTTGATGAGCCAGGCCGTCTGGTTATGCAACAGGTTCTCCCACCATCGGGCCGGGACGAATTCGGGCAAAACCACCGTGGCGAGCTGCCCATCATGGTGCTGCCGGTCGGTCTCGTCAAGAAAGGCTAGCAGTGGCCCCACGACGGAGCGATAAGGAGAAGACAAGACCGCCAGTGGCACATCCGGCCACCAGTGCTCCCATTTCTCGCGGATACGCTGTCCGGCGCCTGGCTCCAGCTCGACGTACACGGCGGTCACGTCCTCGGAGATGGACCGGGCAAAGTTGACAGCGTCAAAGATCCCACGATGGACGCCGGAGATGGGGATAATCACTCGCGGATGATGTGGAGAGGGTGTGATTGGGGGAGGCACCCCATCCAGCGAGAGCTGCTGAGCGACCATGCGGTAGTGGGTGCGGACTCTGAGGAAACCAGCGACCAGCACTGGGATCAGCAGGATGGTGATCCAGGCTCCTTGGCCGAACTTGCTAACGCCAACGACGAGCAGTGTTGTCCCTGTCGCCAGGGCTCCCAGGCCGTTGAAAGCTGCTTTCAGCCGCCATCCCCTTCCCTGCTCGCGCCACCAATGGACCACCATGCCTGCTTGGGATAGGGTGAAGGCCAGGAATACACCCACGGCAAATAGGGGAATCAAGGCGTGGCTATCACCGCCAAAGGCGACGATCAGCACACCGGCCGCCACTCCCAGAAGCGAGATGCCGTTGGCGAACACCAGTCGGTCCCCCAAACCGGTCAGTTGGTGTGGCAGGAAGCCATCCATTGCCAGGATTGCTGCCAGGCGGGGGAAGCCAGCAAAACTAGTGTTGGCTGCCACGGCCAGAATCAGCATCGTACCGACCTGGATCAGCACGTAGGCCGGCCCGCCACCCAGCAACTGCCGCGCCAACGCGGAGAGGATGGTCTCCCCTGGCCCAGCGACCACGGCCAGGCCCTGCGTCAGCCCGATACTGCCCAGGAATAGCAGGCCCATCAATAAGGCCATGACCATCAACGTCCGTCCCGCGTTCTTGGCCTCAGGAGGCCGAAAGGTGGGCACTCCGTTGCTGATGGCCTCGATCCCGGTCAGCGCTGTGCAGCCAGCCGAGAAGGTGTGCAACACCAGGAACGCCGTCAGCGGTTCGCTCGGAGGCGGGGCAACAGCGGCCAGTGCCCCCGCTCCATCCACCAGGAAGCGCACCACGCCGTAGGCCAGCATGGGCAGGTAGGTGAACAGGAACAGGTAGACCGGGACGGCCATCAGGGTGCCCGTCTCACGCAGGCCTCGCAGGTTGGCCAGGGTGACGATGAGCAGAAGCAGGAGTGCCAGAATGATACGATGGGGCCACAGCGCAGGAAATGCTGAGGCAATCGCGGCCACACCGGCGGCCAGGCTCACCGCGGCGGTCAGTACGTAATCTATGAGCAGTGCAGCCGCCGTGACCAGGCCCGGCAACGTGCCCAGGTTCTCGCGGGCCACGATGTACGAGCCGCCACCAGAAGGATAACCATGGATCGTCTGGAAGTAGGAGAGGGCGACGATGGTCAAAAGTCCTATGATGACCAACCCAATGGGCAGCGACAGGGCCAAGCCGGCGCTCCCCGCGACGATCAGCCCAAGATAGATTTCCTGGTTGGCATAGGCGATGGACGAGAGCGCGTCGGGCGAAAATGCAGCCAGCGCGCGTATTTTGTTCAATCGCTCGTGCCCCAGTTGTTGAGTGGCTAATGGGGGGCCAACCAATAGATGTTTGATTCTGCTCAGCATTTGACAGCTCCTGGCTCAATCATGGCCTGGGCCAGTCCTCCGGCGGCGTCCAGGGGTCCAGGGTGTGTTCTGTGTAAGTTGCCTCACACGGACGCCCCCGCCCGATCCAGGCACGCAGCTCGTTTAGATTGACGATGATGCTGAACACCGTCACCGTCGTGCCGGCGTGCTTGCAAATGGAGTTCGGATAGTTGGCGTGATCGGCCAGCAGCTTTTGGAACAGTTCCGGCGACAAGCGGCCATAGTTCTCGCGCAATAGCCGCATGGCGCGATTGTAACGGATGATCGAACCGCCAATGTAGTTGCGGTGTGCCTCATATCGGCGCATGGGCAGGCTGAGGTAGTGGTTGGCGTGGGCCATGATGTTTTCGTCAATGTAGATTGGCTCACAGTCGGTGGCCGACCCTTCCATGCTATAAATCTCACCATTGGCGTCGGCGACGACGTTATTATAGTTCGATGCGCGAAGGGGTAGCAAACAGGCGTCCATTGCCTCCCCCAAACGCCGCGCGGCCAGGATGGCACGGGTGATCAGCATGCGCGGCACACCAGGGCGTATATCGCTACACGAGACCGCGTTGCCGGTCATGCTGATGCCGGCCGCGTTGAACCCGGCGCTAAAGCCCAGCCCGGCGACGGACACCCCAAGGAACTCAGGTTCGTCTCCGGCCTGTACTCTCAGGATTACCAGATCCTCTTCGGCATCGGGAGGGAGATCGTTGGTGTGGGCCACCAGGGTAGCACTGCTGATAGTGGCCTGACCCCGGGCAGCGAAATCGGTGCAGCCCGTGGCTAAGGTGGGGAAATCGGCGTGCCACGCCGCCGGTTCCCATAGCTCCTCACTGATCTCCAGAAAGACTTCTTCAAAGGGCAACTCGGCCGCTTCGGCAATGCCCTCCAGCTCCTCCACAAACTGCGGGTAAGCGGCACGGCTGTGAGCGAGACAAAGGCGGCCCTTGAGCAGTATGTCCTTCCACTCCACGCCTGGGGGCAGTTGCTCGCGCAAACGTGGGATTATGCGCTGCAACTGAGGCTTCATCTTTTCGCCGATTTGTTGACCCACTTCGCGATGTGTGCCGCTGACCTCGATGACGGGAACAGGTTTCGCTACCATTATGACCTCCGTTGCTTGTAGATATGACATTGTCAGCCAGCGACTAACTCTCGCTCGACCTCCTGCATGATCTCTGCCAGTTCTCGCCCCTGATCTTCCGTCAGAGGCGGGACCTCGTGCTCAGCCAGTAGTCGTTCGGCCTCGGCCTGTGCCCGCTCGGCCATGCCTTCACGACCTGCCTGACCCCACTCCTCCCAAGCGCGCCGTTCTGCCAGGTGTGTGTAAAACACCTCCCCTGCCCGCAGGTAACGCACAGTGTGCCGTTGGTCCAAAAAGTTACGCGAGCCGTCCATCACTGCGGCAATGACTTCCACTGCCAGCGCGTCCTGGTCCGCCGCGAAGCCTCGCCGCAGCCGACGGACGCTGGCGGCAATCTCGTTGTCACAGACCATTTGGGCGTAGGAACTGGCCACGCCCGCCGCCATCTCGCCGATGCCAGACAGCTCGTCTGCGCCGGCCAGCGCTGGGATGGCGGCGTTGAGGGCCCGCTCGTAGCCGCTCTGAAGATCCAGCGTGTGGGCGTTGGTGGACAGCCCGTAGACGTTGACGGGCAGGCCATAGCGGTGGCCGAGCTGCACCGTCGCGGCAGAGGCCAGCCCCAACTCCACTCCTCCCCACACCGAGACCCCCGTCCTGGGCTCCATCATGGCCAGCCGTCCGCAATAAACGATGGGCAGCCCTGGGTGCACCAACTGCGCCAATACCACCGAGGCCAACACCTCCGCGTTCTGCTGCGCCAGCGACCCGGCCAGCGACATCGGCGCGGTGGCTCCGGCACTGGGACAGGGCAGCGGCCCCAGCGGCACTCCCAACCGGGCGGTTTCCATCATCGCCTCCACCACATCGTCGGGGAAGGTCAGCGGGCTGATGGGGGATATGCCCAGGGTGAGCACCTCAGCGGGCGGCCCAACGACAGCAGCCATGCGGGCGACGTAGCGCACCTCGGCGGCGGTCTGTGCGCCTGGCCCTTGAACCGGCTTGGTGGTGTGGGGCAGAGTGTGCCGATACATCGCCAGGGACATCAGCGGCCCAGGCACGTCCTGGGGGGTGAAGAAGGGGGTGATGGTGGTGACGCCATCCAGCGCGTCGAGAAGGCGGGCGCTGTCGCGCACGTCCTGCGCCGTGGCAGGGCGGCGTTGGCCCGTGCGGGGATCGTAGACGTCGCGCGCACCGCCCAGGTTGTGCCAGTGCAGATCGCCGCCCCCCAGAGTCACGGTATCTCCACTCCGACCACGGACGTTCACCACTCGCGGGCACTGAGCCACGACCCTCTCAACCACGTCAGGTGGCAAAAGGACCCGGTCGTCTCGCACCATGGCTCCCGCCCCGGCCAGAACCTCGCAGGCCTCCGGCTGGGTTAGCACAATGCCGACCTCACTTAAGATGCGTAGCGTAGCCTGGTGAATCGCCTCCACTTCTTCGTCGGTTAAAACGGTCAGCCGAACCATATCAGTGCTCCTCTTCATTTCCTTTCCAATATCTCTGCCAGAAAGGCAACACGGCGCTTCTTGGCGTCTATCACGTTCTCGGTCTTCAGGAAAGTGTGTCCCTCGTCAGGATACAGAACCAAATCGCACCGTTTCCCCAGCGCCTTTAGCGCGTCGTGGGCCTGGGTAGACTCGCTGGCCGGGCAGCGCACGTCGTGGGCTCCACAGATCAGTTGCACCGGCACGGTGATGCGATCCAGAAAGAAGAACGGCGAACGCTCGTAGTACAGGTCGTAGTCCTTTTCTAGGTCTCCAAAGTTCTCCAGGTCCCAGTGCTGCAGGTCTTCTCGTGAGTTGGCGTGGGACGTGAACCAGTTGAGGAAGGGCACCACCGCAGAGCCAACCGCCCAGCGGTCGGGATACTGGGTCAGGCTGGTCATGGTCAGATAGCCGCCGTAGCTGCGGCCGGTGACGGCGATGCGGGCAGGGTCGGCAATTCCCTGCCTGATCAGATAATCGGCCCCGGCGACCACGTCCTTTGTGTCGCCGCCTCCCAGGTCGAAGCGATTGGCCAGTTGCCACTCGCGGCCATAGCCGGTGGATCCCCGGTAGTTGGGGGCCAGCACCGCCCACCCCCGGCTGACCATCTGTTGCACCAGAGGATCCCAGGTGACCTGGAACAGCCAGTTTGGGCCGCCGTGGACATACACCACCGCAGGGACAGGCCCTTCGGCTTGCCGGGGCAGGTAGAGCAGCGCGGGCACGCTTTGCCCGTCCAGGCTGGGGTAACGGATGAGGGTCGGCGTAGTGAACGGGGCGTCCTGCAGATCGGGCGGCAAGGAGTTGGTCAATTGTCGTAGAGAGCCATCGGCCAGGGATAGCAGCCACAAGTCGCAAGGGTGGTCAGGGCTGTCAAAGACAAAGGCTAGATGTGCCCCATCGCGCGTGAAGCGAAGCATGTAGTGAACGCCTGGCTCGACCTGGTAGGTCACCTCCGCTCTACTCTCCAGTTCCAGCACGGCCAGCGCTGTCACCGGGCCGTGGCTGACCACATAGGCCAGCCGTTGACCGTCAGGCGACCAGTGAGGATGCTCTTTGTTTCCATCCCCCTCCGTCACCCAGGTGATCTGACCCGTTGCCAATTCGTAGACGCCGATGTCGAAGTAGCCGTGCACGTTGGAGGCGAAGGCGATGCGCGAGCTATCCGGAGACCAAGAGGCGTCCTTGGCATGGATAGCGCCACTGGTGTCGGCGACAGGGCGTGCCTTACCTCCCTCCGCCGGCACGATGAAAGTCCAGTAGTCCTGGCCTCGGGCCACTGTGACCACGGCCAGCCAGTGGCCATCGGGTGACCAGTGGACCTTCCAATCGGGATAGGGGAGGCTGAGCACCAGGCGGGCAGGGCCGCCGCTGGCGGGCATCACGTAGGTGTCAAAGCGGCCGGAGCGATCGGATATGAAAGCGATGGAAGAACCATCAGGCGACCAACAATAGCCGGGCATGATGGCGTCAGGAGTATCCGGGGTTAAGTTGCCATGCTGGCCCGTGGCGAAATCGTAAACGTAGATGTCGAACCATTCGCCCCCATCCAGATCCAGGACGTAGGCCAGACGCTTCCCATCGGGCGACCATCGTGGAGCAAACTTGGCGCCTGGGCCGGTGGTGATCTGCTGAGGCGGAGTAGATCCATCAAGAGGCATCAGATAAACCTCCCACTGGCCGGTCGGATTCCAAGAGAAAGCGAGCTGCGTTCCATCGGGCGACAGATCGAACCCAGTGTATGGTTCCACATAGGGGACTCTTAGCAATGTTTCCAGGTCCAAGGTAGGGTATTCCATAATCAATTCCGATGTCTCAAAATCTGGCCTGGCAGGGCGCCTGTGTGACGTTCTCCTTCAACAACCAAAACCCCGTTGGCAAAGACGTAGTCAATCCCCTCAGGGTAACAGTGCGGGTAGTTTTCGAAGGGATAGGTGTGGGGGTAGAGATTGGTGGCCCGGTCACGAACGCGCTCCAGATCAAAAACGACGACGTCGGCCCACGCTCCGGGCCGCAGCACCCCGCGATCCGTCAGCCCGAACCGCTGAGCGGGGAAGGACGTCATCTTGCGAATGGCCTCCTCGAGGGTCAACACCGGTTGGTCCCGCACGTAGCGCTCCAGCACTCCGGGGAACTCGCCGTAGCTGCAGGGGGAGTAGGGCGGCGGATCGTTCAGGAAACCATAGGACGCCAACACCTGGCCGTCGGAGCAAATCATCACCACCGGGTGCTGGAGCAGGAGGCGGATGTTGGCCTCGTCAATGTAGTCGAAGATGGCCTCCGCGTCGTGGCCGTTTTCCACGATCAGGTCAAAGTAGACGTCGAAAGGCTCTTGATTTCGTTGGCGGGCGAGGGCCTCGATGGTCTTGCCAACAGCGTCCCGACTCCTGGGGGCGTGCAGGATGGTGATGCGGCGCCACTGGCCGTGCTTCAAAAGCCCGACGGGGCCGAAGGCGGGATGGCGGTCGAGGACGATCTCCTCTCGGATTTGGCGGCGGGTGTTAGGGTCACGGAGCAGGGCGGCGATTTCGGGCACTGGGAGCTCCTGGATGTCCTGGGGCAAGCCGCCGGTCAGCGGAGGGCCAAGGTCGGTATGCACATCGTTGTCCACCGTCACGTCCTGACCTTGCGCCCGCGCCTCTTCGACCAGCCGCAGGTTGGCAGTGGCATCGCAAGGCGCGCCGTACTTGGGGGCGTTGTGGGAGATCTGCACGGGCACGCCGGCCTCGCGCCCGATGCGGATAGCCTCGGCGACCGCTTCCAGGATGGTCTCCCGCTCTCCCCGGATGTGAGAGGCGTACAGCCCATGGTAGCGTGCCACAACCTGGCACAGGGCAACGATCTCCTCGGTACTGGCAAAGCAGCCCGGGGGATAAACCAGTCCGGTAGACAGGCCGAAGGCTCCGGCCTTCATGGCCTCGGCCAATAACTCCTGCATCCTGGCCAACTCGGCAGGCGTCGGCTGGCGGGGTTCAAGGCCCATGACGGCCATGCGCAACGCTGCGTGTCCTGCCAGAGAACCCACGTTGATGGCCAGGCCGTCAATCTCCAGGGTTTGCAAATACTGGCCGAAGGTTCGCCACTCCCAGGTGACTTCTGGCTGCTCGGAGATGCGTCCCCAGAAGTTACGCATCTCGGCCAGGTGACCCTCGTCCACCGGGGCCGGGGACATGCCGCAGTTCCCGATGATGTGGGTGGTGGCACCCTGGCGGACGGCGCTCTCCGCGCGGCGATTCACGAGGATGGAAAGGTCGGAGTGGGTGTGGACATCAATGAATCCCGGCGCGACAAAGCGTCCACCGACGTCAATGGTCTCCCGTCCCCGGAGCGTGTCCGCCGGAGCGACCTGGGCGATCCGACCGCCTTGAATGGCCACGTCACCCCAGAACCAGGGGTTCCCGCACCCGTCGAGGACTCTACCATTAGCGAGCACAAGATCGAAAGCCGTCATCTCCTCCTCAATCCCTCGTTGACTCGTTGCCTCGTGGCCTGCTTTGGCCTCAACCACTTCAAAATCCCTGGTCACTATGAGATCCGCCAATGGTCTGAGGGACTGCACTGCTTGATGTTCTCTTTCTAATACCCGCATCCTGAACTCATTTTGCGGTTCCTTGCCCCTGAGAAGTTGAGCCTTTTTCGTCTCGTGATAGGTCAAATCAATGAATATCCTCAAATCTGCGTGAGCTTTTAGAGGATACAGTCCTTCCACGATAAGGTATTTTATTCCCTCAAAGTTGGTGACCAACTTGTCTTCCTGATCGGTCAGCAAATCTATGCAGGGCAAGACCGCTTGTTTACTTTCCCTGAACTCGGCAATGTTCTGGTTGATGAGGTCCCAGTCGTATTCCGACAACCCGATACTCTCGATACCGTGTTTCTTTCTCCACTCCGTTCTTTCCGTGGGGGAAACTTTGTAGTAATTATCAATGTGGAGAATCTTGGCCAACTCCCCCTTTTCTTTCAGCCGTCTACTGATCACGTGAGCCAATTCAGATTTCCCTGCGCCCGATTCGCCTCCGATGGCTATCACCACTTTGTCTGACTTGAATTCACTGAGTCTGGTAACGATCTGCTCAGCCGCCTTTCTGTGGTTGTCGGTGATTAACAGGACATCTCCTAGCATTTCAGATTCTCCCTTTCTTCAATTCGACAGCTTCCCACCTCTGGGGAGTAACGGTCGTTTTGTGACCACGAACAAAGAGATCTACCGCATCGTTGCAGGCGCTATCAACTTTCACTTCTACACTCTGGGGTGTCACCACGAAGTAATATCTATCGCCTCTGAATCCAACATTGAAGCGCATCTTGCGCCAGGCTGTCGGCAGGCAGGGGCTAATGCTTACCCGTTCTCCATCCAGATTCAACCCCGCGTAGGCCCTCAGAGCTAAAACAACCGTCCCAGCCATGACCCCAGTGTGAATGCCTTCTTTCGTTGAACCCCCTTGACTATCCACGTAATCGCTTTTCAAGGCGTCCATATACAACTCCCTACTGAGTTCCTTGTCCCCGATCAGATTTGCCAGATAGGAATGAACCAGCCTGCTCAGGGTAGAACCATGGGACGTTCTCTGGAAATAGTAGTCAAAATTCGCCTGCAACAGATCATCCTCAACGGAATACCCTGCTCCAGTCAGGATCTCTTTCACTTCATGTGAAGCCAGATTGTAAAACGTCATCAAGGCGTCTGCCTGTTTAGCCACTTTGTAATTATCCGGCGACTTTCCTTCCGCCCTTAGAATGCGATCCATTCTGCCGATGTCTCCGTATCTGCTTCTATAACTATCCCAATCCAATTCCCTCAATTCAAAGTAGCCGTCAAATTGCTCCAGTATACCCGCATCGGAAATGGGAATATGGATTCGTTTGGTGATAGCCTTCCACCTCTCCAGCTCACCTTCGGTCAGATTGATCTTCTCTGCCAGCTTTTCTCTGGCCCTCTCCTTCAGCGAATCAAGAATCGCGAAAGCCCTGTGAAATATCCAGACGACCACGATGTTCGTGTAGCTGTTATCTTTCAGCCCGCCGACTTCCGAACCGGGATACTTCTCGTGGTACTCATCCGGCCCCATGACCTTGTCTATTTCATAACGCCTCATCTTCTCATTGTAGCTCGCCTTGCTGGCCCAGAAACGACAGATTTCCAGAAACATCTCGGCGCCGTAGGTCTCCAGGAATTCACGATCATCACTGATCCAGAAATAGTGCCAGATGTTGTAAGCAATGGCAAGGGACACGTGTCTCTGGAGCGAACTGTAGTCAGGCCCCCATTTCCCAGAC
This sequence comes from uncultured Anaerolineae bacterium, assembly GCA_964625745.1. Taxonomy (GTDB): domain Bacteria; phylum Chloroflexota; class Anaerolineae; order VGOG01; family VGOG01; genus CAZVCJ01. The sequence continues at coordinate 4,257 of CAZVCJ010000041.1, read as the reverse complement.
ATCGGATTCAGGTGAAGCACCTGGGTCTCTTCTCTGCCATCACTGCCGCTCTGCCAGGGGAACATCGCTCCCTGGTAGCCATGCTCTCTGGCGTACGCCCTGGCCCGATCCAACCTGCGATAGCGGTAAAGCAGAACAGACCTGGCCGTATCCGGGAAATGCACGTCGTAGAATGGCAGGATAAACAGTTCATCCCAGAAAATATGGCCGCGATAAGCCTCCCCGTGTAATCCCCTGGCGGGGATGCCGGCGTCGAGATTGACGTTGTGTGGCGAAGCAGTGATCATGGAATGGTACTGATTGAACCTGAGCAATTTTTGCGTCCGCCGGTCTCCCGTTATCTGGATATCAATTTTCTTCCAGATGTCTGCCCAGGCAGCGGCACTGGCCTGTTGCACTTCGTCAAAGCTGTCAATATCATGCAGGGCCTCTTGCGCAGCCTCCAGTGGGTTTTCACTGTCCTTAGATGTGTAGATGGCTACCACTTTATCAACGCAGACGAGTGAGCCCTTTTCGACCTCCAGATTGAAGATGGAATAAACAGCTCCCGGCATTTTCTCCACGGTGACTTCCGGGGCAACGCGCTCATCATCTACAGAAACCAGATGCCTGGCGGCTTCTGCGATCTGAATCTTAGACTGATTGGTTTGCAGCACGATATAACTGGTCGCATCCTCTCCACCCTCAGCAACCGGCGTCAGATGTTTGGAGCTCAACTGGCGGTAGCGTTCGACGCCGGCGTTGATGATTCTACCATTCAGTCCGGATCGGATGGTGATGCGCTCAGAATAGTTCAGGGGAGTAATGCTGTATCTCAACGCTGCCAGATGGGGCTGAGCCATGCTGGCCAATCGGCTGGATTCGATCAAGGTTTCCCTTCCGACAGCGTCTCTCACCACCACTTTTCGGTGCAGAACGCCATCGCGAAAATTCAGCCGGCGGGTGAAACTGAGGATCTCGGCCTCGTTTAGATCCAGCCAGTTGCCATTGCCAACCTCCCCCTCGGTCCCCCCCAAAGTTGGGGGGGAAGACTTCGGCGAGCTCAGTCGAGCCGTTCCAATCTTGAACGTTATTGGCAACCAGTTGGGGCAATTCACGAAATCTTCGTTGACGACGGTTCGCCCGGCGACGTCGGACTCCAGGCGGTTGTAGACCCCAGCGATGTAGGTGCCGGGATAACTTGTATCATTCGCACTGGATTCTTCTAACGCACCTCGCGTTCCGAAATACCCATTCCCCACGGTGCAAAGCGCTTCCCTGGTCCCTTCTTTTTCTTTCGAACAATCATAGTAGCTCAGGGACCACTGGTCTTCGTCGAGTCCTGTGGAGAACCATTCCTCGATGCTGTTGAAATCAATTTCTCCCACGTCCTTGACGACGATGTCGGCGCCGTTGAGTTTCAATTCCAGCTCATTATCTTCCCGCGCAATGCCCAGAACCAGCCCGAAGTTGCCGTTCGATCCTGCCTGCACCCCGGAGACAGCGTCCTCCACAATCACGGCCCGGTCGTAAGGCACGCCCAGGTTATCGCAGGCTGTAGTGAAAATGTCGGCTTCCGGCTTCCCTTTCAAGTTGAGTTCAGCGGAGACAATGCCATCCACCCGCGTCTCAAAAAGGTCTGTTAATCCAGCCACATCCAAAATCGCTTTGGCGTTCTTGCTGGATGAAGCCACACCCACCTTGATGCCTTTTTCTTGTAACTCTTTGATGAAATCCACGGTAGTGGAAAAAACTTCCACGTTCCCCTGGGCAATCATCTCGTTGAAGAGCTGATTCTTCCGATTGCCTAATCCGCAAACCGTTTCTTGATCTGGGGAATCACCAGGGTCGCCATAAGGGAGATCAATGCCCCGTGATCTCAGAAATGATGCCACCCCCTTGTATCGCGGTTTTCCATCCACGTAGGGCAAATAGTCGTCGGTGTGGGTGAATTCACGGAAAGGCTCACCCCCTTCGGTTACGCTCAGGACAGGTGTCCTCTCGGCATAAGCTTTCAGGAATTCATCAAACATCTGCTTCCAGGCAGTGCTGTGAACTGAAGCAGTGCGGGTTATCACACCATCTAAATCGAAAATAACGGCATCAAAACCATGTTCTTCCATATCAAACTTCTCGTCCTTCAGGAGGCCGCACAACTCACCAGCTATGTTCCATATCGCTCTTCAACGGCGGAAAGCCGACGATTTCAATTGTCGCTGACGCCACGGTAATGTCAGTCTCCGCTTCAAAGTGCTGCAAAAGTTCGCGGTGCAGTTGTCCCCCTACCTCGCGACGTCTCCGCGCCTCAACGACATAGCGCAACGTCATCTCGATCCAGTTGTCCGTCATGACGATGTATAGCATCGGCTCCACTGGCGTTTCATGCACCAGGTAGGTCTTCACCATCTCACCTAATTCGGCTTGAGCGTCAGCTTGAAAGTCAGAGCTGTATTCCTGACCATGCTCCAGCATGATCTCGCCCGCCCGGCGCCAATTGCTATCGTAGGTAATGGGAATGGTGATCTCATCCCAAAGATAAGGCCAATGCTGCGTGTAATTGAACACCGGATCGGAAAAGACCACGCGATTAGCGACGGTAACGATCCGGCCTGTGTACTGATCGGCCTTGACCCACTCGCCAATCTCCATCACCGTGGTGCGCAGCATGCTGATGTCCAACACATCTCCCACTACGTTCCCAATCCGTATTCGGTCGCCGATACGGAAAAGGTTTCCGGTGACGATGTTCAAATAGCCAGCGAAGGAGCCGATGACCTCCTGCGAGGCGAAGGCGATACCGGCGCCGAGGATACCCATAGCGACGGTGAAGCTGCTGCCAAAGCCTAGCCAGATGGATAGAATCACAACGCTGCCTATGGTGAGCACCGTGTTGCGAACCAACATGCGTAGAGTGTGCATGTGGTATGGATCCTTGACACGGCTCTTTAACAGTTCACTGGTGACGCGGTTCGCTCCCAGTGTGAGTAACAAGACCACGAGTGAAGAAATCGCTTTCTGGATCACGTTCAAGTAAGTGGCGGGGATTTGCGGCATTTCACTCCTTCTCCAATGTCCAGTCGGATTATCTTGCCAACACGCACGCCAGTTCTAATAACCGCAGGTCCAGCGGTTTCTTGTTGGCGACGACCTCAGCCAACGGCGTGGCTGCAATCTCGCCCCTGAGCAGGCCCACCAGCACCCCATGCTCGCCACGGGCCAGGTGTTCGGTAGCCGCCGCACCCAGCCGGGTGGCCAGCAGCCGGTCGAAGGCACCAGGAGCGCCGCCTCGCTGTACGTGGCCCAAGGTCGTCACCCGCAGCTCGAAGCCCAACCGGTCATGATGTGCCTGGAAATACCGGGCTAACTCCTCGGCATTGTATTGAGCGCCTTCGGCGACCACCACCAGGGCGTGGGCCTTGCCTCGCTCGTAGGCAGCGCGCAGCTCAGCCGCCAGGACTTCCGGATCCGTCTCCATCTCTGGGATGACGATAGCCTCAGCACCACCCGCAATGCCAGCCACCAGGGCCAGGTAGCCACACTCGCGGCCCATGACTTCGACTAGAAAGGCCCGTTGATGGGACGAGGCAGTGACCTTCAGCCGATCAATAGCCTCCAGGGCAACATCAAGAGCGGTATCCACGCCAATCGAGATCTCCGTCCCGTAGAGGTCGTTGTCAATGGTCGAGGCCACACCGACCACCGGGAACCCCATCTGGGACAGGGCATGAGCACCGGTCTGAGATCCATTGCCTCCGATGACGACCAGGGCATCAATATCTTGCTGATGAAGCGCCCGCAGCGCTTTCAGACGTCCCTCTTCGGTCTTGAATTCCGGGCAGCGGGCGCTGCCCAGCACCGTGCCGCCTTGCTGGATGATGCCGCCCACGTCACGGGCTCCCAGGGGAGCCATATCGCCGGCGATGAGCCCCATATAGCCGTGATGGGCGCCGAAGACTTCCCAGCCCTTTTCGATCCCGGTCCGCACTACAGCTCGAATGGCAGCGTTCATGCCAGGGGCATCGCCCCCACTGGTCAATACAGCAATGCGTTTCATAATCTCTCTCCCACCTCAAGTGGCAATAGTCGCTGACATGCATCAGCCAGGGCCACCTAGACATGAGCGTGCGTACACGGCTTCAGATCCATTTGTGTCAACTTAAGCTCTGAGCCCCGTCCCCGGGGCGGCCCGGGGACGGGCCTTTGAGCCTTAAGTTGACACTGATGCTTCAGATCTCACTGAAGGGTTCTGCGCGTTTTCTCTTTTCTAACTCCTCCAGC
>CAZVCJ010000040.1:13582-29311 GCA_964625745.1 uncultured Anaerolineae bacterium | reverse complement strand
TTTTTAAAGGTGCCCAAAGTGTCAACCTATTTCTGCCCGTAATTGAACCATCCCCCTTTTTGGCTCATCTAAATTCTATCACACAATACCTATTCTAGCAAACTGGGAAAAGCGAAGAGGGGCTGGCCTCGTATTAACCAAGCCCCTCTTTGCGTTTATGGCATTGCAGCTCAATTAATCCCTCACAGACTCTCAAACAGCCTCTACTCTGTATTTCCCCTCGTCCTCCCGCAGATACCCCATCTGCACCCGCGAGTCGTGCTCGAAGATGAGGAGGGCGTTTTTCTCCAGAGCCCAATCTCGAATGCGGCGCTTGGTCTCAATGGTCTCCAGCGGCTCCACGTCGAAGGCGGACACCCAGGCCAGGCGCTCCATTAATATCGCCCAAGAGGCCAGGTCGCCCAGGTAGATGGCCGCCTCCCCACCTGATTCGATGACCACGCTCTGGTGAGCTCGGGTGTGGCCTCTGGTGACGATACAGCGCACTTCGGAGGTGACGCGGGTGTCGCCGTAGAGGAGGTGCAACTGTTCCCGCTCTTCCAGGGGGACGAAGTTCTCGGCCAGGTAGGTGGCTCTGGTTCGCTCGTTGGGGTAACGGGCGTCGGCCCACTCCAGGCGTTGGATCCAGTACTCGGCGCGGGGGAAGGTGGGCACGACCTCGTGGCAACGGTCGGAGACCTTGCCGAACCGCAGGACGGTGTTGCCGCCACAGTGATCGAAGTGTAAGTGGGTGTTGATGACTACCTCGATGTCCTCAGGAGCGAAGCCCAGGCGGCGCAAGTCTCCCACCAGGCGGCTCTCGCCAGCGATGCTCCAAATCTGTCGCTCTTTGGACGAGAGCTTGTCGCCGAAGCCTGTGTCCACCAGTATCCTCTGGCCCTCGGAGACGACCAGCAGGCAGTTCAGGGCCATAGGGACTCGATTCAGCTCGTCGGCCTGAACCACTTTCTCCCACAGCACCTTGGGCACCAACCCGAAGTGTCCCCCGCCATCCATCCAGGCCAGGCCATCGCTGACGATGTGCAAGTCTGCATTGCCAAGACGCAATTCTTCCCTCCCATGCCCCTATTATACACGAAAAGCCCTGTTCTGGCTACTGGCTTAGCTGAACAGGGCTGAGCGATTCCCTCAATAGATGAGCTGGCTGAAAAGCCCCCAACCCTCCCCCTGACCCTATGTCGGCTCAACAAGTCAAAATGGGCAACGCAACCAACTCAGTGATAAAGAAGTTTCGCGGCTCTAACTCAGGTCACCCTCTGGTGTTGGGTGAAGGTCTCTGACCGCTCCCTGTCCGCCTCGGCCGGGAGACCTTCGGCGGACAGGGAGCGGCTCTAACTCGTGCTTTTTTTGAGAACCTAGCGGCGGCTGCTATTGAGGTATTGGTTCAACATCCTGACGCTGTACCTACGATGTCCCCCCGGAGTGCGGTAAGGCGTCAATCCACCCGCTCTCTCTATCTTGTCCAGAGTGAACTGGCTTACCCGCAGGTACTTCGCTGCTTCCCTGGCGTTCATGAGGCTTAGCTTCTTCTGCCCGTCCATTCTTACACTTCCTTTCCTTGACGACGGCTACTATTGAGGTATCTGTTCAACATCTCGAGGCTGTACCTGCGGTGCCCCCCTGGAGTGCGGTAAGGCGTCAACCCACCTACCCTCTCTATCTTGCCCAGAGTGAACATGCTAACCCGCAGGTATCTGGCAGCCTCCTTAGCGGTCATGAGATTCATCCTACCTTCTACCACCTTCGCACCTCCTTTCTGAAAGAACCTTGATTATCGAAGAACCTGTGCCTAAAGCTGGTAAAACCATTGTAAATCGAGTGAACTATCTGTATTATACCAGATTACCCTCAGTTCGTGGGTAAAAATAACGTGAATAAGGTGTGAAATATACATGAATCCGACAGTATCACGAATCAACATATTGTAGTGATGAGTAAATCAGCAACTATATGTAGTAGCTTGTTGTATCATTGTGAAAAGAGCCCCGGTCAGACGCTTAAGGCTTGACGAGGCTCCTCATCTGTTGGATTTGATCAGTGAAAAGTGGCTTACGTTTCCCGACCCACGAACGCAGATTCGCGGATAAAAACAAGAGCCGGCTTTTCAGCCGGCTCTTGGAGTGTGCCGTGGCGCACCCGGGTTTTTAGCATGGGGATTTCCGAGTCATCTACAGAAGAGTGATTGCTGCTTGCCACACCTCCTCCGCCGTCACTGCCTCAATACACCTGAAGCGGCGACAGGCAGCGTCCCAGCGGCCGCGCAGCAGGCAAGGATTGCAACCTACGGCGTGCCAGAGCGTCACGCCGTTCTTACCGTAAGGGCCATACATCCGCGGGTCAGACGGGCCGAAGATAGCCACCACCGGCGCGCCCACAGCTACCGCCAGGTGCATGGCGCCAGTGTCGTGGCCAATAAACAGGTCGCACCGCTCCAAGAGAGCGCCCAATTGCCCAAAGGTCAACTGCCCCGTCAGATCACGAGGCTCGTATCTCATGCCATCTTTGATCGCGGCAGTGATAGGCCCGTCGTCCGGCCCGCCCACCAGGAGCACCTGAGCCCCTCTTTCCTCGATGAGGCGGTCGGCCAGGGTAGCGAAACGCTGGGGTGGCCAACGCTTGGCCGAGAGGGTCATCCCTGGATTGCTCCCCCCCGCCGGATGAATGACGACCAGGGGAACCTGGGGCGCCGCTCTCGACCCTTCGGCTGGGCTCAGGGCAAGCATCTCGGCGACATGACGATGATCCTCCTCGCTGGGATAGAACTCCAGCCTCGGATCCTTCACCTCGACGCCGACGGCCCGCACTGTGTCGAGATAGAGGTCTGCTTCATGTTTGAGGCCCACTACCGGCAGGCCAACGGTCAAGGAGAAGCCTCGGCCCTGGCTATCCAGGCCCACCCGTTGGGGGACGCCGCCCAGGTACGGCAGCAGGCTGATCAGCGGGGAGCGATCCAGAACGAAGCAAGCCTCGTACCCTCCAGCGCGGATTCGTCTAACCAGGTCAAGGTATTCGCGCCAGGAGTAGCGGCTGCCGCTCCCCACTGGGCCGCAATCCACCAGCCCGTCCAGGTGGGGATTGTTCTCGACCATGGCCCGCGCCCAGTCACCTACTGCGAAGTCAATCCTGGCCCTGGGGAGGGCCTGGCGCAGGGCCGCTATCACCGGTGTGGCCATGAGCACATCGCCCAGGCAGCAGGGCTTGATGATCAAGATCGAGCTGGGGGTATCGAACGCCCCCCCTCTTTCCCCCCCAAAGTTGGGGGGGATGAAGGGGGGGCGAAAGGGGATGCGCAGGAGATGGCAGATTGCGCTCACCAGGGAGGGGGGAACAACGGACCTGGGGGATTTAACGGACGGAGCGGATAAGCATTCACCCCTCCCTCCCAGGGAGGGGCAGGGGGAGGGTGGATTCCCACAAATGGACAAGATTCCCTGTGAATAGGCCACTATCCGTAAATCCTGCTAATCTGTGTTCTATCTTCGAGATAAGCCACCCGATCATCCAGCCACAAGGCCGTGGTCTGCTCCTCCTCTTCCTGCTCGTGCACGACGTAGATGTGCACCTTCTCGCTCTCGACCTCGTTTCCGGCCGTGTCAAAGGCCACCACGTGGATCTGGTGTGTCTCGGTGTAGCCGTGGGTGTCGGAGATGATGGTCATCCCGTTGGCGAAAACCTGCATGCGCATGCCATCCGAATCGGTGATCACCTGGGTGACGGTGATCACCTGGGTGGTCAAACTGCCGTCTGGGTTTTGGACAATCTGGGTCTCATGCGCCACCGTGCCTGGCACAGGGATGGTGTCGGACATAACGATGGTCCACTTGGTGTTGTAAGGAGGTATGGTGCTGTAGCTCAACAGATTGTTGTCCAGGTAGAACTCCACCCGATCCATAGAGAAATTGTCCACCGCGTCGGCCGAAATGTTGACCCATTCGTCGTATTCCATGTAATAGGTGTGGCCATCGTAGGGATAGACGAGCTCGAGCTCCGGCGGGGTGTTATCCACCGTGACCTGGATGGTGGCCCTTCTGTAGTTCCCACCCCCATCCACCACCGAAAGCTGAAGGGTGTAGAGCCCATCCAGGCTACTCACGTCCCAGTACTCCAGGGGGGCGTTGCCAACCTGATTGTAGTGGTCGCCGCCGATCTGGATCCAGGCCGAGGGGTTTAGCCCCTGACCGTACTCCAGGCGATAGAGCTGGAAATTCACCGCCTTGGCGTTGCCGATGATGGGGACTGTCTCCCGGAGGTAAGCATAGGGGGCGGGGCTGGTGATGGCTACATCGCCGGAAGCCGGGCTGGGGCCGTAGGCCAGGTCATACTGGGCTGGTGGTTGGGGGATACCTTGTTCCCGCACCCAGTCGGTAGCCTCAGGGGGGAAGATCTCGTAGACCACCTCGTCCACCAGTTCGGGCGGGGTGTAAACCGTGGCCAGTTTGCCGGTCTCCCTGTTGACCCGAAATACCTGGTGGACGTTGCAGTACGCAGTAGGGGCCGTTCCCTCGATGAAGATCTCCTTAACTTTGTGAGGACAGTGTTCGGTGGGCAACATCCCTGAGACGGAGCAGACCTCCACCTCCTCAAAGCCGGGCGGCCTTTCGAATTCTTCCACGGGCATCCCCTCCAGCACCCTCTCCATGAAATCGTGCCAGATGGGGCCTGCTCCCTGCGACCCAGGCACGTGTTCCATGGCCTCGTTGCCGCTGTTACCTACCCAGACGCCGGTGGCTATTTGCGGGGTGTAGCCGATGGTCCAGGCGTCGCGGAAATCGTTGGTGGTGCCGGTCTTGGCTGCGGCCGGACGGCTGAGGTGCAACGTGCTTTCCCAGCCAAAGGCCGGCGCACGAGCATCGTTGTCGGACAGGACGTCGGTGAGAAGATACGCCAACTGAGGGCTCAAGACCTTTCTGGTCTCAGGGGTAGCGTATTGCCATAAGATGTTCCCGTCCCGATCCTCGACCCGCAGGATGGCCACCGGGTCCAGCTCTCGGTAGCCGAGGGCCGGCTCTTCCACAGGCACGCCGGCCATGGTCCCACCGTTGGCGAACACGCTAAAGGCGTAGGTCATGTCCAACAGTGTGACCTCGCCCCCTCCCAAAGTCAGACTCAGCCCGTAATACTCGTCGTTCAGGGTGTTGATGCCCAGGCGGTGAGCGGTGTTGATCACGTTCTCCACCCCGACCATGTCCAGCACCTTAACGGCCGGCAGGTTATATGAGCACGCCAGGGTCTGGCGTATTCTCTTGGGGCCGTGATACTTGCGGTCATAGTTCTCCGGCACGTAGGGTGGATTGGGCGGGTCAGGGAAGGCGGTGCGTACGTCCATGATCATGGTAGCTGCCGTGTAGCCCTGAGAGAAAGCGGTCACGTAGGTAAAGGGCTTGAAGGACGAGCCAGGCTGACGATTAGCCAAAGCTACGTTGACCTCACCCGCGATCTTGTCGTCCCAGTAGTCGAGACTGCCCAACATGACCAAAATCTCACCGGTTCGGGGGTTGATGACCACCACGGCAGCATTGGAAACGTTGCGCTCTTCAGCTTGCAGCTCCGCCACGTGCTGCCGAGCGATTTCCAGAGCCAGGTCTTGCATCTCCAGGTCAATGGTGGTGTAGACTCGCAGCCCACCGCGGTGCACCAGCTCAGGGCCGAGCATCTCCTCCAGTTGCTTGCGAGCATAGATGGCGAAGTGAGGGGCGATGATGTCGTAACGCTCCTCGCGGGCTTTGATATCCAGCTTTTGGTACTTAGCTGCAACACTTTCTTCGGCGGTGATGTAGCCCTGACGCACCATGGCGTCCAGCACCAGGTGTTGGCGCTTGCGAGCCTCGCCTGGATTATCAATAGGATTCAGGCCGGGGTACTGAGGCACGGCAGCCAGCATGGCACATTCAGCCAAGTCCAACTCCTGGACGGTCTTATCAAAGTAAACCCGGGCTGCTGCTTCCACGCCATAAGCCAGATTCCCATAGAAGTTGGAGTTCAGGTACCATTCCAGAATCTGATCTTTACTATAGCGTCGCGAGACCTCCAGGGCCAGGATGAACTCCTTGATCTTCCGAGAGTAGAGCACCTGATATCTCTCCTCCACAGGGATCAGCACATTCTTGATCAACTGCATGGTGATGGTGCTGCCACCTTGAACCTGGCCGCCTCGCAGAACGTAGTAGTAAAAGGCTCGAGCAAAACCTCTGATATCGAAGCCAGGGTTCTCGTAGAAAGTCTTGTCCTCAATGGCGACGGTAGCTTGACTCAGGTAAAGCGGCATCTGATCTAGCGCAACCCAGGTGCGATCACCAAACCGTGGGTCGAAAATCTCGTACAGGAGCACCTGACCGGTGCGGTCGTAGATCTTGGTGGTCTCGAACTCCTCCTGATCCGTCTCGAGCCGGCCAGGATCGGGCAGGTCCTTAGCGTAGTAGTTATACACGCCAACCGCTGTACCGATGCCTGCAAGACCGAGTACAGTGGCCGCCAGAAAGGCTATAGCTACCACGCCAATAAGCAGACGCAAGAGCAGGCCACCATTGTTATTCTTTTTCTTGTGCCTGCGCAGAATGCGCCGTTTGGTGTTGATGTTCATGGTTAGTTCTCCTGGGACAGACCGGAAGCCACAGGCAATGCCAGTATAACGAAAAGCTCACCTGCCAGACGTGTTTACGATTGAGTCTACCTGACCAGGGCCGCCCGCGCTACCTGGCGCGCCGCGATTTGCCTCAGGCGAAGCCTGGTCGCGTGCAGTGCGTGTTGGAAGGCAACAGGCTATGCCAAGCGCCCCCAACTGTTGCCAGGTGCCGTTCAAAGATTCTATCTTCCGACGAATACGTGTGGCAAGAGATGCTCTCTCTTCTTCCGACAGTTTCAGAACGCCTTTCCTCCCCCAGCTAATGGCCGCAAGTTGCTGCCCTTTATAAGGCACTCCAGGCGGCAATGGAGCGATGTGCCAGTGAACGTGCCGATTCCCTTGCTGGCTGCCCAATGAAAGAAGATACACTCGCTCGGCACCCACTTCTTGCCGCACTGCTTCAGCGACTCGATAAATGACTCGTTGGAGATCAAGATATTCTTCGACGGTAAAGTCACCCGTTACTTGCTCACGGTGCTCTCGTGGTGCAACTAATGTGTAGCCGTACAGTGTTTGATACTTGTTGAGAAAAGCAATCGCCGCGTTATCTTCGTAAACAATATGAGCAGGATAGTCCGGATTTCCCGCCACAATTTCGCAAATGAAACAAGGCCCAGTTTGGCAAAGCTCATCATAGGCTTCCACATCAGGATGATAGCGTTCGAACATTTGTTCCTCCGATGACTTGCAGTAATGCCGCCCCAATCGATTCGTAGCAGTCATAGCTGGGCACCGATCTGGAAAATTGTGCACTACTGAATCTCGCCTTAATGTTAACAGAAAAAGCCAAAAAGTGCAAGTTGTCAGGCATTTGACGATTTGAGCTTTCCCTGGTATATTGAGGGCATGGGTAGAATTCGGGGACGGACGCTGGCTGTCTTGGGGTTTCTGGCCCTCGCGGTCACAGCCTTGCTCATCTGGCACAGGCCCCTGTTATCTCTCTTTGCCGACAGAACCACGGTACAGGAGTTCGTGACGAGGTTTGGGTACTGGGCCCCGCTGGCAACTATCCTGTTGCACGTGGCGCAGGTGCTCCTGGCCCCCATCCCCGGCCAGGTCATAGACGCCGTAAACGGCTACCTCTTTGGCGCGGTCTGGGGGACTGTCTATAGCCTGGTCGGGGTGATCATCGGCTCTAGCCTGGCCATGGCTTTGGCTCGACGCTTCGGGCGGCCCTGGGCGGAGCGGTTGATCAAAAGAGAGACGCTGGAACGTCTCGATGGTTACTCACAGCAGAAGGGGGCCCTGTTCTTCTTCCTCGTGTTCCTGTTTCCATTCTTGCCCGACGATGTAGCCTGCTTTCTGGCTGGCCTCACCCTCCTGCCTCTACTTGAATTGGTTGTGTTGGCCGCCATCGGCCGTCTGCCAGGCATTGTCGCAGCCAACTTTGTGGGCGCTAACGCTGCCGCCCTCACTCGAACCCAGGTAACGTTCTTCATCACTGGCGTGATGGCCATCGCTCTGGTTTTCTGGCGTTATCAGGAGAAGATAGAGATGGCGATGCTGAAGATAACAGCCTGGTTTACTGATCTCGTACGATCCTCCTAACTTGCTCGCTCTGCCCGAAAGTGTTATAATACGCCAGGGTGCGAAGATGGATAAACGAAATCAAGAGACGAAACTGAGCCACGAGGAAGTGGAGCACATCGCCGAGCTGGCGAAGCTCAGCTTAACCGACGAGGAGAGGGAGAAATTCGGGGAGCAACTCTCAGCCATTCTGGAGTACGCCGAGATATTGCAGCGTTTGGATACCGAAGCTATCCCACCCACAGCCACGGTACTCCCCTTGCGGAACGTGATGGTGACAGACGAGGTCAGGCCCTCTTTCTCCCGCGAAGACATCCTGGCCAACGCGCCCGATGCCGAGAACGGCTGCTTCAAGGTACAAGCGATTCTGGAGTGAATCATTCATGGAGCGAATGGCAGTACAAGGGAAACCTATCTCCCATGTCTTGCAGCCTGATGAACTCTTGGCTGTCGAGGAGTTCAAGAGGAGGCTCCTCGCCAAGCTACCTGGCCAGATCAAAGACATCATCCTCTTTGGCTCCAAGGCGCGGGGAGATGCCCACCCAGGCTCAGACATAGACCTGCTGGTCATCGTGGAGCACCAGACACCAGAAGTGGATGACATCATCAGTGACCTCACATCTGACACTCTCTTGGAGAAGATGATAGACATCTCAGCCCTCGACTTCACCAGCGACCAGATAGCTGAATGGTCAGCCATTGGCACACCGCTGATGCGCAACGTGGCCGACGAGGGAATCGTATTGGAAGGGGGACCTGTCGTGGTAGGGAAAGGAGACCCAGCTAAGGTAGTGCAGGGGCTCATCGAATCGGCATACGGCCGCCTACGTTCTGCCAGAGCAGTACGGGAAATCGGCGAATATGGCAATGCCATGTCTCTGGCCTACTACGCCTTCCTAGACGCCGCTGACGCAGCGCTGGCTGCTCGCACTATCCGCATCAAATCCCACGCCGGCACTATCTCCCTCTTCGGCTTGCACTTCATCAAGCCAGGGATGGTGGATGCCAAGTACAACCGCTGGTTCAAGCAAGCCCACAAGTTCCGCCTGGACGCCGACTACGAGCGGAAAAAGGATTTCACGCTCGAGCAGGTGAACGAGGCAATTGACCAGGCGGAGGAATTCGTAGGAGTCGTCGTCACCTTACTACCATCTTTGCTGGGGAGTTAGCTTGGAATTATACGAGTTGACCATCCACGAAGCCCAGGAACTGCTGAGAGAGGGTGAGATCTCGGCCGTCGAACTGACTCAGGCCATTATCGAGCGCATCGTGGAAGTTGATAACCAGGTCAAGGCTTACCTCACCATCACTCCCGAGTTGGCTCTGGAGCAGGCCCGCGAGGCGGATCGGCGGCGGGCTGCTGGCGAGGATCACCCCCTCCTGGGCATACCCCTGGCTATAAAGGACATCATCTGCACCAAAGGTGTACCGACCACCTGTGGTTCCAGGATCCTGGAAAACTTCATCCCACCCTACAACGCCACGGTGATCGAGCACCTGCGCCGGAGAGGCGCCGTCATCCTGGGCAAAACCAACATGGATGAGTTCGCCATGGGCTCCTCCACGGAGAACTCGGGCTTTTTCCCCACTCACAATCCCTGGGACCTGAGCCGGGTTCCTGGCGGCTCCAGCGGAGGCAGCGCCGCCGCCCTGGCCGCCGGCGAGTGTCTAGGCGCCCTGGGCTCCGACACCGGCGGCAGTGTGCGCCAGCCGGCTGCCTTCTGCGGTGTGGCCGGCCTGAAGTCCACCTATGGCCGCGTCTCTCGCTACGGCCTGGTGGCTTTTGCTTCCTCATTGGACCAAATCGGTCCCCTCGGCAAGGACGTGACCGATTGTGCCATCATGCTGCAGGCCATTGCCCATTATGACCCCTGCGATTCCACCTCGGTTGACGTCCCTGCCCCCGATTGTGCCGAGGCCCTCATCCCAGACATTCGAGGAATGAGAGTGGGCGTTCCGAAGGAGTACTTTGTCGAGGGCATGCAGCCTGAGGTGGAGGCAGCGGTGCGGGCAGCCATAGACAAAATAGCCAACCTGGGCGCAGAGGTGGACGAAGTCTCGCTCCCTCACACCGAGTATTCCTTGCCCGCCTACTACCTGATCGCTCCGGCCGAGGCGTCAGCCAACCTGGCCCGCTACGATGGCGTGAAATACGGCTACTCCCGCCCTGAGGTGGAGGACGTGTGGGACGCCTACCGTCAGACCCGTCAGGGTGGCTTCGGTCCCGAAGTGAAGCGGCGCATCATGCTGGGTACCTATGCCCTTTCGGCGGGCTACTACGACGCCTACTACCTCAAGGCCCAAAAGGTACGCACCCTCATCAAGCGGGATTTCGACGAAGCCTTCAAGAAATTCGACGTGCTGGTAGCTCCTACTTCTCCCACGGTGGCCTTCAAGATTGGCGAGAAGGTGGACGACCCGTTGCAGATGTACCTCTCCGACGTCTTCACCCTGTCCCTGAACCTGGCCGGCATCTGCGGCATCTCCATTCCCTGCGGCTTCGCCGACGGCCTGCCCGTGGGCCTGCAGATCATGGGGGACGCCTTCTCCGAGGAAGCGGTTCTGCGGGTGGCCTATGCCTACGAGCAGGCTACAGAGTGGCACAAGAGGAAACCCGTGTTATGAGCGGTGAACTGAGGAGGGAGTGTTTCATTTCCAGTTGGCGAAGCCGCACCGGCCTGGAAGAGCCGGTGCTGGACAGCCTTTTTAAAACGAGGAAAGTCACCCAGCACCGCCTGTTCACGGCGGTGCACACACACACACGGAAGGGGATTCACGGAAGGGGATTCCGTGTGTTCCGTGCTTCTCCGTGTTTCCGTGTTCCAGAAGAGGATCCAATGACTCTCAAGGTCGTTCTAGAAGAAGGGGCAGACGGCTATATCATCGCTGAGTGCCCGCAAATCCCAGGCTGTATGTCTCAGGGCAAAACAAAGGAGGAAGCCTTGGCCAACATCAAGAACACTGTCCAAGCTTGCCTTAAGGTTATGATTGAGAAGAGGCGATGCATTGCCTAGCCCAGACCGATTGGAGGTGACGCTATGGATACGATAACTCTTCAATGGGAAGTCGTCCCTATCGTGAAGTCAAGTTTAGAAATGAAGATGAAAGCTCTTGGGTTCGGGCTCAGCAGATACAAGGAGCGCTTAACTGCCCTTGAGCGCCGATACGGAATGGCATCGGAGGATTTTGTCGCCAAGTTTAATGCCGGCGAACTAGGCGATGATGCCGATTGGTTCGAGTGGCAGTATCTCCTGGACGCCTACCATAAAACGCTAAGGCAACTCCAACTCTTGGAAACCATACGCCTATGACCATTGAAGAGTACCTGGCAAAGCTCGATGCCCATCTCCAAGAGATAGCGCCCATCATCATCTCGTCCTCCATTCAACGCGAGATAGACGCCAATCTGGGAATGGGTTTCGTCAAAGGCAGGATTACTTTCGTTGATGGTTCAACTCTGGAGTTCTCTGAGCAATTGCCGGTTGAACGAACCAAGTTTCGCTTTCACTACATGGATGCAGAGAACAACCTGATCGTTAGATGGGATTCCGCTCCTCACCATCGAAAGCTGCAGACTTTTCCCTTCCATCTCCATACTCCACAAGGTGTGGAGGCACACCCAGCGATAACAACGCTTGAGGTTCTAGATGAGATTGGGGCGATGATCGAGTTGCAGGAGAGTTAGCCATGAAAATCACCAAAGCCGTCATCGCCGCCGCCGGACTGGGAACGCGGTTCCTGCCAGCCACCAAAGCCGTGCCCAAGGAGATGCTCCCGCTGCTGGATCGGCCCATCCTCCAGCACGTGGTGGAGGAGGCTGTCGACTCAGGCATCACCGACGTCATCTTGGTGATTCGACGCGGCAGCCATGCCATCACCGATCACTTCGACTCAGCACCTGAGTTGGAACGGACCCTGGAGGCAACGGGCAAATTGCGCCTTCTGGAAGAGGTCAGGCGCGTTTCGCAGTTGGCCAACTTCGCCTTCGTTCGCCAGGGAACCGACTTGCCCTATGGCAACGGCACCCCGCTGCTGGCAGCCAGCCCCTTCATCGGCAAGGACGAGATATTCTGCTACATGTTTGGCGACGACGTCATTGATGCGGACCCGCCCGGCCTGCGCCAGGTGATGGACGCCTACGAGCGTTACCACCCCGCCGGAGCCATGGCTGCCTACGAGGTGCCCTGGGAGGAAGCTCACCTCTACGGCTGCATCAAGCTGAAAGAGGGCACAGAGGCACCCGAAATCGAGCATCTCATCGAGAAGCCCGAGCCAGGGAAGGTCCTCTCCAATCTTGTTCAGGTAGGGAGGTTCGTCGTTCCCTACGAAATCGTCGAAATCCTGGAGAACCGAAAGCTGGGCAAGGGAGGGGAGTTGTGGATGGCCGACGCCATGCTGGCCCTCGCCCAACGGAAGCGAGTCGTGGCCCAGCCGATCCAAGGGACCTGGTACACCACCGGCGACCCGTTGCGCCTCTTGCAGACGTTCATCGCCCTGGCCCTGAAAGATGACCGCATCGGCCCGCAGCTCCGCCAATATCTCCAGGGACTCAGGCTGTAGCCTCGAAGCGCCCAACTACGGGCAAGGTGCTGCCAGCCATGGAGTATGGCAAGGAACAGATCTCGAACTATAAAGCTATAGCTAAGGAGGCAAATATATGCGAACTGTGTACGCTGTATCGGGTGGGGTGAGCAAATTTGCCAAGTCCCGCCCCGACAAGACCTACCCTGCCATTGTCAAAGAGGCCTACGATTACGCCATCGCCGACATTGGGCTGGAACATCCCCAGTTCTTCGAGTTGGTAGATGGCACGGTGGCCTCTTACTTTTCTGACCACTTCGCCCGCCAACTGATGGCCGGCATCATCGCCCAGGATTACCTGGGCCTGTGCCCCAAGCCATCCCACCGCGTGGAGGGCGGCGGGGCCACGGGGGGCATCTGCTTCCAGGAAGGGTGGAAAGCCATCGCTTCGGGCTACATGGACGTCTGCCTGTGCTATGGCTTTGAGTTGATGTCCCACGTCGAGACCTGGAAGGGGAACGAGTTCATTGCCCTGGCTTCGGACGTGAGCTTTGACTATCCCGTGGGCGGCTTCTATTCCGGGTACTACGCCATGATGGTCACCCGCCACATGGCCGAGTTCGGGACCACCGTGGAGCAGATGGCTCACGTCTCTGTCAAGAACCACATCAACGCCTATTACAACCCCTACGCTCAGAAACGGAATCGCTACACCATCCAGGACGTGCGCAACGCGCCCATGGTGGCCTGGCCGCTGACCCGTTTGGACATCTGCGTGATGAGCGACGGCGCAGCCTGCACTATTCTCTGCAGTGAGGACGGCCTGGCCAGGCTGGAGAAAGCGGGCGCGACCATTTCCCGGCCGCTGGTCAAAATCGCCGGCATCGGGCGCGGGACGGACGCCATGCGCATGGCCGACCGGCCTCACCAGTCCTACGAGGACTTCTACCGCTATAACGCCCTGCCCAACGAGATGGACGACGATTCGCGGGCTTACTACAAAGGGCTGTGGGATAGAGGCTTCCGTTACCCCGGCGTCCACTCCTTCCGCGCTGGCCGCATGGGGTCCAAAGAAGCCTACCAGAATGCCGGTATCACCGACCCGCTGAACGAAATTGACTTCGTTGAGCTGCACGACGCCTACACTTCCAGCGAGATCCAGACCTGCGAGGACATGGGCCTGTGCCGGTACGGTGAGGGCGGGAAGTTTGCCGCCAGCGGGAAGGCTTTCATGCCTGGCATAGATTATGGCCTGGCCTTGCCAGAGGAGTCGGTTTGCCCGGTCAACCCTTCGGGGGGACTCATCGCCTGTGGCCATCCCGTGGGAGCAACCGGACTGATGCAGGCCGTCTTTGCCATCTGGCAATTGCAGGGCGCTATCGGCAAGCACTTTGGCGACCCCACTTTGCAGGTGCCAGACGCTGTGCGCGGCGCTATCCACAGCCACGCGGGAACGGGAACCTACGTCACCGTCAGCATCCTGGAAAGAGAGAGTGTTTCATAAGTGGAGTCCCGAACTTGTTCGGGGTGTTTCACGGGTCGAAAAGTCACTCGTGCAAGTCACTTTCCGCAACAAGTTGCGGACTCCGTTTCAAGAGCGCAGGAGCAGCTTTTGATAGAATTATGAAACACCCTGAAAGAGATTAAGGAGCAAATTATGTCTGACAAAAAAGAGATCGTCAGCAAGAGAGAAGAGACCCTGGGCGGCTACGTTCTCCACAACGTCCCCTTCCCACGAGAACTTAACGAGGAAACGCTGGCCCTGCTCAAGCAGATGGCACCCATTCTGATCGAGCAACCCTACAGCGTCACCTACTTGCACTCCTATGGGCAGGATTCCCCCTTCTTCGCCGGGCTGACCAACAAGGTCTTTCTGGGTTGTCGTGAGCCGGAGACGGGTTACACTTACGCTACCCCCCGTGGGCATTGCATGTACAGCGGCCGGGAGACCGAGTGGGTGCGCCTCCCCGACGAGGGGACCATCCACGCCTTCACCGTTTGCCACTTCGGGAGCGAGGAGTTCCTGCCAGAGTGTCCCTTCGTGCTCATTCAGGTCGAGTTTGAAGGAGCCGATACTCTGTTCCTGGGTCGTCTCCTGGGCGTTGATCCCTACGATGCTACCACCGACTGGATCGGCAAGAAGGTCGAGGCCAAATACCTGCGCCTTTCCAAGCTCAAGCCGACAGACGTCTACTTTGTCCTGGCCGAGGAGTGAGCCGGAGAATAAAATAGAGCCTTCAGACCTCCGAGGTTTCGACCAATAAAATCTCGGAGGTCTTTGAAATAACGTAGAGGGAGATGCAATTGACCGATCTGATAGAAGAGATAATAGCCCATGCGCGCCGAGAAGACAGAGTTTACCTGTTGGAGCACGAGTGCAAGGCCATTCTGAGAGACATCGGCGTGCCTACCACGAATTGGCTCGTCGCTAAATCCGAGGAGGAAGCGGTCAGCATGAGCGAGGCGATAGGATACCCCGTTGTGTTGAAAATCCTGTCGCCGGAGATCATCCACAAATCGGACGCCGGCGGGGTGAAGCTCAACCTGGACAAGGAGGGAATGAGAGGAGCTTACAACGAGCTCGTCACCAGGTTCAAAGATTGCGATGTAATCGGCGTGAGCGTACAGGAGATGGCGAAGCCAGGATTGGAAGTGATCGTCGGCGCGACCAGGGACGCTACCTTCGGCTCCGTTCTGATGTTCGGGCTGGGCGGCGTGTTCGTGGAGGTGCTGAAGGACGTCTCCTTCAGAGTGATTCCCGTGACTGAGCGCGACGCCCAGGAGATGATGGAGGAAATCAAAGGCTATCAGCTTCTTCAGGGCTACCGGGCGAATCAGCGAATCAGCGGATCAGCGAATCAGCGAATTGGCGAATTGGGGGGGCGAGGACGGCCGGTCGATGTGGCCAGCTTGAGGGGCATCTTGCTGAAGGTTTCCAACCTGGTGACGGCCTACCCCGCCATCAAAGAGGTGGACCTGAATCCCGTCTTCGCCCACCCTCAGGGCAGCCTGGTGGTGGACGCCAGGATGATCCTGGCCCCCCCTCAGTCCCCCCCAAC
>CAZVCJ010000040.1:0-13482 GCA_964625745.1 uncultured Anaerolineae bacterium | reverse complement strand
CTGGGGGGGAGGTTCGATGCCGCGCCCCAGGCGGACCTCAGCGCGGTGTTCGAGCCGCGAAGCGTGGCCGTCGTCGGGGCCAGCGCCACTCCCAACAAGGCGGGCTTCAACATCCTCCACAATCTGCTGACGCTGGGATACGAGGGCGAGGTCTACCCCGTCAACCCGAAGGCGGGGGAGATTCTGGGCCTCAAGGCCTATCCCGCCGTTGACCAGATTCCCCATCCAGTTGACACGGCCATCATCGCCACGCCCGCCAGGGTCGTGGTGGAGGTGATGAAGGGCTGTGCCAGGAAGGGGGTCAAGGCGGTCATCATTATCAGCTCCGGCTTCTCGGAGGAGAGCGAGGAGGGGAGGCGGCTGGAGGAGGAAGTGGTGGCCATCGCCCGTGAGGCCGGCATCCGGGTGGTGGGACCGAACACCACCGGCGTTTTCAACGCCGAGAACAATTTCACTTCTTCCTTCGTCCCTGTGGACGAGGTGACTTCGGGGAACGTGGCCTTCGTCGCCCAAACCGGCCTCTTCCTGGGGGTGTCGTTCGAGCACATCCTCTCCTCCCAACACTTCGGCATCAGCAAAGTAGCTGGCCTGGGCAACAAGGCCGACGTGGACGACGCCGACGCCCTGGAGTATCTGGCGGGGGACGCGCAGACCGAAGTCGTGGCCATGTACATCGAGGGGCTGGGCGATGGCCGCCGGTTCCTGAAGGTGGCCAGGGAAATCGCCGGGGAGAAGCCCGTCGTCGTCTTCAAGGCGGGCACCACCGAGGCTGGCGCCAAGGCGGCCCTGTCGCACACCGCATCATTGGCCGGCAGGGCCGAGGTCTTCGAGGCGGCCTGCAAGCAGGCGGGCCTGTTGAGGGTGCACAGCTTCGAGGAGATGCTCGACGTGGTCAAGGCTCTCGCCTTCCTGCCTCTCCCCAGCGGGAACAAGGTGGCCGTCATTCACTACACGGGGGCGGGCTGCGTCATCGCCTCGGACGCCTGCCAACAGGCGGGGCTTGAGCTGGCCGAGTTTTCGCCCGCGACGGTGGAAGCCCTCAGGGAGATAACGCCCGCCTGGCACAGGGTAAGGAATCCCGTAGACCTCTGGCCGGCCATAGAACGAAATTGGGTGGAGACAGCCTACGGGATCGCCATCGAGGCGCTGCTGAGCGACGAGGGAGCAGATGCGCTGATCGCCAACCTCTTCGCCATGCCCGGCTGGGATGCTTACATCCCCAACTTCGACTTGCTCCGCGCCTCCGGCAAGCCGGTGCTATTTTGCGTCGAGGGGAACGAAGAATCCGTGAGAGAGGCGGTAGCCAGGATCGAGGGCCAGGGCTTCCCCGTCTACTCCCAGGTGCAGAGGGCCGTCTCCGCCCTATCTCATCTAGGCCAATACGCCCGTCTTCGAGAATAGTTTTCGGCCAAGGATATTCCCGAGCTCTTTGATCGTATCATCGTCGCTACTGCCATCCTGACGGAGGCGACGACTATCACGAAGGATGAGACCATCACCGCTGCACAAATCGTGAAAACGGTCCGGTAACCCCGATTCCAATACCTACGGACAGGCCCACGCCGATGACAGTGAAGCCCCTACCGATGCCGATGTCCACCAAGAGAGGGACTTGAGCTGGCGAAGCTGTTGCCTGCGACGTAGGGACACTTATTAAGGGAGATGTTCCATGGAGAAGCCACTTTGGGAGCCTTCTGAGGAACGCAAGAACCGCGCCAACATAACCCGGTTTATCGGCGTTGTCAACGAAAAATACGGTCTTGAGATTGACTCTTACACCCAACTGTGGAACTGGTCAATCGAAAGCATACCGGATTTCTGGGCGACTATGTGGGAGTTCGGGGAGATCAAGGCTTCCCGAGGATATGACGAAGTAGTTGATGACCTGAGCAAGTTTCCTGGCGCGAAGTGGTTTGGCGGTGCGAGGTTGAATTTCGCCGAGAACCTCCTCAGATATAGGGACGACCAGTTAGCTTTCATATTCAAAGGAGAAACCCAGAAATCGGCCACCATGACCTACGCCGAGCTTTACGACACGGTGGCGCGCCTGGCCAAATCGCTGCGCGAGATGGGTGTTGCTCCGGGGGACCGGGTGGTGGGCTACATGCCCAACCTGATGGAAACAGCCATCGCCATGCTGGCGGCGACCAGCATGGGCGCAACCTGGGCCTCCTGCGCTACGGACATCGGCCCCCGGGCAACCCTGGACCGGCTCGGCCAGGTGGAGCCGAAGGTGCTCTTCGCCGCCGACGGTTACTTCTATAAGGGCAAGCTCTACAACACCCTGGGAAACGCCGAGGAAGTGGCGAAAGGGATTCCCTCACTGGAGAAGGTCATTGTGGTGTCTTACGCGACAGAGAATCCCGACATCGGCTCTATCCCTAAAGCCATCCACTTTGAGGATTGCCTGGCCAGGGAAGGCTACCTCCCCGCTCAATTCGAGCAACTGCCCTTCGATCATCCCCTGTATATCATGTTTTCCTCCGGAACCACCGGTAAGCCCAAATGTATGGTGCAGGGAGCCGGGGGAGTTCTGATCACTCACCTGAGGGATCTCGTGTTGCAGACCGACTTGAAGCGCGAAGATAGAATCACGTACATAACGACCTGTAGCTGGATGATGTGGAACTGGCTGCTGAGCTCCCTGGCGGTGGGAGCTACCGTGGTTCTATACGACGGCAACCCTCTTTACCCTGATGCAGAGGCGATGTGGAAACTAATTCAAGATGAGAAGATAACCATTTTCGGCACCAGCGCAACTTACATCAATTATCTTCAGAAGCAGGGGATTAGGCCCGGCCAAGATTACGACTTGTCATCGTTGAGAGAGATATCGCAAACTGGCTCACCCCTTTCGGCCGAGGGCTTTGAATACGTGTACCGGGAAATCAAGGAGGATCTGCATTTCAATTCCATCACGGGCGGCACAGACCTTAATGCAACCTTCGCCGCAGGTAATCTCATCAGCCCGGTGTACGCCGGCGAACTGCAGGGGCCGTCCCTGGGAATGAAGGTAAAGGCATACGACGAAGAGGGTGACGCCATACTCGATCGGCAAGGAGAGCTTGTGTGCGAGGCTCCCTCTCCTTCCATGCCGCTTTATTTCTGGAACGACCCAGATGGCCAGAAGTACAAAAACGCCTACTTCACTTTCTACCCCAATCTAAATGTTTGGCGCCACGGGGATTACATCGTGATACACGGCGACACAGGCGGCATGACCGTCTACGGCCGTTCCGACGCCGTGTTGAAACCTGCTGGAGTGCGTATCGGCACGGCCGAGATCTATGACGTGGTGGAAAGGCTAGAGGAGGTCGCGGACAGTCTGGCCATAGGACAGAGCTGGCAGGGCGATCAGCGCATCATCCTGTTCGTGAAACCTGTCGAGGGCTTGTCTCTGACGGAGGAGCTGAAAGGCACGATCAAGAGAGCGCTGCGGGAGAATGCCTCGCCCCGGCACGTTCCGGCGCTGATTGTAGAGGTGCCCGACATTCCTTACACCTACAGCATGAAGAAGGTCGAAAGCGCCATCACTAACATCGTCCATGGCAGGCCGGTGCTGAACAGGGACGCTTTGGTCAACCCAGAGTCGCTGGATTACTTTGAAAAGATTCTCCTTGAACTGCAAGGTTAGTTCCGATGTGAACCCTAGGGGCGAGGCATCTCTTTTGAGCCTCGCCCTGCTACATTCTCGGACAGTAGCCGCTGTCTGATTTTTACGATTTTGACAAGTCTGTCGTTATGAGGTATCATTGAAGCAGGAGTGGGGATGGCTTTGGCCAGTGTTGATATCAAAGGAACGAAAAATGGTCTGCTAGTGACCCTGGGCGAGGGGGAGTTGGCGAGCCTCTTGGCCGAACTCGAGGAACGACTGAGCGGTACGGCCTCGTTCTTCAAGGGGGGGCAGGTGGCCCTGGCGGTCGGGCAGCGGGAAGTGTCCGTCGAAAAGATGGGGCACATTCAAGCCCTGTTGGCCCAACACGAGGTCACCCTGGGGACGGTGATTAGCGAAACGCCCGTCACCAGAGCCGCTGCCGGTCACCTGGGCCTGGAGACGAAGCGCAGCTTCTGGCCCAAGCCCCGACCAAAATGGAGAGCCGAGGAAGACTTCAGCGAGGGGGCCCTGGTTCGTTGCACCTTGCACTCCGGGCAAATCATCCGCCATCCAGGCCACGTGGTGATCATTGGCGATGTGAACGCCGGTGCTGAGGTCGTCGCCGGCGGCGATATCGTCATCTGGGGAAGGCTCAGGGGTACGGTTCATGCCGGGGCCACGGGCGACGACCGAACCATCGTATGCGCCCTGGACCTGGCTCCCACCCAACTCCGCATTGGCAAATACATCGCACGCTCGCCGGAGGGGAAACCGGGGCACAAGGCTGTACCGGAGGTAGCCTCCGTCGAGGAAGGGAAAATCATCGTCAAAGAGTGGAAGTCTAGCCGCTAGCAAAAGCTCAAGGCTCAAACTTCCAACCTCCAACCTCCAAATGACCATCCGACCAATGACCATTTGACCAACTGGAGATGAGACTATGGCAGCTAGGGTTATCACTATTACCTCGGGCAAGGGAGGGGTGGGCAAAACCACCGCCACCGCTAACCTGGGCGTCGCCCTGGCCCTCTCGGGCCAGCGGGTGGTGGCAATTGATGCCGACATCGGCCTGCGTAATCTGGATGTGGTGATGGGTCTGGAGAACCGCATCGTGTACGACATCGTGGATGTCGCCGAGGGATATTGCCGCCTGCGCCAGGCTCTGATCAAGGACAAGCGGGTCTCGGAACTGTACCTCTTGCCCGCAGCCCAGGCTCGCGACAAAACCGCCGTCAGCCCTGAGGACATGATCCGGCTCTGCAACCAGTTGCGCAATGATTTCGATTTTGTCCTCATCGATTCGCCTGCCGGCATCGAACAGGGCTTCCGCAACGCTATCGCGCCGGCTGATAAGACACTCATCATTACCACCCCTGAGGTCGCAGCCGTCCGCGACGCCGACCGAATCATCGGCCTGGTCGAAGCTGAGGAGAAAGGGCCAGCCAGTCTGATCATCAACCGCCTCCGGCCGGAGATGGTACGCTACGGCAACATGCTGACCACAGAGGACGTCATAGAGATTCTGGCTATAGACTTGATAGGAATTGTTCCCGAGGACGAGGCCATTGTTATTTCCACTAACAAGGGGGTGCCCATTGCCCTGGATGATAAGGCTCCGGCCAGCATTGCTTTCCACAACATTGCCCGACGTCTGCTGGGCGAAGAGGTCCCTTTCATGGACATCAGGGAGATGCCCAATCTTATTGAACGCTTTGTTCGCTTTGTTCGCCAAGGATAGGGGGTAAGTATGGGAGCTCTAGACTGGTTACTTGGAAAAAGCAAACCCTCCAGCCGGGAGATCGCCAAGGAGCGCTTGCAGTTGGTGTTAGCCTACGACCGGATCAAGATCTCTCCGGAACTTCTGCAAACCCTCAAGGACGAGCTCATCACCGTCATCTCCAAGCATGTGGAGATAGATCGCGAGGGAGTGGAAGTTACTTTCTCTCGAGGCAAGCAGCGCAGTCGGCTGACAGCCGACATTCCCCTCCTCGGCGCTCGTGGGCAGCGAAGATGACGGAGTGTTAAGATTTTGGTGACAGATGGATCGCAAGATATGGCGCAACTTTGATTTTGTGCTGCTGGCTGCAACGGTGTTCCTGGTCGTCTTCGGCGTAGCCATGATTTACAGCGCCACCCCGGATACGCCGGACCTGCGAGACCTGCCTCGCAGGCAGGCTATCTGGGCCCTGGTGGGTCTGGCCTTGATGCCATTGGTGGCCGCCATTGATTATCGCTTCCTCGGAAATCTGCAAAAACCCCTCTATGCCCTGATCATTGCTTCTTTACTCCTGGTCCTCTTGGTGGGGCAGGCAACCTACGGGGCGCAGCGCTGGATCTCAGGCTCTTCCTTTCAACCCTCGGAACTGGCCAAGGTACTGATTATCGTTACCTTAGCTCAATTCCTGGCCCGGCGCGAGAAAGAGATAGGGCGTTTTCACTATGTCCTGCTCTCTATTATCCTTGTGGCTGTGCCTATGGTTTTGATCTATCTGCAACCGCATTTAGGAACGGTGATTGTTTTGGCGGTTGTCTGGCTGATCATGGTCTTGATGGCCGGGATGCACCCGTTGCATCTGGGCGTTTTCGGCCTTATTGGACTTCTGGCCACGCCGCTCATCTGGGTCTCACTCAAGGGTTACATGCAGGAGAGACTCCTCCTTTTCGTTAACCCGGCCCGGGATCCGGCGGCCAGGTACAATATTGACCAGGCATTGATCAGCATCGGTTCTGGCGGGTGGCTGGGAAAGGGATATGCCAGCGGCAGCCAGAGCCAACTGCATTTCTTGAGGGTGCGGCATACCGATTTCATCTTCTCCGTCATCGGCGAGGAGATGGGTTTCGTGGGGGCGTTGGTTTTGTTTGCCCTCATCGGCATCGTCCTGTGGCGGATCCTCAGAGCGGCCAGCCTGGCTCGTGATAGCTTTGGCCGCCTGATCGCCTGCGGCGTGGCTGCTTTGATCTTCTTCCAGAGCCTGGTGAACATCGGCATGAACCTGGGCCTGCTGCCGGTGATAGGCATCCCCCTGCCCTTCATCAGTTCCGGCGGCAGCTCCCTGATCACCCTACTCGTGGCTGAAGGTCTGGTGCAGAGCGTGGTGATGCGGCATAAGAAGATAGAGTTCTAAAACGTGAAAAGCCGGGTCGCTCTAATCAAGGGAACCAAGAGATATGATAACCTCGCCCAGGCTTTGGCCCTGATCGAGGACGACATTGACCTGAGCGACAAGAAGCGCATCCTCATCAAGCCCAACTTCGTCTCCACCAGGGAGCAACTGGCCTCCACCCACGTGGAGGCCGTGCGGGCTGTGTTGGACTGGCTGCGCCCTCGCCACGACGGCCCCATCACCATCGGTGAGGGGGCAGCGGTGAGCGAGACCTTCGACGGCTACCGCAACTTCGGCTACCTCGACCTGGCCGAGGAATACAACGTGCGGTTCGTGGATCTCAACCAGGACGAGTGGACGCCCGTTCAGGTCTATGACCGAAGGCTACGCCCTATGGCAGTGCGAGTGGCCAGAATCACACTGGAGAGTGACTTTCGCATCTCTATCGGCCCGCCCAAGACCCACGACGCTGTCATCGTCACCCTCTCGCTGAAAAACATGATCGTGGGCAGCCTGATCCGGGGCCGAGGAGGCGGACTCTTCCAAATGGTTGGCCAGCTCCTACCTGACCGGCTGACCAATTCTGCCCTGGCAGAAAAGGCAAAAAGCCGCCTCAGCACCGCCAGTCGTAGCGACAAGTTCGCCCTTCACCAGGGCTACCACGGCCTCAACCTCAACCTCTACTCCCTGGCCAAGGTCATCGCTCCCCACCTCTCGGTGATTGATGGCTTCGTGGGGATGGAGGGCTCCGGCCCCAGCAGTGGCACCCCCGTTGATCTCAGAGTAGCCATCGCCAGCACCGACTTTCTGGCCGCTGATACCGTAGCCACCAGGCTGATGGGCTTCGATCTCGATGAGGTTGGTTATCTTCACTACTGCAAGCTCGGCGGCCTGGGCGCAGGCGACCTGAACGACATAGAAATCGTGGGCAACACCACCATTGAGGAATGTCTGCGGCCCTTCCAGCCGCATCCTACCTACCGCCAGCAGTTGCAGTGGCATCTGCCGTCGGTGGAGGAGTATCTGTAAAGAGTTGTGACGATGGCTCACATTTGGGAAAGACTGGCTCAGACCACAGATAGAGGCAGGCGCCGTTTGCTGTTCGTTGGTTGGCTCAGCGAACAGGTGAAACCTTATGACCTGGAGCCGATTGTCGTCGGCGGTCATGCGCTGGAGTTCTACACCCTGGGAGACTACGCTACCGCCGACATTGATCTGGTATGCTACGACAGGGCGATAGTAGGGCAAGTTCTGGAACAGGCCGGGTTTCATCGAGAGGGTCGGCATTGGTATCGGCCCGATCTGGACCTGGCAGTCGAAGTGCCAGACGACGTGTTGGCTGGCTCCGGGGAGCGGCTGGAAAGGGTAGCCATTGACGAGTACACTGTCCGCTTGATCGGTAAGGAAGACCTGCTCATTGACCGTCTGAACGCCTGTATTCACTGGAGGTCGGAAGCAGATTGTCTGTGGGTCAAGGAGTTAATGCTACTGTTTGGCGAGGTGCTGGACTGGGCCTATCTGGAGCGACGAGCGACCGAAGGGGGCACACTGGATAAGCTGATCGAGTTGAGAAGGGAGGCTGGCGGTGATCAACTACGATGAGCACGTCAAGCGGCGGAGCGAGTTCACTCTCAAACGATTGCGGGCCGGGTGGCGACGCCTGCCCCGCCGACGGCCTCGTGATCCCGAGGAAGAGCAGGTGCTTCTGAAGATGGCCCTGGAGCGGAAACGGCGCTGGCTGGAAACAGGTAAGCTGGAGATACTCGGTCCGCGAGAGTATCGGTTGCGTTAGAGGAGCGACCATGAGTGACCAGTCAGCCGAATCCCAGCGTCCCTACTTCATCTGGGACTACGACCTGACCGAAGAAGACGTGCACCGCATCCTGCGGGGCAATAACGAGGTCGAAAAAGCCTGGCTAATCACCCGCATCCTGGAGTACGCCAGGTGGGAAGACATCTGGCGCTACCTGACGGTGGACGAGGTGCGGGAGAATTTCAAGCGATTGAGGATGAAGCCCTACCAGCGCGACCTGTGGGCCTATGCTCTTGGGGTATGGTCAGATGACCAAGTGTTTTCTCAAACACCCTGCACATTGAGCCCAGAGCGATAAACCACAGCGGTTGAGATTATGAACCTGGAGAGGAAAAACCATGACCAACACTGTTCGCGTGCGCTTCGCCCCCAGCCCCACGGGCTATCTCCATGTGGGGGGAGCCAGGACGGCGCTCTTCAACTGGCTCTTCGCCCGCCAGCACAACGGCGCCTTCATACTGCGCATTGAGGACACAGACCGTAAACGGTATGAGCCCGAAGCGGTGGGGAACATCCTGGAGAGCCTGCGCTGGCTGGGCCTGGAGTGGGACGAGGGCCCGGAGGTGGGCGGTGACTATGGCCCGTACTACCAATCTCAGCGGCTGGACATCTACCAGAAATACGCTCAGCAGTTGGTGGACAGCGGCCACGCCTATCGCTGCTACTGTAGCCCGGAGCGCCTGGCGCTGACGCGGGAAGAGCGTCGTCGTCGGGGCGAGCCGAATCTTGGCTACGACCGCCACTGCCGCTATCTGACGGCCAAACAGCGCGCTGAGTACGAGGCCCAGGGCATCGTGCCGGTGGTGCGCCTCAAGGTCCCCCTGGAGGGCCAGACGTCCTTTCACGATGTGCTCCATGGCGACATCACCGTTGACAACGCCAGGTTGGACGACCTGGTGCTCCTCAAATCCGATGGCTACCCCACCTACCACCTGGGCACCGTGGTGGACGATACCCTGATGAAGATCACGCACATCATGCGGGCCGACGAGTGGCTGCCCAGCGTCCCCAAGCACGTCCTGCTCTACGATGCCTTTGGCTGGGAGATCCCCGTCTACGTCCACTTGCCCGTCATCCTGGCCCCCACGGGCAAGGGCAAGCTCAGCAAGCGGCACGGCGGGGTGGCCGTCCACGAGTTCCGCCAGCAGGGTTATCTGCCCGAGGCCATGGTGAACTTCCTGGCCCTGGTGGGCTGGGCCTACGACGACAAGACCGAGTTCTTCACCCGCCAGGAACTCATCGAGAAGTTTGGCTTGGATGGAGTCAACAAATCGCCCGCCGCCTTCTCTTATGATAAACTGGAATGGATGAACGGCGTCTACATCCGGCGGCTGTCGCTCTCCTTGGCCGAGATTGGTGCCGTCCAAGCCGTTTCCGTCGCCGATTCCCTCTCCTTGGCTGAGACTGGTGCCGTCCAAGTCCACGTTCCCGTCGCCGACTCCCTCTCCCTCGACGAGCGGATCGTGCCCTTCTTGGCCACTGGACTGGGGATGAGTGAGAAGGACATAAGGAAGAGGAAGGAGACGAGGGAGATCGTGCCTCTGATTCAGGAGCGTCTCAAGAAGCTGGCCGATGTTGTGGAGTGGGCTGATTTCTTCTTCGTTGATCGGATCACTTATGACCCCTCGCTGCTGGTGGGTAAGAAGATGACGGCTGCGGAATCGCTGGCCGCCCTGCGGAAAGCCCGCGAGACTTTGGCGGCCCTGCCTGATTTCGAGGAGGCGACCCTGGAAGAGGCCCTCCGCGCCCTGGTTGAGGAACTGGGCCTGAAAGCCGGCCAGTTCTTCGGCATCATCCGCGTGGCGGCTACGGGCAAAAAAGTGGCCCCGCCCCTCTTTGGAACCCTGAGAATCTTAGGGCGGGAGCGAGTGCTGGAGCGGCTGGATGATGCAGAAGAAGTGCTGGAAGGACTGAGCAGTGAAACATGAAACGCCAAACGTAAAACGCAGTACGCAACACGCAGCACGTCGCCATTTGCCAAGTTAGCGGAAATGTGATAAAATGTAGTCGCCATTGGGGGATCGTCTAGTGGTAGGACAGCGGTCTCTGGAACCGTAAGCCGAGGTTCGAATCCTCGTCCCCCAGCCAATATCCAATACCAAAGAGAGGCCCTCCTTGACAGTAGAGCCTCTCCTTTCGTCTCGGAATGCTAATATGACTCGAGAGAAGTTCGAGGCCCTCGTAACCGAGGCCCTGGCCAGTCTACCGTCAGATATCCTGGAGCGAATGGACAACGTGGCTGTTACCGTAGCCTGTTGGCCAAGCCGCACGCAGCTTGCTCGCGCCGGAGTGAAATCGCCCCATGCCCTCTTTGGACTTTATGAGGGAGTTCCACTGACGAAGCGCGGTGCTGGATATGGCATGGTCCCTCCGGACCGAATCACTCTCTTCCAGGGCCCGCTGGAGGCGGCTTGTCATACTCTGGCCATAATCCGAGAACAAGTACGCCGGACAGTCATCCACGAAATAGGCCATCACTTCGGCATGGACGAGGACCACATTCGGGAGCTGGGCTACTAATCAGGTGCAACGCACTTTCGAAGTGCGTTGCACCTTACTTACGAAGTCGTTGTCCTGGAGGTAGAAGCGCCAGGGGACGCTCCTGGCCAACTCATCGGCCTTGATGCCGATGCGCGGGCTGGCCTCGATTTCCTCCGGAGCCACCATCGGTCCTTCCTCGATGAAGAGCACTTTGCTGGTGCAAAGATCCACCCCGTTGAAGCTCCTGTCTATCGCCAGGGCCTGGCAGAGCTTGGCCGGCCCATTGGTTAGTTCCCTATCACGTTTGCCGGAGCGATAGCGGCGCATGATCTCCAGACCCTCCAGTGGTTCCAGAGCTCGGATCAACACTGCGGCAGGGAAGCTCTCTTCCTCGGTTACCACGTTGAGGCAGTAATGCATGCCGTAGATGAAGTAGACGTAGGCGTGACCAGGTGGGTCGTACATCGCCTCGTTACGCAGGGTGCGCCCACAGGCGGCGTGACAGGCGGCATCGTCCTCGCCAACGTAAGCCTCCACTTCCACGATGAGGCCCAAGAGACGCTGGCCATCCACGACCCTCACCAGCCGCTGGCCCAGCAATTCCCGTGCCACCGTCAAGGTTCTTCGCCGGTAGAAATCTCGCCCCAGCCTGCTCATCAGTCCTCCAGGTATTTCAGGCTGTGCACGACTTCCTCACCAAACTGGCCGGCCCTGAGCAATTGAGCGAGATGGCGCAAATCCACCCGTGAGCTCAGGTCGAGGGTCAGGGGAGAGACAGAGACTACCCTGGCCTTCACCAAAGCAAAGATGTCCGAGTCTGGCTCCAGGGCATCGAAGTCCACTCT
This sequence comes from uncultured Anaerolineae bacterium, assembly GCA_964625745.1. Classification (GTDB taxonomy): domain Bacteria; phylum Chloroflexota; class Anaerolineae; order VGOG01; family VGOG01; genus CAZVCJ01. Next base: position 1,647 of record CAZVCJ010000040.1, on the reverse strand, counting down.
CGCTTCGTAGTCAATGGTGCTGACCCCCAATGAACTGGGATGGCTGCTTTTGAGGGGATGAAAATACCTCTGCCGCGAGACCCTCGTCAGACGCCAGGGGGTTTGCTCGGTCGCATCCTCAGGCACGTCTATCTTGAGGACGTCTACATCGCGCGGGAGCTCGACCGCGAGGAGATATTGAGCGAAGATCCGGGTAAAGAAGGCTGCTGCTGTAAAGTCCATGTCGTGAGAGAGACTGTAGTGATATTCCTTGGACGTCTCCAGAGAGATGGCTAAGCTGGGTATGCCAAAGACTGCTGCCTCCAAAGCTGCCCCTACAGTCCCGGAGGCGGTGACACTTGTGCCCAGGTTCTCGCCATAGTTGATGCCGGAGATGGCCAGGCCAGGCTTCCTTGGAGCTGCTTCCAGCAAGGCATACAGCACCGCCTGGGCCGGTGTGCCTTCGATCGAGAAAGCGGACACTTTTTGCTCCCTTACGGTGACGTGTTCTTCCTGGACGGGCACGTTTTCCAGGGCAAACGTACTTCGGCCTGCTCCCGTTTGTTGCTGCTTGGGGGCCACCACCAGGATCTCGCCCAGGTCGTGCACAGCCTCCGCAGCAGCCAAGAGTCCCGGCGAATGAATCCCATCGTCGTTAGTGACCAATATCAGAGGTTTGCTTTCCTTTGACACAGGAATTTCTTCTCCATAAAATAACCGATTGCGGTAGCATTATAGCGCACAGCGGCGATTTTGCCACCGAACTGAAATAGGCAAACGAAAAGAGGGAGTCCTTCGGGACTCCCTCTTTTTTTCTTGGCAACGACCTACTCTCCCAGGGGCCTGCGCCCCAAGTACCATCGGCGCTGGAGGGCTTAACTTCCTGGTTCGGGATGGAGCAGGGTGTTTCCCCTCCGCTAGAGTCACCAAGAAAATCTTGATCACAAATAGCACCCTAAAAACTGAACAGAATGATTGGGCTGACTCAATACCGCGTCACACTAGTGAATTAAGCCCTCGACCGTTAGTACCGCTTGGCTGAACACATTGCTGTGCTTACACCTGCGGCCTATCAAACCGGTAGTCTCCCGGCGGTCTTACCCGGTTAGCCCGGTGGGTGATCTAATCTTGGGGCGAGTTTCCCACTTAGATGCTTTCAGCGGTTATCTCTGCCAGACATGGCTACCCAGCAATGCCCCTGGCGGGACAACTGGCACACCAGCGGTCTGTCCACTCTGGTCCTCTCGTACTGAGAGCAGCTCCCCTCAAATCACCTGCGCCCACAGCGGATAGAGACCGACCTGTCTCACGACGGTCTGAACCCAGCTCACGTATCGCTTTAATGGACGAACAGTCCAACCCTTGGGACCTTATCCAGCCCCAGGATGCGATGAGCCGACATCGAGGTGCCGAGCCACGCCGTCGATGTGAACTCTTGGGCGTGACTAGCCTGTTATCCCCGGGGTAGCTTTTATCCGTTAAGCCACGGCCCTTCCACACGGAACCGTGGGATCACTAAGCCCGACTTTCGTCTCTGCTCGACTTGTAGGTCTTGCAGTCAAGCTCCCTTCTGCCTTTACACTCTTTGGCTGGTTTCCATTCAGCCTGAGGGAACCTTTGGGCGCCTCCGTTACCTTTTAGGAGGCGACCGCCCCAGTCAAACTACCC
>CAZVCJ010000039.1:23637-29866 GCA_964625745.1 uncultured Anaerolineae bacterium | reverse complement strand
GGGTCGGATTAGACAGGGCCAGAGCGCAGCCTATCGTAACCATCGAAGCCAGAATCACTGCGGCCAGAAACCAGGTTTTTGGCCCCTTCGTTTCCCAGATGTGTGCCATTGCTGGCATCTTCAATACCCCAAGAGGCACTTTTGAGCGAAAAACCTGGTTTCTCTCACTTTGTCCAAACTCCAATTTCATCTGCTAAACCTCACTGACCCAGTACCGAACCCACAAAATCCCTCTGCCCTCTGGCGAAGTCCTGGGCACTCACGGCCCTCTTGCCCGCCAACTGCACCTCGCCCAGCAGCAGAGCCCCCTCCCCGGTGGCAACAGCCAGCCCCTCATCCAAAGCCATCACCTGTCCCGGCTCCCCCTCGCCCGACCACTGGGGCAGCGCCTCGGCCCCGAGCACCTTGAGCAGCTTGCCTCGCCAATACGTATAGGTGCCGGGCCAGGGATGATAGGCCCGGCTGCGCAGCCAGATCTCGACGGCCGACTGAGACCAGTCTATCAGACCATCCTGCTTGGCGATGATGCGGCTGTAGGTAGCCTGGCTGTCGTCCTGAGATTGAAGCTCAATCTCGCCCGCCAGCCAGCGGGGCAAAGTGTCCATCAGCAGATCAGCCCCCAACTGAGCCAGCCTGGCGCTCAGCGACTCTCGCGTATCCTGGGGGAATATAGAACAGGTGGCCTGGGACAAGGTAGGCCCGGTGTCCATTCCCTCATCCATCAGCATAATAGTAACCCCCGTCTCCTCTTCACCAGCCAGGATGGCTGCGGCAATAGGCGCCGCTCCCCGGTACCTGGGCAGGAGCGAGGCGTGGACGTTGAGGCAACCCCTGGGTGGGATGCCCAGCACCGCAGCCTTTAATATCTGGCCATAAGCCGCTACCACCATCACCTCAGGCGCCAGGGCTCTCAGCTCGGCCACGACGTCGGGCCGACGCAGGCTGGGCGGCTGCAACACGGGCAAATCGTGGGCCAGGGCCACAGCCTTCACCGGTGGAGCCTTCACCTTACGGCCCCGTTTCGCCCGTCGGTCGGGCTGGGTGACCACTCCCACGATCTCGTATCGTCCGATCAGGGCCTTCAAAACGGACACCGCAAAATCTGGCGTGCCCATAAAGACCAGTCTTTCCATGACCTTCCCCCACAGTGATTGTATCACATTTTGAGCTATTGGGCAAGCTTCACCTGAAGGGGTGATAGGAGCAGTCGGTCGGCCACGGCCTGACCATCCTGAAAGATGGGCAGCCGTTGCATAGTGGCCGGGGAGTAGAAGCCCAACTCCACCTGATACTCTCCCCCCAGTGCGGTTGGCTCGACGGACAGGCTGTGCCATTGGATGAAGACGTCGCCCGGCTCCCAGCTCGTCGGTGGGACACTCAAGCCATCGTAGCTTCCCGCCACGACACTGTGGGCATCCAGTAGATGGACGAAGATGGCCAACGGCGGGTCCGCAGCCTGTAGAACCTGCCAATAGGTGAGCAGCTCGATGGTGTTGGGAGAATCTACTGGTATGTACTCGTAGCCCAGGAAGGCCACCTGCTGGTTGAAGTTGACCGGTGGAACGAGGGGGTATCGCCATCCCTGCGGCTCCCCAGGCGCTAACTCGACGGCCGGGCTCCAATAGATCTCTGAGCTCTGCTGCACAGACGAAGCATCCCAGCAAGATGGCCAGCAGGATAATCGGCAGGCGGGCCAGCAGGAGAATCTGATCGGCGTCGCAGTTGCCGTGCCAGAGGAGCTGGGTAGCGAAGGCAATGGTGTGAGCCTGCTCCCAGGCGGGGCTGTCGGTGGGCAGTTTGAGATTGGGCAGGAGAAACAATAGCACAATCCAAATAAGACCGAAAAAGACCAGGAGGAAACGGCTATCACCACTTCCTGCGATCTCTCACCGTCATTCTTGCCCTTATCCTCTCGTGTGACGTCTTTGGGAAAACCGATAGCATGAATCAGGAACAAATAGGGGAGCAAGGCTAAAGCCTCGCTCCCCCCGCCGATTGCGCCTTGTCCCTTACTCTCCTGCCGGCCGCTCCACCAGCGCGACCTGAATACGCTGCCGGCGGCCGTCGCGCAGCACGGTCAATGTCGCCCTCTGCCCCACCGACGTGTGGTCGGCCAGGTAGACGATGAGGTCGTCCATGTCCCGCACTGCCGTATCATCTATGGCTACGATGACGTCGCCGCCAGTGGTCAGGGCCGCGCCCTCGAACCTCACCTGCCGGTTGCCGCCTCGCAGCCCGGCTTTGGCCGCCGGCCCATCCTGGACCACCGTCTGCACCAGCACGCCTTGCTCCACCGGCAAGTCCAACTCCTTAGCCAGGAGTGAAGTGATGCTCGTTCCCTGGATGCCCAGCCACGGGTCGGCGTAGCTCCCGGTACCGATCAGGGACGGCACCACTCGCTTGACGGTGTTCACCGGCACAGCAAAACCCACGCCGGCGTTGGTGCCGCTGTTGGAGAAGATCAGGGTCGTCACGCCGATGACCCGACCGTGGGAATCCAGCAGCGGGCCGCCGGAGTTGCCGGGGTTGATGGCCGCGTCGGTCTGGATGAGTTCCGGCAGCGAGAAGCCGCTCTGCTGGCGCACCGAACGACCCAGGCCGCTGACGATGCCCGTGGTCATGGTCTGCTCGAAACCAAAGGGATTGCCGATGGCAATGGCCCACTGGCCCACGCGCAGCGCGTCCGAGTCGCCCAGCTCTACCGGATACAAGCGACGGGCAGGTACGTCCACTTTGATCACCGCCAGATCATTGTCGGGGTCTCTGCCCACTAATTCGGCCTCGGCGGTGGTGTCGTCGGCAAACCTCACCTCAATGCGACTGGCACTCTCGACGACGTGGTTGTTGGTCACGATGTGTCCCTCGGTGTCCCACACGAAGCCGGATCCGCTGCCACTCCCGGTAAGGCCGCTGGTCGTAACGGCGATGTACACCACCGAAGGGCTGACGCGCTCGTAGAGCTCGATGAACAACTGCTCCTCGGCATAAGCCAGCGCCAGCGGGTCGTCTAGCAGTGAGGTGGATGTGGTTATCGTCTCCTGCGCGCCAGCCTCGACCAGTTTGCTGCCGGACAGTGAGGTAGTTGTGGCTGCCACCTCAATTGGAGATAAAGGCGCAGCCTCACTGACGCTCATCCCCGGCCGTTGAACCATCACGCCCCAGCCCAACAGGGCCAGGGCCAGTATACCCAATCCTAAAGCTACTGTAATTCGTCTCATGCTGTTGCCTCCATTTCTTGTATTGCTGTTCGTTACAGTGACGCCAGCGAACATATCCTTCAGAACAACCTGCCGTGTCGCCGTCTCATTCATAGCACAGCGTCTCGATGGGATTCTAGCTCATCGCCTGGTTGGCGGGAACGAATAGCCCCACTGAAACGAGGGGAGCAAGTCCCTAGTCTTGCCCCCCTCACTACTGGTGCGGCCGGCCCTCCTCAACCGACCGCAGGGCGGATAATACCACAGCGCCTTTAGAGCGAGTAGGAACTCGGCGCTGTAGATGTTGACGGGGCCCGCTGCGGGGCGAATCCGCCAAAGCTACCCTTCACCCCACGCCCGCCTCCCCCCATGCCATGCCCAAAGCCGAAACCTCGTCCCATGGGGAGGAAGCCCTGCTCCAGTCCCTGAAGCAACCAGTCGGCCTGCTCCTGGGTAATGTACCCGTTCTCCAGGGCCTGCTCGATAGCATCCCGCATGGCAGCCTCCATGGCAGCCTGGTTCGCAGCCTCTACAGCATCCCGCAGGGTCTGCAGGTCAACACCGGCTTCGTCGGCCAGGTCGGCTAGCGTCCTGCCGCCCCACAGTTGGGTGGACAGTTCATCAGCGGTCATGCCGAGAAGCTCAGCGGCGGCTTCCAGCCCTGCCTGCCCACCGATGCCCCGGCCAAAGCCGAAGCCACAGCCCCTACCATAGGTCTCGGGTGTGGGGGTAGGTGTGGACTCCTGAGCAAAAGCAGGCACAACCACAGCCGCTCCCAGGAGAACCACTGCCAGCACTGCACCGGCCAGGATCATGAACCTCTTTTTCATTATTGTTCACCTCCTTTCGTTTGAGACTCGGGTTAGCTCTTTCCTAACCTGTCTCTATTGTACCAAAAGAAGGTGAAGATGCAATGAAGAAACCGTTAAGGTCTAATACAGATTCTGAGTGTTGCCTGCCTCAAATCAGAACAGCCTGTGGACAGGAATAGACTTCTGTGATACAATAGGGTAGACAAGGCAGTGGAGGGGGAAACGTCACATGGACGCTGGGCGTGCCGTGTGTGAGAGGGCCAGGATGAGAGGGATAACCGCGTCCAAACTTGCTTTGATGGCGATCATGCTCGTCGCCGCCTACCTGCGCTTGAGCAAGCTGGAGCTGACAGAGTTCAAGCTGGACGAAGCCCACGTTTGCAGCAAAGCTGCTGAGTTTCTGGCCAGCGGTCGTCCGCCGCTGGTGAGCATCGGCTCGTCAGTTGGGGCGGCCAATCCGCCGCTCTTCATCTACCTGACGGCCATCCCCGTCTCACTCTCCAAGAACCCCGCCGTCATCGCTGGCTTCATCGCCTTGCTCAACGTTGGAGCCGTGCTGGGCTGCTATCTCCTGACCAGGGAGTACTTGGGGGAGAAAGCCGGCCTGATCGCCACTCTGCTCTTCGCGGTCAGTCCCTGGGCGGTCTTCTACTCGCGCAAGATCTGGGCCCAGGATCTGCTGCCGCCGTTCGTCGGGCTGTTTTTCGCGGCGGTTTTCTCGACCATAGTCAAACGCAAGCCCAGGCAACTGATCCTGGTTTTCCTCTGGCTGGCCTGTCTGATTCAACTCCACCTTTCGGCTCTGGCCTTCATTCCCCTGGTCGTTTTGCTCTGCCTGGCCTTCAGGTCCAGGATCAGCCTTATCCCCCTGTTGGCCGGTCTACTTGTCTTCGCGCTGATCTTCGCGCCATACATCTATTATGATGCTACCCACGACTGGATCAACCTCAGGACTTTCATCGAGGTATCGAGAGGGCCTGCCGCCTTCGACTTAAAGTCCGCGCAATATGCCACTCAGATCATCTCAGGCCAAGGCTACCAGGCCCTGGCCGGTGCATCCTTCGAAAGGTTTCTGGCTGAGATCATGGGCTTCACCTGGTTAAACGCCGTCGAGACCTGGCTCTTGATAGGCGGCGTTGCCTGTCTGGCCTGGCAGGTTCTCAGGGGATGGTGCCGCCGACGCGAGGATGGAGTCTCCGATGAGACGGTGAAGTTTACGATCCTGCTGTCCTGGCTATTAGTGCCCGTGCTTTTCTACGTTCGACACACGACGCCCGTGTACCCGCACTATTTCATCCTGCTGTATCCGGTGCAGTTCATCATCATCGGCGTCTTCGTGACCAGGATGCTCGACTGGCTCAGCTCTCTGGCCGATAGCTTGAACCCCTGGCCGTTGGTACGCTTTCTCGCCGGCAGGATCCTGCCGATTTCCATCGTGACTCTGATCCTTGGCCTGGCTCTCTGGCAGGTACACCTGACGGAGGCCTTTTACAGCTTCGTGGACCGCAACGACACAACCGGGGGACACGGCCTGCCGGTGAAATACTACCTCCAGGTGGCGGAGTCATTGAAGCGTTTGGCTGAGGGGGCACAAGTGCTGATCCTCTCGGAGGGTGATGTGCCCGCCTGGCACGAAACCCCGGCCGTGTTCGGCTTTCTGCTCCAACCTGAGATAACCCCGCGCTTCATCAACTATCAGGAGGCGTTGGTCTTCCCGCGTGTGGATACTCTCTATCTCCTGGCTCCCGGCGATACTCCCGCTGTCTCCGTGCTGGATGGGTATGCGGAAGAGCTCATCAGCGAGAGGATCAGCCTGCGCGGCGGGCCAGATGCTTTCAGGTTCTACCGCTCCGATGCCGAGTCCCTGACTTCCATCCAGGCATCTTTAGCGGACGGGGACACGCCTGCCGCCCTGGACAACGGTGTGGAGATATTGGGCTATGATGTGAGCGGGGAGGTCAATCCAGGCAGCACCTTGCGTCTGGCACTTTATTGGACAGTGCGAGCAGTGCCCGATGCAAGTTATCATTTCTTCAATCATCTGGTTGACGATGAGGGGCAAAGGTGGGGGCAGAAGGATGGTCCCGGCTACCCCGCTGGTCAATGGCAGGAAGGGGACGTGGTCGTCAGTTGGTTCGACATCCCGATTGCGCCCGACGCCCCGCCCGGTGAGTACTGGGTGCTGACGGGGATGTATACCTACCCGGAGGGAGTCCGGGC
>CAZVCJ010000039.1:0-23537 GCA_964625745.1 uncultured Anaerolineae bacterium | reverse complement strand
CCGGTGAGTACTGGGTGCTGACGGGGATGTATACCTACCCGGAGGGAGTCCGGGCCTCAGTGCTGGACGAACGAGGCCAGCCTGCCAGCGATGCTTTGCGGCTTGGTCCTATTGAGGAGGGTTGAGGCTCGTTTCCTTTAGCTCGACTCGCTCCTCACCACTGTAGACGTGAATCTGCTCACCGCGGGCATAGCCAATGAGGGTGATGCCCCAGGACTTGGCCAGCTCCACGGCCAGATCGGTGGGTGAGGTGCGCGAGACCAACACGGGCACCTGCATCTTGGCCGCTTTGTTCAACATCTCCGCTGAGAGACGCCCTGTGGTCAGTAGTACGCGATCCTTAGTGTCAATCCCCTCCAGCAAACACTGCCCCTGGATTTTGTCCAGGGTGTTGTGCCGGCCCACGTCGGAGGCCACGACCAGTAGCTTCTGGCCATCGCTGAGAGCCGAGGTATGCACGCCGCCTGTGGTACGATAGAGTTCAGCCTCCCGATAAAGCCGTCGCATCAGGTCGAGGATTTGGGCCGGGGTCACTTTCAGCGTGGAATCAATCTTGTTGGCCTGCGCAGTCAAGTCGGCGAAGGTAGTGCCCCCCCCACAGCCGGAGGTGAGCACGCGCCTGGTCGGCATCTCGACATCGCGGGTCAAACGCGCCTCGATCGTTTCCTCCTCGTCGCAAACCCGCAGCAGCGCCACCTCATCCAGACCACTGATGATCCCCTCCAGATAGAGAAAACCCAACGCCAGGTACCTCAGATTGTGGGGGGTGCAGAGGAAGGTGATCAATTCCATCCCGTTGACATACACCGTCACAGCGACCTCCCGCACTACCTCTTTTTCCACAGTTGCCACATCAGTGGCAGTATAGCGGCTATAAATCAAGCTCCGACTGGCTATGACCATCAATTCCTCCTCGCCAGGCTCCTGGCCTTCTCCAGATCGGCGGGCGTGTTGATGTTAAAAAACGAAAGACTCTGAGGATCGAACAGTTGTATCTCCTGCTCCTCAATGTAGCGCACTCGTACCTCAGGGAAGAACTCAATGATTCTGCGGCCGCCGCCTGCCAACACGCGCTCGATAGGCTGGAGGCATTGCTTGGAGTAGATGGCGTGCAATGGCTCCGTCAGCCCCCCGACCCTGGGGATGACCACGTCCTGACCGGGAGACAGGAGGATCATGTAGCGCAGGAGCCTGAGGTCCAGAAAGGGCATGTCGCAGGCCACTACCAGGCCGTAATCGTGGCAGGCTGCCTTGAGCCCGGAATAGATGCCCCCCAGAGCTCCTTTGCCAGGATAAATATCGCCCACCAATCTGGCCTCCAGATAACTATACCTCTGGAGGGAATTAGTGACGATGATCACTTCGTCACCGATTCGCGCCATTTTCTCCACGATTCCCTCAATGAGCACCCGGTCGCCTATGCTGAGGAAGGCCTTATCGGTGCCCAGCCGCTTGCCCTCTCCCCCAGCTAACACGATGCAACTGATAGGATGCCGAACCTCACTCTTTCCTTTATCCATCTCTCCAATAGTATACCGCAAAAGCCAACCTCTGTCTAGTCGTTGTCATCCAGTGTCCTCTCTAAACAAAGAGCGCGGGAGAGGAAACCCATCTCTCCCGCCTCTATATTCAGGTGCCAGGCACCTCCCAATCCACTGCTACACAGGAAAATAGCACACCCCCGCTGTGCCGGGGCCGGTGTGAACGCCCAGGGCCGGTGAGAGCCCCGCTATCAGCACCTCCACGCAGGTCAGCCGCTCCTCCACCATGACCCGCAGTTTCTGCACCTCCTCCAGGGCCGCGGCGTGGACGAAGGCTACCTTGACCCGCCCCAGATGGCCGACGTCCCTCTCCATCATCTCCGCGATTCTGCGGTAGGCCCCCAACCGGCTACGAGCCTGCCCCAGGGGAACGATGACCCCATCCTCCATGCCGATGAGAGGTTTGATGTTGAGGAGCGAGCCAAACAGATGTTGGGCCTTGCCAATGCGCCCTCCCATGTAAAGATAGCGCAGCGTGTCGGCCGTCTGGATCATCCTGGCCCAGCCCCCACGACCACCACGTCGTAGCGCCGTCGGAGAGGAACCGCGTCGGTCTCAGCATAGCCTTCCGCCTGCAAAGCCCCGACCGGGCAGGCAGCCAGACACAGGCCGCAGTCAACACACGCCTCGTTGATCAGCAGGCGCGTCTCCGCCAACTCAATGGCCCCGACGGGACAAACCCCAACACAAGCGCCGCAATAGCCGCAGCGATCAGCCCTGACCTCTATCAGCGGCCCCCTCGCGCCAAGCCACATTAAGGCACACTTCAAGAAGTAAGGGGCAAACGGCCGTTTGCCCCTTACTCCAGCCGACCTCGGTTTTTAGCTTGCTAAACCCCAGGCTCTCTATCCGGCCATGTGCTCCTCGGCGTAGGCCACCGCCTCCCCAACCGTGGTGAGCTGCTGAGCATCCTCATCGGGAATCTCCCCCCCGAACTTATCCTCGAAGGCCATGATCAGCTCCACCAGGTCGAGGGAATCAGCCTCCAGATCCTCGCGGAAGCTGGCCTCAGGGATGACCTTCTCCGGGTCAACCCCCAGCACTTCGACGATGACAGCCTTGACATCCTCAAATACCGACATTCTCTCACCTCCTCTAATCAGATCTTAGTGATGGGTAGTAATTGGCCTCTATTTTACCAGCCTTGGCCGATATAGTCAAAAACCCATTTGACAAGAATCGCCACCGCTGGTAATATTGCATAGAATAGCTTATTCATTATGAACACCGACGACGGCGAAAAGTTGCGGAGGTTCCAACCCATGCACAACCAACGGAAATCGGAACACCTGCGCATCCTGCTAAAAGAAGATGTGCGCTTCCGAAATTTGACCACGGGCCTGGAAAGTTACCACTTCGTTCATCAGGCCCTGCCAGAGATAAACCGTGACGACGTTGACCTTTCCACCAGTTTGCTAGGCAAAGACCTGAGCGCACCTTTGATCATCTCCTCCATGACTGGCGGCACCGAGGAGGCCGAGACAATCAACAAGAACCTGGCGATGGCGGCGCAAATTCATGGTCTGGGCATGGGCGTCGGTTCGCAGCGAGCGGCCCTGGAAGAGCCAACCCTTTCCCACACCTACCAGGTGCGAGACGTGGCTCCCGACATCCTGCTCCTGGCTAACCTGGGCGCTGTGCAGTTGAATTATGGCTACGGCGTCGAGCACTGCCAGCGAGCCGTAGAGATGATCGAAGCCGATGGCCTGATCCTACACCTGAACCCGTTACAGGAGGCTCTCCAGCCAGAGGGCAACACCGATTTCTCCGGGCTGCTGGCCAAGATCGCGCAGGTCTGCCGTGGGCTATCTGTGCCTGTGATCGTCAAAGAGGTGGGCTGGGGCATTTCCGAGGAGGTAGCTCGCAGGCTGGCGGACGCCAGCGTGGCCGCCATAGACGTGGCTGGAGCTGGGGGCACCTCCTGGAGCGAAGTGGAGAGACACCGCGTCGTCAGCGAAAGCTCTCGTCGCATCGCCGCCGCCTTCGCCGACTGGGGTATCCCCACCGCTGTATCCATCCAGATGGTGCGGCGAGCCGCTCCTGATGTGACCTTGATCGCCAGCGGGGGTATCCGCACCGGGGTGGAGGCTGCCAAAGCCATCGCCCTCGGCGCCGACGCCGCAGCCCTGGCCACACCTTTCCTGAAGCCAGCCACCGTCTCACCCGAAGCAGTAGGCGAAAAGATTGGGGAAATCCTGGAGCAACTGCGCACGGCCATGTTCTGCGTCGGCGCTAGAGACCTCCAGGAGCTCAAGAGTGTCCCCTTGCAGAAACCAGGTTTTTAGGCTGATAAGATGCTGTTTTGCAGCCCATAGACCCCAAAAGCAACGACCTGCTTGCTCAGACAAATGAAAAACCTGGTTTCTCTAGAGAATTAGGAGCAACCCACCATGAGCTTGAAAAACGCCTTTGAGAGGCACCTGCCCCCCATCGAGGCAGAGCTGCGGGAAGTCCTCGCCACTCCCCATCCCCAACTGACATTCTTCTATGGCATGATGCAATATCACCTGGGCTGGGTTGATGAGGGCTTTGCTCCCACCACGGGCGGCGCAGGCAAGCGATTGAGGCCCATCCTGTGCCTCCTGACCTGCCAGGCCACCGGCGGCGACCCCGACCAGGCCTTGCCCGCTGCTGCAGCCATCGAATTGGTGCACAACTTCTCCCTGGTTCACGACGACATTGAGGACAGGAGTCCTCTGCGGCGGGGCTGTCCCACTGTCTGGAAGGTCTGGGGCGTGCCCCAGGCCATCAACGCGGGCGACGGCCTGTTCGCTCTGGCCCACCTGGCCATGCAACGCCTGGCCGATAGGGAGCTGCCCCCTCAGCGAGTGCTCACCGCCTTCGAGATCCTCGACCAGGCTTGCCTCGCCCTCACCGAGGGCCAATACCTGGACCTGAGCTTCGAGACCCATCTGGACGTTGACGTGGAGCAATACCTCTCGATGATCCGGGGCAAGACGGCCGCCCTCTTCAGCGCGGCTACACAACTGGGGGCCCTCGTCGCTGGGGACGACGCCGAATCCATCGCCCACTATCGTCGCTTCGGCGAGAAGCTGGGCCTGGCTTTCCAGATCGTGGACGACATCCTGGGCGTCTGGGGCGATCCCCAGGTGACAGGTAAACCGTCGGCCGATGACATCCGACAGCGCAAAAAGACACTGCCCATCGTCAAGGCCCTTGAGGAGGACCGGAAAGCGGGGGGCAAAGGTCTGGGGGAGATCTATCAGCGGGAGACGATAGGCGAGGAAGACGTGAGGATGGCGCTCAGCATCCTGGAGGACCTGGGGGCACGCCGCTACGCGGAGGAGATGGCGCACAACTACTACCAGCAAGCCCTGGCTGAACTCGATGCCACGGGGATGGAAAACGAGGCCCAGGACGATTTGAGAGAAGCGGCCGCCTTTCTGGTCGAGAGGACGTACTAAACCAGGTCAGAACACCACCTCAAAGAGCGCGTCGGTGCCCAATTTGGGGATCCACTGGCGGGCTAACAGATGCACGGGCCCCATGGGGCCGACGTCAATCCAGTCGTCAATGCTGCCCAGGTAGCACCAGCGCTCGGTGCGGAAAGTGCGCTGCTCCGCGTCCGTCAAGATGAAGCGCAGCACCGGCGTGAACCGGGCACGGCCCTCCAGCATTTCCCGCAGACGGTAAGCCCGCCCGGGGACCAGCAAACCTACCTCTCCTAACCTGGTGATTAACTCATCCGCATCTGGCCCAACCCGCTCGTAGACCTCAATGCGATCGTGATTGACACTAACGCGGTAGTTGTGCGACTTGGGGTGCCGCTGTAGCGCCGACTCCACCGCCTCAGCCTCCTCCGGTCGGATCTGGGCGGGGCGATCCTTGGCCAGCGAAACGACGCCGTTGACGCTTTCGCTGATCTTCCATCCCTCTGGAATCTCTTCCACGGGGTCGCCCTTCGGCTCGAGGGCGAAGTAGTAGCGTGGCTTGCCGGTCCTGGTGACGCCCCGGCACAAACAGTAGGTAACCCCTTTCCAGTTCGTGTACGTGACTGGCATGTGTCTACCCCTTCATTATCCCATTCAACCTTCCAACCCGCTCAAACGGCGCGTCAGCCGGCGGGCGGCCGCTTCGCAGTAGGCACGTACATCCGCCCACTTTACCGGCGTCAATAGCCTGGGCATGACGACAAGCGGGTGTGGTGGTCAACTCGTAAAAGTCTACCATGGCTCCATCCTCCTGGCCTCCACTGCCCACTCTGGTGCAACGTAGTCCGTTACCCCTAGGCGCCAGTCGCCATAGAGCAAACGAGCGCCTGGACAGCAACCAAAACCCGTGCCGCCACACCCACTCGGCCACGCTGGCTTCGCCGTAGGTCACAAACAGCCAACGAAGTTGTTCCCACGTGCCCCGTTCCAACACCCGCTCAATAATGACGCTCTTGTGACATTCTAAATCCATCGTATCAAAGTCATATTCTGGAAACAGCCACGCGGCATCGGCGGACAGGTGATTATCGGCCATAAGCGACTCCTCACCGTGAGTCAGTACATTAGTGGACGACTTCGGAGTTGCCCCTATTATACACCCCCCGGCGACCAACGTCAAGAACGAACCGCGCCATCCCCTCGCTAAGGTCAGGCACCTCGCGCAAAGGATAGTACAAGGTGGGTTTGATGCCAAGAGCGTTTGTGTCATTGCGAGCGACCGTAGGCCTGCCCTGAGCAATGTCGAAGGGGAGCAAAGCAATCCCCTACATCGCGGGTTGGAGATTACTTCCCTTCGGCGAGCTCAGGGCAAGCTCTGCCTCGCTCCTCGCAATGACGCTTTGCCTCGAACGGTTTCCTGTGATATACTTCTCAGGCAGAGATTCAACTACACAGAAGAAAGGGCTGAGGAACATGAAGGTAGTGACAACAGAGGAGATGCGCCGCATTGAGAGGGAAGCCGATGCGGGAGGGCTATCTTATGCCACGATGATGGAAAACGCCGGGCGAGCCGTAGCCGAGTCCTGCCCCCCCTTCATCCCCCCCAAAGCTTGCCCTGAGCAAGGTCGAAGGGTTGGGGAAGAAAGAGGGGAGAGGACGGACGAACAGATACTGGTATTAGTTGGGCCTGGCAATAACGGAGGCGACGGCCTGGTAGCCGGCCGATATTTGCACGACGCTGGCGTTTACGTCACCTTCTACGTCTGGAAGCGCCGTGTCGAGGACGACGAGAACTTTCGCCTGGCAGCCGAACGAGACATTCCCACCTTCTGGGCCGAAGAAGACGATGGCTTCGCTACGTTGCGCCGCCTCCTGGGCGAGTCCGACGTGATCGTTGACGCCCTCCTGGGCACGGGGGTCTCGCGTCCAATAGAGGGATCGCTCAAGAAGATATTGATTGTGGTCGGGGAAGAACTGAGGAGAAGAAGGGAAATAAAGAGGAAAGAGGCCCTTTTCTCGCCCTCGCTTCCCTCATTCACTGCTTTGCCCTCTTTGCCCGTTCTCGTCGCCGTGGACGTCCCCACGGGGCTCGATTGCGACACGGGAGCCATAGATCCAGCGAGCGTGCCCGCCGACCTGACGGTCACATTCGGCTTCCCCAAGCGAGGCCAATTCCTCTTCCCCGGCGCTGAATACGTGGGTCAGTTGATCGTCGCCGACATCGGGATACCGCCGCATTTGGCCGACGATGTCCAGGTGGAGTTAGCAACGCCCGAAATGGTGAGAGCTCTCCTGCCCCCTCGTCCCATGAGCGCCCACAAGGGCACCTTCGGTAAGGCCCTGGTGGTGGCTGGCTCGGTCAACTACACCGGAGCAGCGTACCTGGCCAGCGCTGCGGCCACGCGGGTGGGCACGGGCCTGGTCACTTTGGCCCTGGCGGAGAGCATCCATCCCATCCTGGCCTCCAAGCTCAGCGAGGTCACCTTCCTCCTGTTGCCCCAGGACATGGGCGTCCTCGTGCCTGACGCCATCAAAGTCTTGGGCGAGAGAATGCAGGATTACGACGCCCTCCTCCTGGGGCCGGGTCTGGGCCACGAGAAAGAGACAGTCCAGTTCGTCCAGCAATTGCTGAATGTAGAGCCAGGCACAAGAGGCCGCATCGGGTTTCTGACGAGTGAGGAGGCCGCGGAAGGGAAACTTTCACTGCCGCCGCTGGTGATAGACGCCGATGGCCTGAACGCCCTGGCCGATACCCCCAACTGGTGGGAGAGTCTGAAAGAACAGACCATCCTCACCCCTCATCCTGGCGAGATGTCACGATTGACCGGCCTCACGGTGCGTGAAATCGAAGCCGACAGGCCAGGGGTGGCGCGGCAGATGGCTGAGAAGTGGCGTCAGGTCGTGATCCTGAAGGGGGCCTACACCGTTATCGCCGACCCTGGGGGAAGAGTGGTCATCAACCCCTTCGCCAACCCAGGCCTGGCCACGGCGGGCAGCGGCGACGTGTTAGCGGGGGCCATCGTCGGCTTCCTGGCCCAGGGCCTGGCGCCCTTCGATGCGGCAGTAGCCGGGGCCTACGTTCATGGGCTGGCGGGGGCACTGGTCCGAAGGGAGCTAGGAGGGGCAGGCATGGTGGCCGGCGACCTCTTGCCCATGTTGCCGAAAGTGATCAAGCTCCTACGTCTGGGCGAGTAAAGGAAAAAGCTTTCTGGTGAGGAAGCTACTTGAATGCAAAAGAGCCATCCTGTTTTCAGGATGGCTCAACCTAACCTGCCCACTTCAATATCTTCTTCACAGTTCGGCTAACACGCCATGTATCCACAACTCCGATTCACTCAGGTCTATCTCGTCGTTCCAGCTTATTCCATAACCACCCTGATCAGTCTTAACGCACCTAAACAGGGTGCCGTCGGTCAAGGGACTGAAGACTTCATATTCCAGCAGGGGTTTGCAATCGTAGACCTTCTCGACTCCATTGCAGAAAGCAACCAACAGACACTTGTCTTCTAATGGTTTGACTGCTTCTACTCGTGGATAAGAATTCATAGCGCGACAGCGCGCGTCGCCTGCAGCCAGGGGTTGGGTGACGCTGTACGTTTACCCCGCTACACTGGCCGTAGTTACGTAGGGCTGAATGATTTCCAATTGCCTTGCTTCAGCCTGCTGGGCATGATACAAATCCCAACGCAGTTGCAAATTCATCCAGAAATCCGCCGAGGTGCCGAAGAATCTTGCCAGCCGCAGGGCTATGCCAGGTGTCATCCCTCTCCGCCCATTCACCAGCTCATTGACCCTCTGGTAAGGCACGTGAATCGCCTGCGCTAGTTCTCGCTGGGTGATTCCCATCGGAATGAGAAACTCTTCTCGCAGCATCTCCCCTGGATGAGTAGGTACTCGGTGTGTTGGAACCCAAACCATCTCCCTCTCCTTGATCTAACTCAATGGTAGTCCACAATTTCAACCGCACCTGGTCCGATGTCAGTCCAAACAAAACAGATGCGGTATCGCTCGTTAATCCGGATACTATGCTGACCTTCTCGATCCCCCTTGAGAGCCTCCAGGCAGTTACCGGGAGGGACCCGCAATTCATTGAGAGAAATGACGGAGTCAAGCTGGTCGAGCTTTCGAGCAGCGATTCTCCACAAAGACTGAGGACACCTTCTACGAGCAGCCTTCGTGTTCTTACCGTCAAAAATGTCTTGAGTTCCTGCATCCTTGAACGACCGAATCACAACAGCCCGGTGCTCCACTCACGACACCCAGGAACGCCGCTGCCTATCACCCCTTTGAAGGTCTCCCTCTTGAGTGTTGCCGCTATGCTGACATCAGCCCGAGGCCAAAGTCAGCGGGCTGAAAGAGCAAAGCGCCCTTCGCCCTCTCAGCCTGGGGGTTCAGCCCCAGGCGACCCGGCAAGGGTTCAGCGACACCCAAGGGAAGATCATTCACTTGAGAAGACAGTGAGTAGTGGAGGAACTAGGCCTCAACCTCAGCCTCAACCTTAGCCTTGATCTTGCCCTTTTCCTCCTCCAGCTTGGCCATCAACTCCTCTTTTCTCTGGGCTGCTGCTGCCTTGCCTTCGGCGACGGCCTCCCCGATTCGCTCTTTCAGGACAACCTGGCCCTTCTCCTGAAGCTCTTCAGCTCTCTTCTTGGCCTCCAATGCCAGGTCCTCGGCCATGCCTTTGAGCTCGATGCCCCTCTCCCTGAGCTGCGCCTGAGTCTGCTCGCCGGGCTGAGGGGCCATGAGCAAGCCTGCCGCAAACCCCACCAATCCGCCGACGATGAATCCAGCCACGAACCAGGCACTTCCACCATTGTCGTTAGCCATTGTCAATCCCTCCTATCTCAAAGATTTTAGTTGTGCGCTCTCACTAGTCACTACGCATACTTCGCCATTTGGTCAGCGTTTTTATCCCCCTCTTCACCCCAGAGGCATAACTGACCACCTTGATTACCGGCGACACCACGGTGTCGCTCATAAAAGTGGCCGTCCCCCGCATGGTGTTGACCGTCTCGCTCACGTTGTTGACCGTCTCGTTGGTGGTGTCGAGGATCGGCGTTATCTTCTTCTCCAGGGTCTGGATCAACCACCACAGCATGCCGATGACCACTCCCAGGAGCAGCAGCACCACGACGGACTCCAGGGCGAGAATGATAACGGAGATGTCTCGAATGATGGCGGTTGCTTCGTCATGGGTGAAGAGCAAATAGCACATCACGACCAACAGCACTATCACCACCACCAGGATAGCAACAAGGGCTATCTGAAGGTTTTTCTTCCCGGACTCGTTCACGTTGCTCTCTCCTTAATTAGCACTGGACTGTGCATCATTATATCACACGACCACCAGATAGTCAAAACGCGATCAGGGCTATCACGGCTTTAGCCACTTAGCCAGGAACAGGAGCACCAGAGACCCGACGGTTCCTTCCAAGACGTGGATCTGACCGATCATCAGGATGTCCAGGCCCAGGAAATCTCCTACCAGCTCCCCGATAGCGAAGCCCAGCCAGCAGGCCAACAGATAGATCAGCAAGTCCCTGGCGCTCCCTCCCTGCCAAAGGTTGAAAAAGGCAGCGTAGGCGCTGGCGATGATTAGAGACAAAACCAGAGGTGGCGACAAAAGTATCTGCATTTTAACTGATTAACCCCCCACCAAGTACGACCTCGCCTTGATAGAAGACGACGCCCTGCCCCGGTGTGATGTCCCGTTGCGGTCGGGCGAATGTCACTCGCGCCCGGCCATCTTCGAGGGGAATGAGGAGAGCTTCAGCCTCGATGGCCTGGTAGCGGATCTTGGCTGTGATCTCCAGAGGCTCCTGAGGAATCTGCCCGGAGACGTAATTGACCCCTGCGGCCACAAGCTTCCGCTGCCCCAACTCCGACGTGATGCCCACCACCAGCGCGTTGCCAGCCACGTCAAGCTGCATGACGTAGAGGGCCTCCGGGGCAGCGATGCCCAGGCCCTCTCGCTGGCCGATGGTGTAGAAAGGCAGCCCCTTGTGCTGACCGATGATACGCCCCGCCGTGTCCAGGATGGGGCCGGGCCGAATGGTCTCTGGTGCCTGGGCCTGCAAGAAACGGCGGTAGTCGTTATCCACGAGGAAGCAGAGGTCCTGGCTTTCAGCCCTGTCAGCTACGAGCAGACCCCGTTGGCGAGCCATGGTCCGTACCTGCTGCTTGGTGTAATCGCCCAAAGGCAGGAGGAGGTGCTGGAGCTCCTCCTGCCCCAGCATGTAGAGCACGTAGGACTGATCCTTCTCCTCGTCGAGGCCCTTGAGCAGTTGATAGCACCCATCCACCTGCTGCACTCTGGCATAGTGCCCCGTGGCCAGATATTGGGCTTCCAGGGCCAGGGCTCGGCGGAGCAGGAGATCGAACTTGATACAGCGGTTGCAAGCCAGGCACGGGTTTGGGGTGCGCCCGCGAGCGTATTCCGCGATGAAGGGGTCAACGACCTCGTTCTTGAATTCTCGTTCGTAGTTGATCAGATAGAAAGGGATATCCAGAGTATAGCAGACGCGGCGGGCGTCTTCCATAGCTTCGAGGGAGCAACAGCGATTGGTTGAGCCGCCCTGGCCCTCCTCGGCCCAGAGGCGCATCGTCATCCCGATCACCTCGTAGCCCTGCTCCGCCAGAAGAGCCGCCGTAGTGGAGCTGTCCACCCCGCCGCTCATGGCTACTACGACCCGCTTCTCCTCCCCTGGATGCGCCATCAACCATCTCCCAAGTCCTAAGCCATACCAAAAGCTCCCCGCTGAGGCTTGATCGAGCCAGCTGGGAGATACCCACAAGAAGAGGAGCAATCTGTTATCCAGTCGCTGAGGTGACCTATCTTCATCGCTTGCCCTTCTGCTTCACCTTAGCCAACTCCAGAAATCTCTCATAATCAATCCCGGCCAGGTCCAATATACTATCGAATGTACCCTTTGGGATTTCCTTCTTCCCCAGTATCACAGATGTAACTTTATGTTCGCATGTAGGAAGATGCTTGTGCCAGGTCTGATGGCTACCTCTCTTAGATTTTCTCTTGGGCTCAAATCCATCACGTTCCAAGGCAGTAATTACTTGATCACTCGAAAACAGCTTCCGACGACTCACGCATAAGCTCCCTGAAGAGATTGGACATACGGTCGGATGCAACTGCCTACTGGGAACTTTGCACGCCTGACCTCGAGTGCGGCGGGTTTGTAGGAGTATATTTGAATTTCTTTGTCTCTTAATACCTCCCGAGCCGTTCCTAAGTCCTCCAAAGTATTTAGATAGACCTCGACCGCGTCAGCCAAATTCTCATAAGCCTCTTTTTCATCGTCTCCAAAGCTAGCCACGCCCAGTTCAAGGCACTTTGAAACATAGAACGGACCTTCCTGCTCGATCAGAAAAGTCAAAACGACATATTCGATCTTTCCTTTCTCCATTGGACACTCCTCCTTCCTCACAACACCTCACCTTCAAAAAGAGCGGAAGATGGGATTCGAACCCACGGCCCTCTCCTTGGCAAGGAGATGCTCTACCACTGAGCCACTTCCGCTCGACCTGCTAATTGACGTGTTGGTGGGGAAGGAGAGATTTGAACTCTCACGGGCCAAGCCCACGTGATCCTAAATCACGCTCGTCTGCCAATTCCGACACTTCCCCGCTGATTTTATTATACTGCCAACGAAGCGATTTTGCAAGTCGGGTTTTCTCGAACCATCACCTCCGTCCGAATTCCCGCGCCAGTTGTGCAGCACTCAAATGGATCATCGTCGGGCGACCGTGGGGACAGGTGCGCGGCATGGCCGTCTGCTCTAATTGGCGGATCAGATTCCGCATCTCCTCCAGGGAGAGGGTCTTCCCCGCCCGAACCGCACTGTGACAGACCAGGCTGATCAGCGCTTTCTCCTCCCCTGCTTCTGCTACCTCATCCTCGGTCAGCCCATCAACGATCTCGACGATAGCCTCACCGATGTCACCCTGGGCCAGCATGACTGGCACAGCCCGCACCAGAACTGTCTCCCCGCCGAAAGGCTCAACGTCGAAGCCCAACTGGCTCAAAAACTCCAGGCTTTCCCCACCGATCACCCCCGTCTGAAAAGGTAACTCGATAGTCAACGGTTCCAGCAGCGCTTGCGAGGTGACGGCCATCTTAGCCCGCTCGGCCATGAGCCGCTCGTAAAGCACCCGCTCGTGGGCGGCGTGTTGGTCAATCAGATACAGCCCCTCAGGCCCTTCGGCGATGATGTACGTCTGAGCTATCTGGCCCAGCACCCGCAAGGGTGGCAGTTTGGCAAGCTCAGGAAACTCGAAAACCGATGGCGCTTCGATCCCGGCCGTTCGTTGCGCCTCCAATGCCAACTGTGTCTGGGTACCCACCTCGACCAACTTGCGACGCCTCTCTATTTCCGCCTCAGACCACTGCGAGGGTCGGCCCATCATCCCAGGGACGGGCATCTGATCAACCAGGGTACGGCGCACTGCCTTCTGCACGGCGGCGAAGACAGCGTTGCTATCCAGGAATCTGATCTCGCTCTTGGTGGGGTGGACGTTGATGTCAACCTGGGAGGGGTCCAGCTCCAGGCGGAGAACGACGATGGGGTAACGGCCCGTGGGCAGCAGGGTATGGTAGGCCTCGCTCACGGCATAACTGAGCATGCGATCCTGCACCCAGCGGCCGTTGACGAAGAAGGTCAGGTAGCTACGGTTGGCTCGATGGAGGGAGGGAGGGCTGATGTAGCCGTAGACGTCTACTAGTTCCAGGTTCTGTGTTTCGGGTTTCAGGCGGTGTCCTGAGCCTGTCGAAGGGTCATCTGCCTCAAGGCTTCGGACTTCAAGCATCTGTTGCGCTGTTTCTAATCCGTAAACCTTGATGAGCACATCGTACAGCTTGCCGCTGCCCAGAGACTGAAAGGCCGGTCGCCCGTCGTTTACGAGGCTGAAGCGCAGGTGGGGATAGGCCATGCCGTAGCGATGGATCAGGCCGTCAATGTGCTTTCGCTCCGTGACTTCGCTACGCAGAAACTTCAGGCGAGCGGGGACGTTGTAGAAGAGGTTCTCCACCGTGACCACCGTGCCCTGGGGGCAGCCCTTCTTTTGGCGCTGAGTGACTTTTCCTCCCTCCAGGCGCAACAGCGTGCCGACATCCTCCTCGGCCGTTCTGGTAACAATGGTCAACTGGCTCACGGCGGCGACGCTGGCCAGAGCCTCGCCCCGAAAGCCCAGAGTGGCGATGGAGGACAGCTCCTCCACGCTGGCGATCTTGCTGGTGGCGTGGCGGGCGAAGGCCAGCCCGACCTCGGCGGCAGGGATTCCCGTCCCGTCGTCCATAACCCGCATCAGGCGGCGTCCCCCCTGGCGCACCTCGACCTTGACCTCCCTGGCCCCCGCGTCAATCGAGTTCTCGACCAACTCTTTAACCACCGAGGCCGGCCGCTCCACCACCTCGCCCGCAGCGATTTTAGATGCTACTTCCTCTGACAACACCCTGATGGGCATGACCACTCTCCGATGTCATGTTCCCCGAAAAAAATCAGAAGCCAAACGCCAGGGCATCTATCATTGCTTTGCCCTTCTCTCGTCCCACCTCTCGGTAGATCTCCAGCAGTTCTTCATACGTCCCCACACCGCCAATCAACGTCCAGAAATCAGCACCCAGGAGCACCTCACTCTGCATATCGAGATACTGCAAGCTGAAACTGTGGCGATAGTCTTCCAGGCGTGTACCATAGGGATTGTAGGCCATCGCAAAGTAAGCGTTGACGTAGGGTCTGTTCTTCTGCTTGATGGCATGGATACGCAGCAACCGCTCGGGAACCTCGAGGCATTGCCCTTTGTTCGGTTTGGGAGATTTGATCTCAAAAAAGTACTCGTGACCGGCCTTGTCTTTGAGGTACAGATCGGCGATGGCAGGTCTCTCCACCCATTCTTCGTCACTGACCTCCAAAACTTCAGCGATCAAGGCTGGAAAGTCGGGCGTGTGACCCTCGTTGATGCGACTGACGATTTCCTCGATTTTAGCAGCCGCAGCGGCGGGCATTGTGCCGCCGGCTCTATAGCCTCGCTCGGCTACGGCATAGGTTTGCAGTGCAATGAGGCGGGCACATTCCTCGAACGTGGAATAAACTGCACGCGCCTCTTTCATCATGGGCCTGGACTCAAAGTAGCGATGTTCCATCAGACCCCAAATGAATCCTCCAAGATATACTTTGATAGCGCTTCTGGTTTCTTCGTTGATCATCGTCAAGGGCCCTGGGGAATGAACTTATCCAAGTCGTAGTTGCCACTGTTGAACTCGACAAGCTCTACCCAATCTATCGCGCCCGTGCTATCGCAAAACTCTTCAAGGAACTGCTTTGTGAATCTATTTACGACTCTGTCTTTCTGCTTGTAGAACGCATCATTATGCTCTTTCGCTCTATACCCAATCGGCTCAATGATGTCGGTGTACAAATCACGGCTTTCGCTGATCAAGTACCAGAAGTTTTGACCAACGACTTTTAGGTAGCCCGCCTTCGTGTACGTTGTTCGAGTCTTGCCGTAGCAAATTCCAAGCACGGGCTCAACCTTCGCTGCGATCCTCGATTGTCTCACCCTGGTCACAGCATCTCTCAAGTCTTGTGCCAGCTTCTTTTGCTGAGAACTGTTGCCCCAGTTTGGCCCCGATTTCACAGAGACCACATAGTGGATACCTACATTCATAAACTCCAAATCAACGCCTGGTACGGCAGATTTATGTCCCCCGCACGTTTGGCCCACAATGAAGATAGCTAGATCTTCGAGAAAATCCCCGAAAAGCCTTTCCTCGGACGAAGAAAGACGAGCGTCCAACAAACCCTCTACCAAATCCTGGGCCCTGGTTATGTTCTTCGCTCTGAACAAGTATGGATTTTTCTTCAGCAGGTCTCTGAGTTTCAGGTCTTCCAACAACCTGATTCTCCACTGATGAAAATCAACAATATTCCCATTCACGTACTCGCGGACCTGATCAAAATCCAACGACTCCATTGCATTACCTCACTTCGTAGTTTTCAAGTTCTTCCAATAGTCGCGGTTGTATCTGCACAAGTCTTTGCCTTGCCATTTGACAGTATTCCTCATTTATATCAATGCCCACATATTTGCGCCCGAGCTGCTTTGCTGCCACGGCTGTTGTTCCCGAACCAATGAATGGGTCTAAAACAATACTACTACCATCCGTGAACAACTTGATAAACCAGGTTGGTAGATCCACAGGAAAAACCGCACTATGCCGCCTGTTTGAACACTCTGTAGCCATGTGAATCACATTGGTCGGATAAACCTTGTCACGGCCAACCCATTTCGAGACGTTTTTGCCAAACCCGCTTCCGACTTTTGATTCGTCTCTGATTTTATCTGTCTCACTGAGATTGCTCAAGCGGTCTTGAGCCCAATCCCCTACAGGAACCATGGCCGCCTCTTGATACATATTGAATTTTCGTCGCTTGTTAAACTGAAGCAATCTCTCCCAGGCATCCCTGAACCTATTAGGCCACTTGCCAGGGTAAGCATTCTTCTTGTGCCATATAAACTCCTCAGTCCACAACCACCCCTGCTCCCTCATTCCCAATATCAACTCAATGACGTAAGTGTGTCTCTCTCCATTTACAACTCTCTCCTTGATATTCAAAATGAAAGTTCCAGTAGGCTTCAGCACTCGCAAGAATTGCGCTGCTTTTGGCAAAAACCAATCTACATATTCGCCAGGCCTCACGCCGCCATACGTTGTCCTCCTCTGGTCTGCGTAGGGCGGTGAGGTGAAAATCAGGTCAATTGAGTTGCCTGGAAAACCTTTTAGGACTTGCTCGCAATCACCCTGGATAATCTTGTTGACAAAACTCATTTTCTTCCTCCATCCCTACACTGTTCGAATGCCCGCTACAGATCAATGTGTTCAAACTGGCCCTCCTGCCAACTATTTTACCACACAAGAGCTATTTTCACAAAAGCACTTGGCTTGGCATTGTTGGACCTGCCAGAACACTACAACGGATTCGGAATAAAGCAGATCAGGAGCAAAACATCCGTTCTTTTCTCAATCCGATGTAGTTTTGGTTGGCGGCCACGCCAAGTTGTCAGTCAGGTGGAAGCAGGTTATGCAAGTGAGGTTCGGATCAGTTGCCGGGGGCGTTCCTTCTACGAGGGCGCACAGAAGGCCCGACGCACGTAGGCCACACAGCGAGCCAACCGGCTTTTGACGCTGGGCGGCCACCAGATGCGCAAAGCAATGGGACTGATCTCGAAGGTGATGGGGCCACAGTAGCCATCGGCGGCCAGACGACTCAGGAGGTCGGCCAGCGGCAGTTGGCCGTCGCCGGGTATCTGATGGTGCTTGAGGTAGGTGTGCAGATAGGGAGTGCGGAAAGGCCAGGGCGGAGGACGCATGTCGCTAAAGTGGACGTTCACCAACCGATCACCGAGGATGTGGTAAGCCTCGGCCAAACTGTAGCTCGAAGTGGCAGCGTGAGAGGTGTCCAGGACCATAGACAGGTCAAGCTCGTCGGCAAAGGTGCGCAGTTCCCGCAGGTCGCTCAGAACGTAGCGCCGATCACTGGAGCGGAAGAAGGCCCGGTTCTCGATGGCGATGCGCACGTCGGTGCCTTCCGTGCGCCGCAGGCCGTCCGTCAAGGCTTCCAGGTAGCGCTGACCTCGCTCATCGGCCAGGCTACGAGTGTTGGGAGGATGCAGGACGACGTACCTCGCGCCAGCTTCCAGCGCCAGATCAATCAGCCTGGGGACGGTAGTTCGGTAGTCGGCCCAGCCGGGGAAAGGCAGGATGGGCGGGTGGAGGCTGAAGACGGTCAGCCCATCGCTCTCGGCCAGGCGACGGGCGTATCTGCCCCCCCTCAACTCAACTTCAGGGCTGACCACCAACTCCACCCCCGCGAAGCCGGCTGCCCTCGCTATGCTAAAGATGGAGCGGAGGGGATATATGTAGATGCAACCTGTGGAAAGACTTAGTTCCATGTTTACATCACATCAAAGAGATGGGCATCACGTTTTACGCTTCACGCTTCACGTCGTAAAGCTCGTGCTCGTAGATGTAGTCCTCCACCGCTTCGGGTACCTGGTACTTGATGGGCAGGCCCTCGCGCACTCGCCTTTGGATGTCGGTGGACGAGATGTCTAACTGAGGTGAATTGATGAGATGGATCCGTGAGGTGATGCCGGGCAGCAAACGCTCCAATTCTTCCATATCTACCCGATAGCCAGGCCGCTCCATGACTGCCAGGCGACACAGCCTTATCAAACGCTCCGGCTTGTGCCAGGTGAGAATGTCAGCCAGGGAATCCGACCCCATGATGAAATACAACTCTACTTCAAAACCCCACTCGTCCCGCAAAAGCTCGATGGTGTCAACGGTGTAGCAGGGGCCAAAGCGGTCAATGTCCACGTGAGAAACGGTGAAGTAAGGGTTGCCGGCCACGGCTAACTTCACCATGGCCAGCCGATGGTCTACCGACGAGACGTCATCGGTGAGCTTGTGGGGCGGCAGTCCAGCGGGCACGAAGACAACCCGGTCCAGCCTCAACTGTGCCCTGACCTCCTCGGCCGCTACCAGATGGCCGTTGTGAATCGGATCAAAAGTGCCGCCCAGCACCCCCACCCGCATACTCGACCCCTCGCTGGATGTTGGAGATTGGCTATTGGCTATTGCCATTCGAGTTCAGCTTCGCCGATACGCACTGTGTCGCCAGTCTGCACTCCGGCCTTTCTGAGAGCCGCCTTTAGCCCTATGGCATCTGCGATGCGCTGAAAACGCTGCACTGCCTCGTCCAGGTCCCAATTTGTCATCGCTGCGATCCGCTCTACTTCCGCGCCCCGCACCTGCCAGGCATCGTCCTCCCAGGTGATGGTCAGGGCCTTGTCATCCTCAACGGGACGGAAGACCTTGATCTCAGTCGTTGCGGGCTCCTCGCCCCCCCTCTTTCCCCCCCAACTTTGGGGGGGATGAAGGGGGGGCGGCAAGCTCGCCAGCATCTCGGCTACAGTGCGCAGCATTTCCTTGATCCCCTCGCCAGTGACAGCGGAGATGCTCATGGCCCCCTGTCCCTGTGCCTTCATTGCCTGCCCAACTGAGGACCAGAGCTCCTGAGCCTGGGGCAGGTCCATCTTGTTCAGCACCACCAACTGGGGCTTACGGGCCAGCTCGGAGTCGAAAAGGGCCAGCTCCTCGTTGATGCTCTCGTAATCGCCCAGGGGATCGGCCGAAGCCCCATCCAGGAGGTGGATGATCATCCGCGTGCGCTCTATGTGGCGCAGGAATTCGTGGCCCAAGCCAGCGCCGGCGTGGGCTCCCTCGATCAGGCCAGGGATGTCGGCCATGACAAAACTGGTGTAGTCGCCCAGGGCCACCACTCCCAGGTTGGGCTCCAGGGTGGTGAAGGGATAAGCAGCGATCTTGGGCCTGGCCGCACTGACCGCCGACAGCAGGGTTGATTTGCCAGCGTTAGGCACACCCACGATGCCCACGTCGGCGATGAGCTTGAGCTCCAGGTAGAGCCAGCGCTCCTGGCCGGGCGCGCCCCGCTCGGCGATGCGAGGAGCCTGATTGGTGGAGGTAGCAAAGGCGGCGTTGCCCCGCCCGCCCTGTCCTCCCTGCGCCACCAGCGCCCTTTGCCCCTCCTCCATCAGGTCGGCCACGAACTCCCCGGTCCCGGCATCGCGGACCACCGTGCCGGGCGGCACTTCGACAAGAACGTCATCGCCCTGCCGCCCCTTCTGCCCTTTGCCTTTGCCGTGGCCACCCCGCTTGGCCTTGAAGTGAACGCGGCGTTTGAAGCCAATGAGGGTGTTCAAGTGCGGGTTGGCCGCCAGGTAAACATTGCCGCCCTTGCCGCCATCCCCGCCATTGGGCCCGCCCAAGGGCACATATTTCTCGCGGCGGAAGCTCACACAGCCATCCCCGCCGTCGCCAGCTTTAACGTTAATCTTGGCTTCATCGAAGAACACAGCAAAAACCCTCAGTAGTAGGGAGCGGGTCTTGCAGAGCCGCCTGGTCTCGATACGCTCCCTGCGGGCGCCACTCGACCGGCGCTTTCGATGACTCCCTGCGTTAACTTGATGCGTATGGCGGCCTCACCCCGATTTCGCGATCAAACTGCCCTTCCTGGATAGGGCGGGACGCCCCTTGGTAGCGACTTTAGTAGAGGAACACGTCGGATAACTGCCGCCTAGCAATAGCCGCTATGAAGGCTCCGGCCTCCATAGCGGCTCGTAAGTTGACGAATGGGAATAGGTGAGCTCAGAAACCAGGTTTTTGGCTGAAGGCTTGGCTCTTTTGCACCACGTAGAGTCCTTAAGGTGATGAGGTGTCCGTCCAGACAAGGAAAAACCCTTCGGGCCGAACCTCAGGACGAAGCCTGGTTTCTCCACAGCTAAAGAGACGGCATGCTCCTCTTCAAAACATGATAGTTCTCCAGAGCTCTGCCAGCGCCCTTAGCAACACAAGCCATGGCATCCTCAGCCACGGAACAGGGCACCCCAGTCTCCTTGGTCAGCAGCCGGTCCATGTTGCGCAAAAGCGCTCCCCCACCGACTAGCACCATCCCCCGGTCTATGATGTCCGAGGCCAACTCAGGAGGCGTCTTCTCCAGCACGGCTCTGACCACCCCCACGATGACAGTCAGAGCCTCGGCGATAGCCTCTGTTACCTCACCTGAATTGATCTGGATGGTCTTGGGCAGGCCAGCCACCTGATCCCTTCCTTGCACATCCATGGTCAGTTCCTCTTCCAGCGGCATCGCGCTGCCGATCTGGAACTTTATCTCCTCCGACGTCGGCTCCCCTATTACCAGGTTATACTTTTTTCTGATATAGCTCATGATGGCCTCGTTCATCTCATCCCCGGCAACGCGAACCGAACTGGAGACCACAATGCCGTTCATGGAGATAACGGCGGATTCGGCTGTTCCACCGCCGATATTGACCACCATGTTACCTGTTGGGGTACCAATTGGCAACCCGGCCCCGATAGCCGCCGCCAGGGGCTCAGGGATAAGATGGACCTCCTTACCGCCGGCCTGAACGGCCGCCTCGTGCACGGCTCGCTTCTCTACACTGGTAACACCAACAGGCACTGTTATCATCACCACTGGCCGGAAGAGGCGAAAACGCCCGCAGACCTTGCCAATAAAATAGCGCAGCATGGCCTCAGTTACGACGTAGTTGGCGATGACGCCGTCGCGCATGGGCCGCATCACCTCAATGTTCTCAGGAGTACGCCCCATCATGGCGCGAGCCTCTTCGCCCACAGCCACGATCTTGTTGTCGTCTACCGCAATGGCGACCATTGAAGGCTCGCTCAGGACAATGCCCTTCCCTTTAACGTAGACCAATACGTTAACCGTGCCCAGATCAATACCTATTTGTTTTTCAAACATTAATCGCGCTCTCCCTTATGAGAGTAACGAGTTAGTGAGGAATGAGTCAACGAGTTGATAAGGCAGCAGATAGTACTCCTCCCTCGCTAACTTGTTGCCTCATTACTCCATTGCCCCATTCCCTCGCTACTCGCTACACATTACTCATCTCTTGTTGTAGGGAACGGTTTCTTTCGCCGTCGCCTGCCAACCTTCAGGCGAATCCGGGAGCGATGGAGGGATCCCTCAATGACGGTCATATCAACTTCAGGAGGTCTCTCCTTCAGGAGCTTCTCGGCCCGTTGGCGCGCCGCCTCGGCCCGTTCCAGGTCAATCTCCTCGGCACGTTCCGCAGTGTCGGCCAAGACGATCACCTGGTCGGGCTGCACCTCCACGAAGCCGCCGCTGACGGCGAAGCTCTCCTCTTCGTCCCCCTTTTTGAAGCGCAACTCCCCCGCCTCAAGAGCTGTCAATAGCGAGGCATGTTTAGGAAGGATACCCAGGGTGCCCATGACCCCTGGAGCGCTCACGAAGTCTACGTCATCGGAGTAGACAAGACGTTCAGCAGTAACAATCTCTAGTTTGATCGGCATAGTGTTCCCTTCCTTTGGAGAAACCAGGTTTTTTCCCCGTCTGAGCAAACAGACTGCTGCGCTTGTGGTCTCCTGGGACGCGAAAAGGCATCTTGCCAACAGAAAAACCTGGTTTCTGAACCGGCGTCACAGCGTCTCGGCCTTCCTCATAGCATCGTCAATCGTCCCCACCATGTAGAAGGCTTGCTCAGGCAAGTCGTCGTGCTGGCCACCCAGTATCTCCTGGAAGCCGCGCACGGTCTCCTTGATGGGCACGTACGCGCCGCGCCGTCCGGTGTACGTCTCGGCCACGAACATGGGCTGTGAGAGGAACCTCTGGATCCTGCGGGCTCGGTGTACTACCAACTTGTCCTCGTCGCTGAGCTCCTCCACTCCCAGAATGGCGATCACGTCCGAGAGGTCCTTGTATCTCTGCAGAACGCGCTGCACCTCGCGGGTCATGTCGTAGTGCTCCTCACCGACAAAGCGAGGGTCAAGGATGCGGGAAGTGGAGGTCAGCGGGTCAACGGCGGGATAGAGGCCCATCTCGGCTATGGAACGCTCCAGGGTGATGGTGGCATCCAGGTGAGCAAACACGGCCACAGGGCCTGGATCGGAGTAGTCGTCGGCCGGCACGTAGATGGCCTGCATGGATGTGATAGAGCCCCGTCTGGTGGAGGTGATGCGCTCCTGTAACTCGCCCATCTCCGAGCTCAAGGTGGGCTGGTATCCCACTGCGCTGGGCATCCGGCCCAACAGGGCCGAGACCTCCATGCCGGCCATAGCAAAGCGATAGATATTGTCAATGAAAAGGAGCACGTCCTGACCTTGATCGCGGAAATACTCCGCCATGGTTACCCCTGCCAGACCAACCCGCAGCCTGGCGCCAGGTGGCTCATTCATCTGGCCGAAGACCATCACCGTATTACCGATGACTCCCGCCTCCTTGGAAGTGTTCCACATGTCGTTGCCCTCGCGGGATCGCTCACCCACGCCAGCGAACACCGAGAAGCCACCGCGCTCAATGGCCATGGTGCGGATCAGCTCGTAGATGACAACCGTTTTGCCCACACCGGCCCCGCCAAATACCCCGGTCTTGCCCCCTTTGGTGAACGGAGCGACCAGATCAATGACCTTGAGGCCGGTCTCAAAGAACTCCGGTGTGGTCTCCTGATCCTCGAAGGATGGGGCCTGGCGATGGATGGGATAGCGCACATCGGTCTCCACTGGGCCCAGGTTATCAATTGGCTCGCCCATGACATTGAAGAGGCGTCCCAGCGTAGTCGGCCCCACAGGCACAGTGATGGGGCCGCCGGTGTCAAAGGCCCTCATACCCCGTCGCAGGCCATCGGTGGAATCCATGGCTACACAGCGCACCCAATCGTTGCCCGTATGGTGCTGAACCTCTACGATGAGGCTCCTCTCCTCCCTGCGGGGTATCTCCACTGCATGGTAGATCTCCGGGAGCTCCCCGGGTGGGAACTCTATGTCCACCACAGGCCCCATGACCTGCACGATCCTGCCGATAGTTCCTTTAGCCATTACGTACTCCCTTAATTCTGGAGGTTGGAGATTGGAGATTAGAGACTGGAAGGCCTAACTATCCAATATCCAATATCCAATTATAGCGTTTTGCACTTGGGTTTGATACACGTACTACCGCCCCCCTTGCAT
>CAZVCJ010000038.1:16006-29941 GCA_964625745.1 uncultured Anaerolineae bacterium | reverse complement strand
GTTTCTGCCTTGAGAGGGCAGTGTCCTTGACCCCTAGACGAATGCGCCTTACTTGATCGCGAGAGTATTTTACCAACAAACAGGGTAAATGTCAAATTGTGATGGAAGCATTGACAGCGCAGGTGAACGCTGGTATAATAGTCAGCGGAATAAAGCAAATACGTGCCTACGACTGAGGCCGTTTATTGACCCTGAGGAGGTCCAGTGGCTAAAGTCTTCCAATCTAATCATCCCCTCATCCAGCACAAGCTGACTTGGTTGCGCGACGTCGAAACGGAGCCCGGCAAGTTCAGGGAATTGCTCAAGGAGCTGACTTGGCTTCTTCTCTACGAGGCGACCGCGAACTTCGCTCCATGGGAGAGACCCGTCATCTCGCCGATGGGAACCACTGTAGGACAGGTGCCAGGCGAAGGCATTGCTTTCGCTCCCATCCTGAGGGCGGGCTTGAGCATGGTGGAACCCGCTTTAGAGTTGATCCCTAAGGCTCAGGTCTGGCACATTGGGTTCTATCGGGACGAAGAGACGCTAGAGCTCATCGAGTACTACACCAGCGTGCCTGAGCGAGCGACGGCAGGGATGGCCTTCATCCTCGATCTCATGTTGGCTACGGGCGACTCGGCAGTGGCTGTCGCCAGCTTGTTAAAGGGGTGCGGCGTTCAATGTATCAAGTTCGTGGGCATCATCGCTGCCCCTGAGGGAATCGAGCGCCTTGCTAGAGCCCATCCCGATGTTCCCATCTACATCGCTGCTGTTGACGACCACCTCAACGAGGTTGGCTGCATGATACCGGGACTGGGCAACGCAGTCAATAGATAGCTCGGGACGGCGTGAGAATAGGGAGATTTGTAGCACTTCTCGCTGCTCTTGCCAGTTGACGATTTTTCGTAAATCTGGTAAAATCAGTTCGCAGTTATACAAGGTCAACTGACAATTGGAGGTTCTTGTACAGATGGCAAAGAAATGGGTTTATCTTTTTGAAGAGGGCGGTGCGAATCGCGATCTTTTAGGCGGAAAAGGTGCGGGTCTATCCGAGATGACTCAGATAGGTTTGCCTATCCCGCCAGGTTTTACCATTACCACTGAGGCCTGGAAGGCTTACTACGCGGCTGGCAAGGAGTTCCCGGAAGGGTTGTGGGAACAAACTTTGACTGCTCTCAAAGAGTTGGAGGAGCGTACCAGCAAGAAATTTGGTGACTCGCAAAATCCATTATTAGTCTCAGCTCGGTCAGGTGCTAAGCTCTCCATGCCAGGGATGTTGGACACCGTGTTAAACCTGGGGCTCAATGAGGAGACTTTACAGGGCCTCATTCAACTCACTGGGAATCCGCGTTTTGCCTACGATGCCTATCGCCGCCTCATTCAGATGTTTGGCAAAATTGTCTTTCATATTGCACCTGCAAATTTCGAGAAAGTCTTGGACTACTATAGGGAAAAGAAAGGGGCCAAGCTTGATACAGAGCTCACGGCTGAGGACTTAAAGGAAATCACTGAAAAGTTCAAGGCCATCGTTAGTCGAGAAGCTGGGATAAACTTCCCCGGGGATCCGTACCAGCAATTACAAATGGCTATCCGAGCTATCTTTGAGTCGTGGAACAGCAAACGGGCCATCGACTATCGTGACTTCCACAATACCCCTCACGACTTGGGCACAGCGGCTACTGTCCAGACCATGGTCTTCGGTAACATGGGCTTAGACTCTGGGACAGGAGTGGCCTTTACCAGGGACCCGAGAAATGGGGATAAAGTGATTTATGGCGAGTACCTCCTCAATGCTCAAGGTGAGGACGTGGTGGCCAGTAGTATTCGTATCCCTAAACCACTCCAGGAGCTAAAGAATGAGCTCCCTGCGGCTTACGACGAATTAATAGAAACCTGCGAACGTCTAGAACGCCATTACCGCGAAGCCCAAGATGTAGAATTTAGTATTGAGCAAGGCAAACTTTGGATACTCCAGACACGCGCCGCGAAGCTCGCCCCCCAGGCGGCGATGAAAATAGCCGTAGATATGGTTGAAGAGGGCTTGATCACTAGTAAGGAGGCGGTGCAACGTGTGAGGCCGAGTGAGATCGACCGACTGCGTTATCCCCGATTCGACCCCGAGGCTAAAGAAGAGGCTGTGGCCAGTGGGCGATTCTTAGCTAAGGGATTAGGCGCCTCGTCGGGGGCTGCGTTGGGGCGGGCTGTCTTTGACGCAGACACTGCCGAGCGTTGGGGGCTAGGTGGCAAGCCGGTCATCTTGGTGTGCCCCGAGACCAACCCCGACGATGTGCATGGCATGCTCAAGGCCAAGGGGATCCTAACTAGTCGGGGGGGTGTGACAAGCCATATGGTGCTGGTGGCGCGGAACTTAAATAAGCCTTGTGTGGTTGGCTGCGATGCTCTTAAGATTGAGCTGGGGACCAAGAGCTTCTCTGTAAACGACAAAGTGGTACGGGAGGGTGATTTTATTTCCATTGATGGTGGAACCGGCGAGGTCTTCTTGGGCCAACTCCTTACCCAGGAACCTGAGCATGAGGGCCAGCCAGAATTAGTTAAGCTTCTCTCGTGGGCTCAGAGGCTACACGAGCCTAGTGCATGGGCAAATGCTGATTATCGGGATGATGCCGAAATGGCTCATGAATTTGCTGCGCGAGCTGAAGATCTTTGGCAGAATTCACCGTGGGTAACTGATAAGGCCAAGCTAGCCGAAGTGTTAAAGCTCATCCCGCATAGTGAACGGATTCTTGAGGTTCCTGTCAGCGCTCAAAATCGTGAGCGGCTGAGAAAAACTATGCTGGATGTCATTGAGCGGGGTTATTGGGTGGGACTGAGAACTTGCTATGCAATCCAGCCACTGGGGACAGCCGAGTGGAGGATGGGCATAAAGAGCCCGGAAATGGTACAGCAATTTCTAACTCACGACTATCCAATGTGGTTGGAAGATCCCGGCTTGCGAGAGATAATTGTTCTCTATAATCCTCAAGAGCTTGGGTTGCCGGAGTTTGAAGACAGACATTTTGTCTTCAGGGTGGCTTGTCACCTTGATCAAGTCATAGTTGAGATGAATCTGTACACTGCGCAATTGAGGTCAATAGAGAAGGGAACTGCGGCGAAAGATCTCATACATATTGTGAGAAGCTTAAATCCTGAAGTGTTTTCCAACCTAGGTAAACCTTGGACCTTTTCGTTTGGTGGAAAATACTTAGTGGGGGGGAAGCCAGACGCAAAAGCACTCAAGATCACAGAGGCTGTGGCCGAAACCGTTTTCGAAAGGTGGTGGGTTTCCCCATTTGATCTGCCTTATCTTATGTGGGGCTATGACGAAGCGCTAAACCTTCACATTGTAGAAGCACAAGGGCGTTGCAGAGCGGATGGAGAGGTCGAATATATACTAGTATACGACCTTAGGGGAAGAGAAGAAAGATTGCAAGCACAGAAGGTGACCATCAACTCTTGATCTGGTGGATAGATTGATGCCGGAGTCAAGCAACTGTGTCACGGCTTGATCATGTTGGTGGAATCGCGATTGATCCACTGCATGGTCTTGAAAGGGAGTGGGAAAATGCCAAGGTTAAAGGACATTCTTGCAGCCAAACGTCGCTTCATAGGCCGCGAGAAGGAAATCGAGATCTTTCGCTCAGTGCTCGCTGACGGTGAACCACCATTTAACATCCTGTTTATATCCGGTGTGGGTGGTGTAGGAAAGACCTCGTTGCTTAGTCAATTCAGGCAACTCTGTCAGGGCCATGCGATTCCAGTGACTCTTATTGATGGTAATGCACAAAGGAGTATCGTTGCAGTGGTGCGCTCGATTCGCGACCAATTTTTTGGAGGGGAACCACCGATTCCTTTCCCTGAGTTTGACGCTGAAGTCACACGGTATTTGAATATTCATAAGCAACTGCAACAGCAAAAGGATATTCCGCCCGCCATCTTTAAGATACTTGCAAAAGGTGCTATACTCGCTGGAGGAGTCCTGGGTGGTATGGCAGTTCCAGGCGGCGGAATAATGGCCACCAGCTTTGCAGAGGCGGCACTACAAGCCGTTGGTGAGGTCAGTGCGGAAAAGGTCATCGAGGCCATCTACCGCAGATTAAATCGCCAAGAAGCTGAGTTCTACTTGAATCCAGAGAGTGATGTGACTAAGCAACTTATGGAAGACATCAACGCCTACGCAGCACACAGACGTTGCGTTCTGATGTTTGATGCATATGAAGAATCGGGTCTGTTGGATGAATGGGTTAGGAATGAACTCCTTGCGAATCTCGAACAGCATGCCGTTTTGGTCATTGCAGGAAGGCAGAGCCTTGGAGAAGAGTGGGATGACTGGAAGCCCATTATAAGGTACCTGCCGCTGGAAGCCCTCTCAAAGAAAGAAGCTACGGACTACTTGCAACTGAAAGGTATAACGGAGCCAGCACTGGCAGATGCTCTCATAGAGTTCAGTCAGGGACTTCCGCTAGCGCTCGCCCTATGCACTGAACTCACAGATGGCAGGCTACTGACCGCCGTTGATTTCTCCAAAGCCGATCAAAGGTTCACAGTCATGAAGGCCGTGGTAGACCGCATTATGAGGCAGGTTTCTGACAAGGAGTTACGCAATGCTCTGCAAGTTTGTGCGGTGGTTAGATGGTTAGATGAAGATATAATGGAGTACCTCCTAGAGACAAAGGACGTTTCTGAGCTGTATGAGCGTTTGGGGGCATTTTCTTTTGTTACCTATGGCCGTGGTGGTCTATCGCTAGATAATACCGTTAGATATTACTTGACTGAGGAATTTAGGACACGGGCACCTAGCAGCCACAGGAGACTCCATGAGAGGGCAGTTGAATTCTATGAGGAGAAAGTGGTAGAAGCGAGTGGCGAAGAATGGCAAAAGATGGTTTTGGAAGAGTTATATCATCTACTGAACGTAAATGAGGATAAAGGAATCGATCTACTCATGGGTCTATTGGAGCAAGCTGAAAAACTGTATCAGTTTGGCTTGTATGAGATGCTGTTGGATGAGGCAAGGACATGTCCTCTAAGTGATAGAGGTAAGCAATGGATTCAGTTCTTTGAAGGGAAGCTGGCTCATCGTCGTGGGCGGTGGCGTGAGGCCGAAGAAATCTATGAAAAGCTATTTGAACGCTTAGATATCGCCCTGTCACTAAGACCACGCGTTGCCTTCTATCTGGGGGAAGTATATTACCGCCGGTGGAGGTTAGACGACGCAAGAAAAGCTTTTGAACAGTGTTCTGGTGCAAGCCCATACATTGATGGACAAGCTGCAAACTACATTGGGAAGATCTACACCCAACAGGGCAAAGCTGATGAGGCGATGAAGGTTTTTGAAAGCATCTTGGAAACTTTCCGTGCACAGGGGGATGACCGAAACGTGGGTTGGACGCTTTTCAATATAGCCAATATTTATCGACTACAGGGCATATGGTTTGAGGCGGCTGACTACTACAGGCAAAGTCTAGAGGTCTTCAAGAAGATCAACCATGAAGCAGGTACCATGGAATCTCGACTCCGTGTAGATCGAGTGAGTACGTATTTAGGTAGATGGGAAGAGGTTTCTAAAGATTACGAGCGAGCTCTGGAAATTCTTCGAAGCCAGAACTTGGAGCACAAAATAGGAGAGTCTCTACGCCATTGGGGGGATGTCTATCTGGCGCAAGGCCTGGATGAAAAGGCGTGGGAGTGCTACACAGAATGTCTAGAAATATGCAAAAAGGCGGGTAATGATCTCGATATGAGCATCGCTTTGGAGAATCTGGGCATTGTTTGCCATAGAAGAAAACAATGGGACAGAGCTATAGAATACTTCTATAAGTCTATTGAGATCAAACAGAGACTCGGTGACATCGGCGGGGTAGGATGGACGCACATCAACCTTGGTAACTTATACCTGGATAGGCAAGACTATACTAACGCGCTAGACCGCTATACCCGGGGTTTGCAAATAGTGAGGGAGCGTAAGAACAGATATAAGCAAGTAGAGGCTTTACTAGGTCTTTGTCGCGTTCACTACGCCAAAGGCGCTCACAGTGATGTCTTACCGCGGGCCGAGGAAGCGATCAAGCTGGCTAAGGCACATCGCTATTTCGACCATCTTGCTCAACTCCAGTTGATATTGGCACACATTAAGTTCGATGAGGGAAAGGATTCCGAGGGTCTGGCCCTTTATGCCGAGGCATGCCGAAATGCCTTGAAGTTCAACCGTTATCTTCTTGATGAGATAGTGGAGGAGA
The DNA here is from genome assembly GCA_964625745.1 of uncultured Anaerolineae bacterium. Classification (GTDB taxonomy): domain Bacteria; phylum Chloroflexota; class Anaerolineae; order VGOG01; family VGOG01; genus CAZVCJ01. The sequence goes on along the minus strand of CAZVCJ010000038.1, from coordinate 23,726 downwards.
TTGCCCAACGAATACAACGACTGCAAGTAAACGGACAAGTTGATAAAGGACATGTGCTGCGGGAGTACCTAATTGGCTATTGGCAGCGCGAAGGATTGGAAAGTGAAGAGAGGAATGCACGGCTGAGAGAAATGGGAGATGGCAAACCGCAGATGATATTTGTGGAAAGGCTGAGCGCTTAAGATGCTCCGCACTAGTAGAGTGCCAAATATCAAATCAAGTTCAGCAAAATCCTTAACCATAACTTCTGCACACGAATGGAAGACACACCTATAAAGGCGTCTGCAAATTAACAATCAGAAAGTTGACTGCGGGGCCCTGATGGTGTACCATACCAGCTTGTGCTCCAATCAGTACGATGCGGGTGATTTCACCTTGCCTGAGGGCGTGCGAAAGAGGACGGCCAGATCGAATACATCCTCGTGTACGAACTCAGGTGTTGTCCCTCGGTTGACTTGATGAGATTGGTCGGATCGAATCACCGCTAGATATTGTGGATAGCTAAATGCTAAACACTGCATATAGTGCTTCGTTGCCAATAGTTTGCCTATCAAGTCAGTTGAGGGACACTACCCGAACTCAGAGGAAGGGAAGAACGAGAAAAGGCTTTGGGTGTCCGGAATCCCTCTGCCGCAGTTATTGGCGCAGGTACAATATAACCTTGGACGGGAATTAACCAAGAAAACATCACAAAACATCAGACGGAGAAACTCAGTGACCAAGAAAATTCTTCTTTTCGCTTTTGTTCTTGTAAGTATCACAGCAGGGCAATTACACGCCGAAGAAACGGCGCCGACGGAAAAGTTGTCTCCAACCCAACCTAACGTTTATACGGCGACTCAAGCTACTCCTGTCCCAAGTACGCAGTCTCAGGCGACTGCAGTGCCGACCGCGCAGTCTCAGCCGACTGCAGTGCCGACCCCGCAGGCTCAACCTACTCCTGTGCAAGGTACGCAGCCTCTGGAAATACAGGTCGCTTTACTTAATGACAGGGTCGCTAACCTCCGTGAAACCCAAACCTGGCTTTTAGCGTTTTTGGCCCTTATCTTGGGTGTCGGAGTTTTTAGTTGGTTTCGTGATGAAGGTAGAGCAGGTCGTGCTGAACAGAGAACAATACAAGCGCATGAGCTTGCTGTGAGGGGCGAGGAGGCTGCCCAGCAGAGAATTCAGCTCGTCCAAGAGACGTTCTTAGAGAGCTCCAAAGAAACTCTCGATTTGGTTAATCAGACCCTTACTCTGGCGTATCAAGCAAGTGAGAGAGCCGCGAAGTTGGTGGAAAACAGGGCAAAATCGATTCTCCGTGGATTAGATAGCGATTCCCGAAAGCTACTCGAAAGTGTTCCTTCCCAAGAAGATAGAGCTTTGGTTGCAAACTCGGATCGTCGGTCCCGACTCCACAGTCTAGCTGAGAAAATCAACGGCTTTGAGATTAATAGCTCTTTTCTGGATGACTTGCCTGAATTCGAACTTACACCAGCTTGTCTTTTCATCAGGGGAATGGACTTTCATCTTGGGCAGCAGTTCTATGATGCTATTGATTGCTGGGAATCCACAACTCTCTGCAGAGACGCAGACAACAAACTCAAAAGCTTAGCATGGTACTGGATTGGATATGAGTACAATAATCTTGGTAAATTCGACGATGCGCATTTGTACTTTGGAAAGGCTCGAGAAGTAGCTGATGGTGCTCGACGGTACGAATTACAACGGATTATGATTGAGACACGGTTCTTTAGTAAGAAAGAGCCCGCAGCACAACTCATCCAGGCTCTTGTTGATTTACTACGCTCAATAGAGCAAGAGGGGGCCAGTGAAGAGTTTCAAGAGCGAAGAAGGGGTATTCTGACCCAACTCGGTAATGTTTACCTTCAGGCCGGTAATGACCTAAGGAAGGAGGGCCAGCCGGAGGAAGCACGAAAAATGTATGAATGTGCAAAAGAAGCTTTTGCGAAAGCTGCCGATGAAAACAAGTGGGCCTTGTTCGGGCTTGGTCAAGCGCAATATGGGTTAGGAGAAGAAAGGGAAGCGGAACGTATTTTCAAAGACAAAATAAGGCCAAAAGCTATTGAAGAATACATCAATAGGGAAGAACCAAGAACTAAGGCTATGGCGAAAATGACTGAACTCATTTGCTGCATCCGGGTACCCAGTCTGAAGGACGAGGGTCCAGGAATCTACGTCCAAGTCTTAGAGGCTCTCGGTCGAGCTGACGAACGATTAACTGTATTCTCACAAATGCAAAAGCGAAATGTAACGAAGAGCGAATTCAGGAAGGACCTTGAGGAATTCATGGAGGAACTGCCGCGTAGCTAATACCCGGTCAGTAAAGATGTCCAGCACGCCGTCTCGAACCCGGCGGCCTGCGCACCTGCTTCCACCACCTCCTTCAGCTTGGCTTTTTGGGTTTTGGTCAACCTGGGTTTGCGGCCACTGGCCTTCTCGTATTTCAGACTTCCAGACTCTTCCGGAGGAAGTATGCCACTAGGTCAAGAGAAATGCAAATACGCAAATGGCGACTCTGCAGAAAGGCAACCATGATCAACCGAAGCCAGGCTCACCAAGTCGCTCGAAGGGGATGGAAATAATGGAGACAAAAGATGAATCTGTGGCGGCAGGATTTGCCGGCCAACTGGCCCAAGAGATAGTAGCTCTAGTGGCAGAGCTTCGCAAACGCAAGACGGAAATGGACAGTGAAATCGCTGAGCTGGAAGCAGCTGGTGGGCATGAGACTTGGCAGCTAGAGCGATTGAAGCGAGAAGAGGACGAGCTGAAGATGGTGGTGTTGGATGCAACTCAACGACTGTTGGCTCTCAAGTTGGAACTAGAGAACAAGAAAGCGAAGCTTCACGCTAAAGAATAAAGCAATGTGCGAAAGAAGGTTTTGAACCTTCGGAAACGGCGGCCCCACTCCTTTTGGACTGCCCTATTTCAATTTAGTCTGGCTAAAATCTGTGGAAGGTGTAACACCTTCTTGGAGCCCCCGGCTCATCTCCCACAGATTTTAGCCATGCTCATTTTGATTGACTACCTCTCTCAGATCAGGGTGGGCAACTTGGACAAGGAGGCTACTAACGAATGCCCAGACTCCGCGAGAAGGACCTTGGTAAATTCAGTTTCATTTCCGATATTGATGATTTGCTTGCCGATGCATGGGGAAGCTTCATTCCAAGACTGAACGAACGGTTCGGAACATCAGTTACCCCCGGGGAGGTAGCGCGCTACGGCTATGTACAAGATTGTCCTTATTGGGAGAGAGTAGAGGCGGAGAGGTTTCTTGAACAACTACGCAGTAGCCGTGACTTCAATCTTAATCTGCCTGTGATTGAAGGAGCCCTTGAAGGATTCACGGCTGTTGTGGAGATTGCTGTGCTTGGATTCTATCTAACAACAAGGCCACAGAAGATCTATTATGAGACGGTTCAATGGCTTGAAGCTCATGGCTTCCCCAAGGCGCCGGTTGTTTGTCGTCCTGATGGCATCTCTTTTGACGAGAGACATCGTTGGAAGAGACGAGTTGTCGAGTCCTCAGATGTTCACTTTGTCTTAGAGGATGACATAGGGTTTGCAGAAATGATTACCAAGAATGTGATCGTTCTGGAGAGGCCGTTTAATCGAGATTTACAACCCAAAAGAGTTCATGTTCGGAAGGTCGCTCATTGGAGAGATATTCCTGAGGAAGTAATGTTCCTGAAGGAGAATTGGCTGTCACGATGAATCATCAGCCAAGTGGCCTTGGGGCCACTTGGGCCCTAACTCCCTTTGTTTTAGGGTAGTTGAGGCACGGCGGAAGAGTTCCGCCAAATCGTTCCCTAGTTGCGCATCTCCCTTTAGCTTGGTGTAGGTTCGTCTATTATATTCCTCGTGGGCTGGCATCCACGTGAAGGGTACGGAAAGCACCTGCATCAATGCATCCAGACCATCGGCGAAGAGAACGATTTTGGCTTCAGAGGATTGATAGGCATTGTATTCTTGTAATAGAGCTAACAGCTCTTCCTGAGCAGAGAGATCCTCAGTGAGTCTAGCAAAAGCCGCCTCTTCGATATCTTGGAACTGCTGCTTGGCGATTAGTTTGACAGCATAGCCAATATCGCCCATGATAGCCTCACCCATGTCATGTACTAGAGCCAAAGCCATAATTCTTTCAAGATTCAGCTTAAGTGCAGGATTCGAATTCTTGAGTTCTCTCGCCAGGAGGTAGGCAATAACTGCAACATTGAAGGAGTGAGCTGCTATTGAGTCAGCTTCTCCTCTCTTGAAGCCGAAATAGATAAACCCTTGCCGAGGTAGTTCCTTGGTGGGTTGTAAGGTCAGGAATGTCTGTAATAGCCGCAGCAGTCGGTCGTTCGGAATCTGAATCATTTGCTTATTCCCTCCATGTTTTCTCCGTAATTTTCTCTATCCTAGCTACCAGCATGTCGATCGGAATAGGGTTGAAGCCCCCTTCTGGGATGATAATGTCAGCGTAGCGTTTACTGGGCTCAACGAAACTGTTATGCATAGGACGGACTGTCTCTTCGTACTGCTCTATCACAGATTGTATAGTGCGGCCTCGGTCCTCAATATCCCGTTTTAGACGTCGTATGAAACGGAGGTCAGCATCTGTATCCACGTAAATTTTGATGTCCATCATCTCACGCAAAGCCCTATCGGCGAGAATTAGGATCCCCTCCACCAGTATAACTGGCTTCGGTTCCAAGCGCCGGGTCTCATGCCGTCGAGTATGGGTGGTGAAGTCGTAAATTGGCACATCTACCGCTTCACCCATTTGGAGTCGCTTCAAATGTTGGATGAGCAAATCAGTCTCTAGGGCATCAGGATGATCAAAATTCACTTCGGCCCGCTCAGTGGGGGATAGATAGCCGAGATCCCTATAGTATGAGTCGTGATAAACATAGGCAACGCGTTCTTCGCCAATTTGCTCCAATAGGGCTCTTAGAACAGTGGTCTTGCCAGCGCCACTTCCCCCTGCTACCCCAATTAGGATAGATTGCTTCATAAAGTGCTATCCTTCCTGAGATCGAATGCACTTCCTCTACCTTGACTGTATTCTATAATATCACGATTCACCGAGCTTGTCAAGGCTGACAAGAGAGGAGAAGTGAAGTGCCTCAAGTGGTTACCATGGGCGACATAAACGTAGACGTCATCGCCCACATCCCCGGTTATCCGCAAAAAGGTGGAGAGGGTATGGCTGAGCAGATGCACATGTACTGCGGAGGCTCAGCGGCTAACACGGCCGTCGTGCTGGGTCGCTTCGGGGTGGACGTGGGCCTCATCGGGCGGGTGGGGGAGGATGTCCTGGCACTACTGGCCCTGGCCGGCCTGGCCGAGGCGGGGGTGGACGGGCGCTGTATTCAGCGGGACCCTCAAACTATGACGGGGATAATGCTCATCGCCGTCACCCCCGATGGTGACCGTACCATGTTCGGCTGTCGGGGGGCTAACGTCCGCACAGACCCGAATCTGCTGGATGAGAGCTACATCACCCAGGCTCGCATCTTTCATCTCTCTGGCTACTCCCTGTTGCAGGTTCCCCAGCGGGACGCCGCCCTGCGTGCCCTGGAGGTGGCTCGCCAGGCAGGGCTCACGGTGACGGCAGATCTGGGGCTGGAGGCGGTGATGAGAGTTACCGACAGGGTAAGGGCGATCCTGCCCCAGATTGACATCCTCTTCCCTAATCAAGCCGAGGCGGAGTACTTGACGGGCCGTCGGGATATCGAGGAAGCCATAAAGTGCTTGCTGGACTATGGCGTGGGGGTGGTGGCCCTCAAGCTTGGCAAGCGCGGCTGTGCGATAGGCAGTGCTGAGGGAATGTTCACCGTCCCAGGTTTCGCCGTACCCACGGTGGATACCACCGGTGCCGGGGATAGCTTCGATGCCGGGCTTATCCTGGGAAGGCTGGAGGGCTGGGGTTGGCGGGAGTCAGCCTTGCTGGCCGATGCTCTGGGCGCATTGACCGCCTCGGTCGAAGGGGCGGGAACTTCTCTGGCGGAGAGAGGGGAGGTCCGAGCCTTTCTGGAGGCGCACCTGGCCCAGCCAGCGTGGCAGGATTGGCAGCAGGAGTTGCGGTTTCTCGTTGATTTCCTGGGCTAGGCGTGACTACTGTGGGTTTCCCAAGTTCCCCTGAGTTCTCAGGAGGGGTCTCGTAGGAACTCGTAGGAACTCAGGAGCGCTACTCCGTTTCACTACGTAGCTTACCAAGAGCGGTTGCAGAGGAGGGGTGAAGGATGATCCCGGAATGGAAAGAGAAGTTGGATAGCCTGCGGTTGAAATCGCTGAAAGAGATGTTTGGGGTGGAGAAGCCCATCATCGGCATGGTGCATCTTCTTCCCTTGCCTGGCTCACCAGGCTATGATTTCTACGGTATGGAAGCCGTCATTGAGCACGCTCTGCGGGATGCCGAGGCCCTCGTCAGCGGGGGGGTTGACGCGCTCATGGTGGAGAACATGTGGGACTTGCCCTATTACGTGGGAATGGAGGTGCCGCCTGAGGAGATGACTGCCCAGGCCGTGGCTGCCCGCGCCGTCGTAGAGGCGGTGGAGGTGCCAGTCGGCGTCAACGTGATCCACAACGGCGGGCGGGTGACTCTGGCCATTGCCGTGGCGGCCGGGGCCGACTTTATCCGCGTTTGCCTTCTAACCGGGGCGAGGGTCTGGGACACGGGGGAGTTCGACCGTGGCTGCGCTGCCGAATTGCTGCGCTGGCGCAAGAACCTGGGGGCGGAGCACATCAAGCTCTTCGCCGACGTGGACAAGAAGCACTCCGTGGCCTTCCCCGGTATTGACTTGGCCACCCACGTCGAATGGACCGAGTTCTACCTGGCTGATGCCCTCATCGTCTCCGGTAAGATGACCGGCGCTGCGCCGGAACTGGAGAAAGTGAGGCGAGCCAGGGAGCTGGCCACCCGCCCCATCCTCATGGGCAGCGGCACCACCGCCGACAACATCGCCCAGTTTCTCCAGTACGCCGACGGGGCCATCGTCGGCACCGCCCTCAAGGTTGACGGCATCGCCGAGAACCTGGTGGATGTGGAGAGGGTGAAGAGGTATATGTCGGAGGTGAGGGCGGTGAGGTGAGCACTTTGACCGCCTGGCTGAAAAGTAGTATAATTGAGTGAAGATGGCTTGGATGAGCATTGGAGTTGAATTGCCAAAGCAACTCGAGTTAGGGGAGCAGGTCGCTCGACAGATGGACACTCTGTGGCAAAAGAGCGTCCAGGATATAGACAAAGGCGTGGTCAACGAATACGGTGCGACCCTGGTGAGAGGACAGGACGGCGAACTCAAGCTGGTCAACCCGGTGGAAGGGACGAGCAACAGCGTCGTGCCCAACCTGGACATCGCCGAGGACGAGGAGTTCGTCGGGACTTTCCATACCCATCCCCACATGAGAGGGATAGCCATGGCCTTCAGTGACCAGGACATCGCTTCAGCACTGGAAAGTCAGGAGAGGGTCAGCCTGGTTCGTAGCGGAGATGACACATACGCCCTGGTACGAACTGACTTAACACCGGAGGCGGTAGATGCCAACGAACTCCGAGAGGCATTCGACCAAGAAATGCTCAGTCACTTGGATAATCCTAACCTGTCACCCTCGGAGGCCGTTTATCTTGCCAATATCGAGATGTGTCGCCGCTATGGACTGGCTTTCTACAAAGGGAAGGGCGGCAGTCTCACGGAGGTGTATAGACCATGAGCGAGACCAGAATGATTGACGATAG
>CAZVCJ010000038.1:0-15906 GCA_964625745.1 uncultured Anaerolineae bacterium | reverse complement strand
GGCAGTCTCACGGAGGTGTATAGACCATGAGCGAGACCAGAATGATTGACGATAGCCATTTGTGGGAACTGCTAGACGAGTGGGAACGACGACGCCGTGCATTGGGCATCCCAGAGCCTCGAACTGATCTGGCCGCCATAGACCTGGAAGTGCAGCGGCGCCAGTTGCAGCAAAAAGGCGAAGCCTCAGTTCCCCGCAAGGTGGGACAGCAGAGGACGGCCTTCACCAGTACCAACCGTCGTCTGGACTTCGAGTTTCTCTACCCTGCTGCCTGGCAGGTAAGGGAGTTTGACCGGGATGGTCACAGCGTGGCCTTCATCCTGGGGCCCAGAAATCGGGATGACACCTTCAGCCTGACCATGACCGTTCACGTCTTCCCTGCCTGGGAGCGAAAAGGTAAGTTCGCTACTGTAGCAGAAGTGGTAGAGGATTATCTGAGGAAAAGCCGCCAACTGGCGAGTTTCCGTGAAATCTCTCGCGCGCAGGGTACTCTCGTCGGGGTTGATGCCATAGAGATCGAGATTGGCTACAGCATCCCTTTACCGATCAACAATGTAAATTCCAAAGAAACACCCATCATTGAGAGAAAGATCATCTTCAAGAAGGGCGCCCAGTTCTATGAGTTGACCTACGCAGCCGTCGCCGAAGATTACTATGCCTATCTGGAATCGTTCAGGGATGCAGTAAGCACCTTCAAGTTTCGGAGGGAAAGAGAAGAAGCGAGGGCCTTCCAACCCCTGGTGACGCTGACGCCGACGTATGCTGTGCGTGAGGGGCCGGAGGAGTACAAAGCAGAATCTTGAGCGCAGTCTGAGAATCAACTTCTCAAAGCAGCCCGGAGGAAGCTCCGGGCTTTTTCTTTTCATGGAAGATGGTGTATAATTTATGCATCGAGAATCATGAGACAGGAGCAATTCGATGTGGCAAGAATACCTTTTTCCTTCCTCAGTAGAAGAAGCGCTGGCTATGTTGGCCGAGCGCAAGGGGCGGGCGCGCCTGATGGCTGGCGGTACCGATTTGGTGATCGAGTTGACTGAGGGCCGACAGGCCGCCGATTGCCTGGTGGACATCACCCGCATCGCGGGGCTGGACAGGATAACGCTGGAAGACGGGATGATTGTTCTGGGGGCCAACGTGACCCACCGTCAGGCCAGCGAGTCGCCGCTGGTCCGAGAGCGGGCTACGGTGCTGGCCGAGGCCTGCCGAGCCGTGGGCTCGCTGCAGATTCGCAACGTGGGCACGCTGGGGGGCAACGTGGTCAACGCCATGCCCGCCGCCGACGGCACTACCGCCCTGCTGGCCCTGGAGGCCGAGGTGGAGATCGCCGACGAGTCAGGGTGGAGGTGGGTACCACTGCCTGACCTTTTCGTTGGGCCAGGCGTCTCGAGGGTGGACAGCACCAGGGAGATGCTGACGGCTTTTCGTTTCCAGGCTTTGGGCGAACGGCAGGGTTCGGCCCTGGAGCGCATTGCCCGCCGCCGCGCGTTGGCTCTGCCCATCCTCATCTGCGCGCTGGTCGTTACCCTGAGCGAGGGCGCGGAGAATTTTGAATCAGCGCGCATTGCCCTGGGGCCGGTGGCTCCGGTTCCCTTCCGCGCATCCCAGGCCGAGGAGAGTTTGCACGGTGCACCGATTAGCCTGGAGACGATGGCCAGGGCAGGGGAGATAGCGACGCAGGAATCGCATCCTCGCTCCAGTCTCCTGCGGGCTTCCAAGGAGTACCGCCAGGAGGTGATCAAGGTGCTGGTGCGCCGCGGCCTGGAGCGAGCCGTGCAGATGGCTCAGAAACCAGGTTTTTCGGAAAAACCTGGTTTCTAGAGGGAGGTCAACAATGTATCCTTTGACGATGACGTTGAACGGCGAAGCTGTGACTGTGGAGGTCGAGCCCTTTGATCTCCTGGTGGATGTGTTGCGCGATAAATTGGGTCTCACGGGCACCAAGATAGGCTGCAGCGAGGGCGAGTGTGGGGCCTGCACGGTGATCATGGACGGCCAGGCGGTGCTTTCCTGTCTACTGCCAGCCATGAAGGCCCACGGCCGGGAGGTGGTTACCATTGAGGGCTTGAGTCGCGGCGACGAACTGCATCCCTTGCAGCAGGCTTTTATCGAGCAGGGGGCTGTGCAGTGCGGCTACTGCACGCCGGGCATGATCATGTCGGCCAAAGCTCTCCTGGACGAGAACCCCCAGCCCAGCCCTGACGAGATCGAGGAAGCCATGGCTGGCAACCTCTGCCGCTGCACGGGCTACCTCCAGATTGTCGAGGCCATTGAGGCTGCGATCGAATCCCGCTCAGGTAAAGGCTTGACCTGGCTTGCTCTATGATCCTGAGGTAGTGGATGTTTGCTTGGAGCTTTTCACCGAGAAGGGGTTTACGCTTGAGTAGTCCGCTCGTGGTATTCGTGCTCTGAAAACTGTCTGGTAGTGAAATGGGGGGATGGTGATGTCCGGGACGCAAAAGCTCAGGAGGTCTCCTGAGCTTTTTACATCCGCATAGAGCGCTGGTGCCCCGGGCGGGACTCGAACCCGCATGCCCAGAAGGGCACAGGTCCTCAACCTGCCGCGTATGCCTAATTCCGCCACCGGGGCATTGTACCAAAATTATACTCACTATTCCTCCACTTGTCAACTTACGCAAAGTAGCGTACAATATATAACGCCGTGAAACGTGATGAGTGAGAAGCCAACTTAGCCCTGGGGTTCACGTTTCACGCACCACGTTTCATGTAGGAGAGGAGGCCATCACTATGGAGAACCGGAGTACATTGCGGACTGTAGAAGCTGCGGCCGTGTTGCTCTTTTTTGTTCAGGCTGTGCGGGTGTTGTTCTCTGTCCTCTTCGGCATCATCTACGATGCGGTCTTTGCCGGCCCCATGAGCATGTCAATGGTCGTCAGCGTGTTGTTGGCGCTGCTGGCTTTTCTGATCCCGCTCGTTGCTCCCCGCCGCAGGCGTGGAATCCAGCTCACCCTCCTGGTCACATCTCTATTCGTCTTCCTGGGCCGAATACCGCTGACCCTGAACAATCCTGACCTCAGGCTCTACAGCTCCCTGTTGATCGTGGCCGGGGCTGGCCTCTACGTCGCTGCGCTGCTCAGGGAGAGGGCGGGCGCCTTTCCTGGAGTGTTCATAGCGGCCCTGGCGGGCGATCAACTCTTTCGAGCTCTGGGAAACACTTTTGACATCACCCTCCGCGACGGCTGGCTGCCGTATCAGATAGCCATATCCGTGGCCATGGCAGTCGTCTCAGGAGTCGCCTTCTCTCGTTCTCCCTGCGAAGAGGGAACCTCTGAACGAAGCCTTGGTCTTCTCGGAGGGTTGGCCATTGGGGCCGTCCTCTTTCTGGAGACATCTCTGCTCGCTTTCCCCAACGCCCTGGCCCGCTGGAGCGGGGTGAGCTACTCAGTTCTAACGCCTTCTCTTCTACTCATCACCTTGTTGCCCCTCTTGCCCGGCGTCCGGGGCGTGCTGCGTCGCCCGTTGACGAAGCGGGTTTGGGGACTACTGCTGAGCCTTCTCACCTGTCTCTGTCTGGCGTTGGGCTATTTGATGCAGGGTTTCCTGGCTGGAATCGCCCTTCTGCTGGCGCAGTTGTTGGTTCTCCTGTCGCTGCCTTGTGTGATCAACCATCGCCGGGGCCAAAGAGAGCGGATCGGCCTCGACCTTGCCCTGGGGCTGGTCTTCTTCCTGCTGATCAACTTCGCCTACGCTTTTGCCTTTACCTATGCCTACACCCTGGACTTCTTCCGTGGAGCTGGGCTGCCCATTGTTCTCGTAGCTGGCCTTCTGGCGACCCTGCCAGCCGCCAGGCGCAGGCCATTCCCGACGGAGGAACCACCCGCTCGGCAGCGGGGATGGTCAGCGGCGGGGATTGTCGGAATCGCAGTGCTTGTTATCCTGAGCGCGGTCTCTGCCAGGCCACCCGCGCTGCAACCGAAAGCGGAGCCGGCTGTGCGCGTTGGCGCCTACAACATCCACTATGGTTACAATACCTCCTGGCAATTCCAACTCGAAGAAATGGCCCGGACGATTGAGGAGAGCGGGGCCGACATCGTAGCCCTCCAGGAGGTTGATGCCTGTCGCCTGACCAGCTACGGGGTTGATGACGCGCTTTGGCTGGGCCGACGCCTGGGGATGGAAGCGATTTACCAACCTACGGTGGAGCATCTGACGGGCATTGCCTTGCTCTCCCGTTTTCCCGTGCGCCAGGTGGAGGGGAAGCTGTTGACCAGCCGTTTGGAGCAGACCGCCATCGTCCGCGCTCAGGTCGAAGTTGGTGGCGACGTTCTTGACGCCTACGGCATCTGGCTCGGCCTGGAGCCAGAGGAGAGGGCCGTGCAGCTCAGCGAGGCCCTCGATTTCATCAGAGCAGGCCCGGCTGCCTTCGGCGGCGATTTCAACTCCACGCCCGACTCGCCCATCTATCGCCAGTTGGTAGACGCGGGGCTCACTGACGGCGCCGTGGCCGACGACGCCTCTCCCACCTCCCCTTCCGAAGCACCCAAAGAACGCATTGACTACGTTTGGATTCGGGGCCTCAGACCAGTGGATGCAAAGGTGTTGGACTCCACTGCTTCCGATCACCGGATGGTGGTGGTGGGAGCCCTTTTGGAGTAGGTCTCCCGACGTTGGGCGAGGTCTCCGACCGATCCCTGTCCCGCCCCAGTCAGAGACCTTCGGCGATCCAAGAGGGGGGAGGCGCAACTCGCGGAGGGGGATGGTGTTAGATATTGTTGAGGGGTAACAAGTCAATGGGAGTTCTTTAAACTCTATCGGGAGGTATTGGGCCTATGAGAATCGTACTGGATGCTATGGGCGGCGATCACGCTCCGCCGGTGGCCGTGGAGGGGGGAGTGTGGGCGGCGCGGGAGTGTGGGATCGAGGTGATTCTGGTTGGCCGCGAGGAGGATGTGCGGCAGGAGTTAGCCAGGCATGATACGTCCGGCCTCAGTTTGCCCATCGTCCACGCCAGCCAGGTCGTCGAAATGGACGAGCACCCTGCGGCGTCGGTCAAGGCCAAAAAGGACTCCTCGATGGTGATTGGGGTGGACATGGTTAAGCGGGGCGAGGCGGAGGCCTTCGTCACCATGGGCAACTCCGGCGGTGCGCTGGCGGCGGCCCTCTTCGGCCTGGGCCGTATCCGAGGCATCAAGCGGCCAGCTCTCTCTACTATTTACCCCACCACACCCGGGTTCTGCTTCATACTGGACGTGGGGGCTAACACTGACTGCAAGCCCGAATATCTGCTCCAGTTCGCCTACATGGGCGTGGCCTACGCCGAAAGGGTGCTGGGGATCGCCAACCCTCGGGTGGGCATCGTCTCCAACGGCGAAGAGGAGGGTAAGGGGAGCATCCTGGTACAGGAGGCCTACCAGTTGCTCAAGAAGAGCGGCCTCAACTTCATCGGCAACGTGGAGGGCAAGGACATCCCAGCAGGGATGGCTGACGTAGTGGTCACCGATGGCTTCACGGGCAACGTGATCGCCAAGCTCTCCGAAGGGCTGGCGGCCTCGCTCCTGGGCGTCATCAAGGACGAGGTCAAGAAGAACCCCCTCGCCACGGTTGGCGCTTTGCTCTCCAAGCCCGCCTTCGAGCAGGTCAAAAAGCGTCTCGACTACGCTGAGTATGGCGGCGCGCCCCTGCTGGGGGTGGACGGGGTGGTGATCGTCGGCCACGGGCGCTCCAACGCCAAAGCCGTCAAGAACGCTGTGCGGGCAGCCAAACGGGCGGTGGAGGGCGGGATGCTTGCGGCCATCAAAGATGGAATCGTGATGTAAGCTCCAAGGCCCGTCCCCGGGCCGTCAAGACCGCGCCCGGGGACGGGCGCTAGGAGCTTGTCGGAGAAGACTTCGGAAGTCTCCATAGTAGCTCAAGCTTGCAGGGATTTCAGTCGATTTCAGGTAGTTGATGCACTAAGAGTTCTCAGATCAAGACTTCCGAAGTCTGGGAGCACGCCCTCTCCGACAGGCTGTTAGAGCTTCATAAATTAGATAGGAGGGTTTGATATGACAAGAAAACGCAGTATCGAAGAGAGGGTTGTAGTCACCGGCCTGGGGGCCATCACCCCTCTAGCACTGAGCGCTGAGGAGACCTGGCAAGGGCTGATCGCCGGTCGAAGCGGCATAGGCCGCGTCACCCACTTCGATCCCAGTGATTACCCCACCCAGATCCTGGGCGAGGTGAAGGGGTTCAAGCCGGGAGACTTCATGGATCACAAAAATGCGAAGCGCATGGCCCGCTTCAGCCAGTTCGCCGTGGCCGCGACCAAGATGGCCCTGGAGGATGCGGGCCTCGTTATTGATGAGGAGAACGCCGAGGAGGTAGGGGTGCTTTTGGGCAACGCCATTGGCGCCATAGACGAGACGGAGAAGACCTGTCGGATCATGTTCGAGCGTGGTGGCGCGCGTATTTCGCCTTTCTTTGTGGTGATGATGCCCCCCAACCTGGCTGCTTTCCAGGTGGCTTACACCTACGGCATCAAGGGTTACAGTTTGACCATCTCTACTGCCTGCGCCTCTGGCACACAGGCCATCGGCGAGGCGGCAGATGTCATCCGCCTGGGGAAGGCCAGGGTCATGGTGGCCGGTGGGACGGAGGGTGGTGTTTGTGAACTGGCCCTGGCCGTCTTCTGCGCTAATCGAGCCTACTCCACCCGCAACGATGAGCCGGAGCGGGCCTGTCGCCCTTTCGACAAGGATCGCGATGGCTTCGTCGGGGGCGAGGGGAGCGGCATCGTGATCCTGGAGAGCCTGGAGCACGCTCTGGAGCGAGGGGCTCGCATCTACGCCGAGGTGCTGGGCACTGGTGCTTCCAATGATGCTTATCATCTCATCGCGCCCGATCCCGAAGGGCTGGGGGCGGCGAGGGCCGTGCGCTGGGCGCTGGAAGACGCGGGGGTGGAACCCAGCGAAGTAGACTACATCAACGCCCACGGCACCGGCACCCCCCTGGGCGACGTTTCGGAGACCCTGACCATCAAGAAAGTCTTTGGCGACCATGCCTACCGCGTGCCCATCAGCTCCTCCAAGTCCATGATCGGTCACCTGTGGGGTGCCGCGGGAGCGGTGGAGTCCATCGCCTGCATCCTCACCATCCGCGACAACATCATCCATCCCACCATCAATCTGGAGACCCCTGACCCCGACTGCGACCTGGACTACGTCCCCAACGTGGCCCGAAAGGCCCAGGTGGACATCGCCATTTGCAACTCCTTCGGCCTGGGGGGGCAGAATGCGTGCACGGTGTATGGCAGGTACACGGGATAGATAGGGAGGAAAAGAAGAAAATGCAAGTTATCACTAACGAGAAATTGATCAAGAACAGGGCCAGATTGGGGCGTGTGGCCAGCTTTGCGGGGTTGGCTGTATTGGTTTTAGGGCTGGTGGCGTCTCTTTCTCCCCAATGGTTGCTCGCATCGTTTGGCTGCCTGTTCGTGGGCTTTGTGCTCTCCCGGGTCGGCATCTACAATGCCACCCGCTGGGTTAAGGAGCCGAGGGCTGATCAGACACTGGTTAAGATCCTGAAGGGCTTCGACGATCGCTATTACCTTTATAACTACGTCCTGCGCGCTCCTCACGTCCTGTTGGCCCCCTTTGGCCTCTGCGTCATCAACCTCAAGCAGCAAGGGGGCAAGGTTCACTGCGAGGGCGAGAGGTGGCGCCGCGATCTCGGTTGGAAGCGGATATTGCGCCTCTTTGGGCAGGAGGGACTGGGCAACCCGACCAAGGAAGTAAAAGCCGAGGTCGAAAGGCTGAGCAAGTGGGCAAGTGAGCAGGTGAGCAAGTGGGCAGTACCCATTGAGGGCGTGATCGTGTTTACCAATCCCGAGGTGGATCTTGAGATAGAGAACCCCGCTGTCCCCGTATTGGATGCCAAACAATTCAAGTCTCTCCTGCGAAACCTGAGCAAAGAGAGGCCCATATCTGGCAGCCAGCGGAAGCAGTTGGCCGAAATCCTGGCTGGAGAGGCGACTGAGTAGGGGACGACTGAGGAGGTATTTTGCTTTTGCCAGGAGGTTGGCTGCCAGGGCTCTTTGGCTTGTGGCTGGCAGCCTATGCTATAACTCGTTGGCTTCACCGGCGGGGACGGCTGGCGCAGGACTACCATCGCGATGTGTTGGCTCTGGGCGTCATCGCTTTAGCCACCATCGGCTTCTTCTGGCAACTCTTCTTCACCGACGATACCTGGATGCCCTCCGGGGGTGGCGACCTGGTCTCTTTCCTCTATCCTCTCTACCGCTTCGCAGCCCGCAACCTCAGGCGAGGTGTCGTCCCCCTATGGAATCCCTATCTCTACGGCGGTGCACCCTTCGCCGCCGACAACCAGTCGGGCCTCTTCTACCCCGTCAATCTTCTCTTTTTCCTCTTCTTCCCCGATGTGACCTACCCCACCATGGAACTGCTGGCCATCTTCCATTTCTTCCTGGCCGGCGCCTTCATGTACATCTGCCTGCGCTCCCTTAGACCCGAACAAGACTTCGACGAGCTCAGTCGAGCCGTTCGGGACTCCGGCCCCAACCTCGAAACCCGAAACCCGAAACCCGAAACTCACCATCGCCTGAGCCGCTCAGCCGCCTTAGCCGGTGCTGTCGCCTTCATGTTCTCCGACCTGTTCGTCACCCACTTCGGCAACCTGAACATGATCGCCGTGGCCGCCTGGCTTCCCCTCATCTTCGTCTGCTACCACCGCGCCATGACCGAGGAGCGCCCAGGCATGGTCGCCGCAGCAGGGGCCTTTCTAGGCATCGCCACCCTGGCTGGCCACATCCAGATAACTCTTTTCATCGCCTTCGCATTGGCACTGTATACGTTCTGTCAAGGACGACGACGCCTCCTTCACTCGTTAACTCGTTACCTATTGCCCTGTTGCCTCATCGCCTTCTGCACTGCCGCCCTGGCCCTCATCCCCGGCTATGAGATGGCCAGCCACACCGTGCGGGCCGAGATGAGCTACCAGGAGGCCAGTCAATATTCCCTGCCGCCAGTGGGGCTGGTGGGGCTGTTCATCCCCGGCTTCTTCGGACGCGGGCCGGCAGGCTTTTGGGGACCCTGGGATCGGGTGGAGGTGGGCTACATCGGCGTTTTGCCCCTCATCCTGGCTGGCTTGGCCGTCCTTCTCAGGCGGGACAGGCTGTCCCGTTTCCTCCTGGGCCTGGCCATCACCTCGCTCCTTTTGGCCTTCGGCGGCTACACCATCCTTCACGGCTGGCTCTACTTGCTGCCTGGCTTCGACAGGGTGCGCGCCCCGGCCCGCTTCATCTACCTCCTGGATTTTTCCCTGGCTGCCCTGGCCGCCCTGGGTTTGGATGCCCTCCTGCGACCGCTGGACCACCGGATGCGAGCCGTGTTCCGCCGCTTGCTGAAGGTAGCTCCCTGGCTCTGGCTGAGCACAGCGGTCATTGGCCTGTCCCTGGGCTACCATGCCGTTTTGACCGCCCAGGGCAGAGACGCGACGATATTCAACAGGACGGTGGGCGCCGTCAACGGCCTGGTCTTCTTCCTTTTGGTGCTGGCTGCCAGCCTGGCCATTCTCTACCTGCGATGCTACCGCTGGGGCCAGCGTTGGGCCCTGGGCGCGCTGGCTGTGGGCTTGATCGCCCTCGACCTGTTCAGCATGGGGGCCTATACCGACCTGGAGCGCAACGACCCTACGGTGGGCTTCCAGCATCCTGAGGCCATTGAGTTCCTCAAGTCGGATCCGGGCTACTACCGCATTGATACAGGGACAGGCGTTTGGGACGTTTGGCAGCCCGACGCCAGCTTGATGTACGGCATCTTCGACATTTCAGGCATCTGGAATCCGCTTCAGTTGGCCGATTACGATCGTTACTGGGATGCAGTGGGCCTGCGGGGTTTGCGGTCCTCCCGCCTGTATGACTTCGTGAACGCCAAGTACGTCATCGGCCACAAGGACGTGCCTCTGGACTGGGACAAGTTCGTGCCTGTCTTCGACCGTGACCCGCAGGTCAACGTCTACCTGAACACCCAGGCATTGCCGCGAGCTATCCTCGTCCACCAGGCCGTAGCCGCGCCCGATCAGGAGAGCGCGTTCGTCCAGATTCAAGAGCCTGACTTCGACCCGGCCACCAGCGTGGTCGTGGAGGGGGGAAAGTCGTTGCAAGGGAGCAAGGGAGCAGCAGAGCAGGGGAGCAGGGGAGCAGGAAGCGAATCCTTGGACATTGCCGCCTACGGCCCCAATGCCATCCACCTCACGGCCAGAACGTCAGCGGAGGCGTATCTCGTCCTCAGCGAGGTCTACTATCCAGGCTGGAGAGCCTACGTGGACGGCCGCGCGCAGCCGGTTCTGCGAGCGAACTACGCCTTCCGCGCCGTCTACCTGGATCCAGGCTACCACGAGGTGCGTCTCGTCTTTGAGCCTCTCTCCTGGAGAGTAGGGTTGGGCATCAGCGTGGCCACGTGGGTCGGCCTGATGGTATGGGG
Organism: uncultured Anaerolineae bacterium; assembly: GCA_964625745.1. Classification (GTDB taxonomy): domain Bacteria; phylum Chloroflexota; class Anaerolineae; order VGOG01; family VGOG01; genus CAZVCJ01. Next base: position 5,470 of record CAZVCJ010000038.1, on the reverse strand, counting down.
GTTGCTGTCTTGGCGCCGTTAGAACACTGATGGGCAGGATTTACGGATTTTGCCGCAGGCCAAGTCATTTGATCCGTCCATTCTGCCAATCCGTGTTCTCCACACTGCGACCGCACCCAAAAAGCGAAGGGCTTCCAAAGGTGCGCATCACCTCTGGAAGCCCTTTCCAGTTCATGCTCCGTGCAGGCTCCCCAGACGTTTAAGTTTCACGTTTGACGTTTCACGTTTCAGGCTATCTTCGTGCTGCAGTTGGGGCAGATCATCTCGCCACCGATCTTGGCCCGCAGTGGCTGCAGAACTTTGACCCGGCAGGAATCTGCGCCGAACAACTCATGGTTCTCCACCTCAATTGGCATGCCTCGTCACGAAAAGGAAGTTGCGCATCACTTCAGCAGGTGTGGTACGGTCCTGTTTCGCGGTCAGCATTGCGACATGCTGCAAGGACACCATCCCCTCCTCGACAGCCTGAGCCTTGATCTCATCAGCAGTAGCGCCCCTCATCAGCAACTTCTTGATCTCATCGCTCATCACCAGCACCTCGAAAACGCCAGTTCGGCCCAGGTAGCCACTACCGCCACAGAAGTTGCAGCCTGCCCCGACGTAGAATTGAGTTCGCGCCTCCCCCATCTCCTGTTCGTAGGCCAATTGTTCGTCATCGGACACCTCGCGGAGGCCCAGGCAGTGGGGGCAAACCCGCCGCACCAGGCGCTGGGCAACAACGCCCACCACCGACGCAGTGATGAGGAAGGGCTCGACCCCCAGGTCTATCAACCGAAAGAGAACCCCTACGGCGTCGTTGGCATGTATCGAGGTTAGAACCAGGTGTCCCGTTAAAGCCGCCTGGGTGGCTATCCTGGCTGTCTCCACATCGTGAATCTCACCCACCAGAATGACGTCCGGATCCAAGCGCATGATGGCCCGCAGGCCGCTGGCGAGGGTGAGTTCAACCTGGGGGTCTACCTGGATCTGCTTCATGTTGGGAAAATGGTACTCAATGGGGTCTTCTATGGTGATGATACCGCGCTCTTCGGCATTCAGTTGGCTGATGGTGGCATAGAGAGTCGTCGTCTTGCCCGAGCCCGTCGGCCCGCTGACCAGAATCATGCCGAGGGGGGCTCTGATTAGCTGTTGGTATATCTCCAGGGATCCGGGGAGGAAGCCCAGCTCTGAGAGATTCATGATGGATATACCTTTGTCCAAAACACGCATGACAGCCACTTCTCCCCACGGCGTGGGGGCCGTGGCGACACGGATGTCTATCTCCCGGTTATCTACCTCGAGGGAGAACTGGCCGTCCTGGGGCCGTCTCCGTTCAGCAATGTCTATTTTGGCCAACACCTTCACCCTGGAAACCAGCCGCCTATGGACGCTCAGGGGCAAGGAGAGGGAGTCATGCAAGATGCCGTCAATGCGGTAGCGGATGCGCGAGTGGTCCTGCTGTGGTTCGATGTGGACATCCGAGGCCCGATCCCTTACCGCCTGAGTGACCAGGAGGTCTACAGTGCGCACAACAGCAGCCTGGGCGACGTGATCAGAGGTTATCCTTTCCTCCGGCCTCACTTCGTCCGACACAATGGGGATACGATCGATCTCCCGCTCGATCTCACTGGCGGCCCGATACTGGAGGTTGATGGCGCCGCGAATGTCCATAAGAGCAGCGCGCAAGACTTTGATTTCCATCCTGGAGAGGGCCCGGATGTCCTCAATGGCATATAGATCATCAGGATCAGCCATAGCCACCACCAGGGTATCGTCCTCAATGCGGAGGGGCATGAGGTTACACCTCCGGGCGGTAGCCTCGGGGATCAGGCGCAAGGCTCGGGGTTCGACTTGATATTTCTTGAGATCAATGAGGGCAGGACCAGTACGAGTCTCGGCCTTGGTCTCGATCATCTGCACGATGGCATCTATCTCAAAGGGTTTATACAGGACGCCATCAACCCCGGCCTTCAGCGCATCAGAGACCATCCCCTCCAGGGCACTGTGCCCGGTCATGATCATGGTCGTGATCTCAGGGTCGGCTCTCTTGATCTCCCGCAGTGTCTCGATCCCGTTCATGCCAGGCATCATGATGTCTATGAGGGCCAGGTCGAAGTGCCGCATCCCCGCCTCTGCCACGGCCCCGGAGCCGTCCCTGGCAATGACCACGCTATATCCCTTGCCCTCCAGGATGTCCGATAGCGTCTCACGCATGTCGGCATCGTCGTCAACTATCAAAATGCTCGCCTTTTCGCTCATTCTACTTCTCTCCTTCTAAACTAAAGCTGTAACTGCTCGCATTCTCACAACGGCAATCTCACCACGAAAACCGCCCAGTCCCTGGCCAGGCGTTGGGCCTCAATAGTGCCCCCATGACCCTCCACCAGCACCTTGCTCACAGCCATTCCCAGGCTGGTTCCACCCGCCGATGCAGCGGGGGCAGCAGCCTCTGACAGGTTCTCCTGGGGGATGTTGAGACCAGCGGCTCCGAACCCTAGTTCCACAAAGCCATCTTGCTCCCTGGCGGTGATCTGGAGCTTACTACCTTCCGGCGCCCCTTCGACAATTCTCAGGATTATGTTTGTGAAGGCCCTCTGCAATTGGAAGGCGTCGGCCATTAGAGCCGGCAGGTCGTCACTCAGGTCGATGGTTGCCTCCCAACCATCTGGCAGGGAGGCCTGGGATAGCGCCTCCGCAATGATCGCTTTGACGTCGCTTTTCCGGCGCAGAGGCTCCTTGAACAGGGCAAAGTCCATCAGGTCAGCAACCATCCTGTTTGCGTTAGCGACTTCCCTGCCCATGATCCGAAGGTGCTTCTGCACCTTTGCATCGCCGTGGCCCAGTTTCATGTCGAGGTAGTAGATGGAGTTATTCATCACTCCCAACTTGTTTCTGATATCGTGCCCTACGATCCTTATCAACTTTCCTATAGTGGGCGATATCTCAGACGAAGTCGGCTGAGTGGCCTGCATCTCGTTCTCCTTCCTGGCGCTTTCTGCGAGAGATTCCGTCAACAAGTTGAATCACCTCCTCTATTTCAAAAGGCTTATGGAGATAAGTATGAATATCCCCCCCTAAAGGCTCCTCTAACAACTCGTCTACCTCACGGGAGTAGGCGACCATCATCACAGCGACCGTCTGGGGATTGACTTCCTTGATGGCCAGATACGTCTCCAAGCCATTCATATTCGGGAGCCCTGTGTCTATGAAGACCATGTCATAGCTATTATCCCGCGCCATCTCGATCGCTTCCTCACCACTCCAGGCGACGCTGACCTGGTAGCCTCTGACTTCTAGTATATCTCTGAAAGTCTCGCAGTTATTGCGATCATCGTCAACTACCAGTACGAGCCCTCCTTTCTTCACGCTGTCAATGAGGCCGATCACCCTTTCCATGTCGAAGGGCTTATAGAGCACGCCGTACGCCCCCTCATGCAGGGCCTCCGTGATGAGGTCCTCGACAGCGTAGGCCGTCATCATCACCACGACTGCGTTGGACTGGATACTCTTGATCTGTTTGAAAGCCTCCACCCCGTTCATCCCAGGCATCCTGATGTCCATGAGGATGACATCGAAGTTCATCTCTTTGACCTTCTCGGTGGCCGCATAACCACCAGAGGCGACAAAAACTCCAAAGCCTTTGTCCTCCATGATATCGGACAGGGTCTCGCACATGTCTGCGTCGTCGTCCACTATTAGGATACTAACTTTGTCGTCCATGGTCCTCCGCATTCAGGTTTGGCAGTTATGAAAACAGTGATACAGGGAGCATACGCTTTAGGCACTAACCATCAGCGTCGCCTCTTCAAGAGACTGGCTTTGCTTTGCCGATGATGTCGCTGCTGGGGGACGCTGTCGGCTTCCCTCCAAGTACTCATCCAACATCGTCAAGCTATAGCGACGGTGGCCACCAGGCGTCCGGAAAGGCACTAACTGCTCCTCCTTGCCCATTCTATTAAGGGTGGCAACACTGATGCCCAGATAATCAGCGGCCTCCTTGGCCGTGAGTAGACGTTTCGCTCGCTTTTGCATTTGATTTGATCCTCCTGGTGTTGTGGCGTTAATGGAGGGCTATTCGCAACTCAATAAAAATGATGGAAAACAGTGCCAAATCCAATTAAAGTATAGCATCCTCTTCCAAATTTATGGGTGAATCTAGCGTGAATCTGGCGTGAATTCGGCGTGAAGCCCCCGTCAGATGGCTCCTCTCAGTATCGCAGGAACCGCAAAAAAGAAACTTCCCGCCTTGACGTTCAGTGAGAAATCATAGAGCCTTATATCAGCTTTATTCACTAGTGTCGCCAGAACTTCGATGTGTTTCTCGTTCATCTCTTACTCGAACTCGAATCCCTTCTCAGTGAAAAGCTTCAAGCAAGCACCTACCACCTCAGGATCATAGGGGATGCCCCTATTCTGTGAGATTTCCTTCAGGGTTTCATCTATGCCGCGAGCCGGCCGGTATGGTCGGAAGGAGGCATTGTAGTGATGAAAATCCTATTCGATGGAAGCTTCCCTTTTGCGCATGAGTTCTTCTCCCTGGCGCTTTCCGCGACAAATTCGGTCCACTAGTTGAATCACTCTCTCCAAATCGAAAGGCTTGTATAGGCAGGTATAGGCATCCTTCTCCAGAGCTTCTGCCACTATATCCTTTACCTCCCGGCGGAAGGCTGTCATCATCACAGCAACTGCCTGGGGATTGAGCTTCTTTAAGGCCAGATACGCTTCCAGGCCATTCATGTTCGGGAGCTTTATGTCTATGAAGATCATGTCATAGCTGTTCTCTCGCGCTACCTCGATCGCTTCCTCGCCACTCAAGGCGATGCTGACCTGGTAACCTCTTTCCTCCAATACGTCCTTGAAGGCCTCGCAATGATTGAGATCATCGTCAACCACCAGCACAAGTCCCTCTTTCCTTATACCATCAATGAGGCTGATCATCCTTTCCATGTCGAAGGGCTTATACAGCACACTATAAGCCCCCTCGCGCAGGGCTTCCATGATAAGGTCTTCGACGGCGTAAGCCGTCATCATCACCACGGCTGTGTTGGGCTGGATACTCTTGATCTCCTTGAGGGTCTCCACCCCGTTCATCCCCGGCATCCTGATGTCCATCAGGATGACATCGAAGTTCATCTCTTTGACCTTCTCAATGGCTACGTAGCCGTCCAAGGCAATGGCAGTGTAGTAGCCTTTATCCTCCATGATATCGGATAGGGTTTCGCACATGCCCGCATCGTCGTCTACTACTAGGATACTGGCCTTGTCATCCATATTTCCTCCCACCACTAAGGGTTCGTAAAAGAATAACTTCCCGACACGATGTCATTGCGAGCGTTTTTTAAGGGGCGAGGGGGCAAGTCCCCTCTCCCTCGCAGGGAGAGGGTTAGAGCCTGCCCTGAGTGGAGCGAAGGGGTGAGGGTGGGACGTTTCTGCCCTCTACGGATGGCGTGCCGCGCCATGGAAGACTCGCAATGACACGATTGGGGAACTT
>CAZVCJ010000037.1:0-29989 GCA_964625745.1 uncultured Anaerolineae bacterium | reverse complement strand
CCGGAATGCGAGTCCAGTCAGGATAACAGGGGGAGATCTTTGGAACCAGGCTATCAAGGCTCGAGCGCTCCTGCTCTAGTCGTGGAGAATCTCTCTTTCAAATATCGCGAACGGCCCAATTATGCCCTGCGCGACGTCTCCTTTGAACTGGAGGCAGGGCAGATCATGCTGGTGGCCGGCACCAGCGGCTGCGGCAAAACTACCCTTATCCGCTGCCTGAATGGCCTCATTCCCCGCAGCTACAGAGGGGAGTTGGAGGGGCGTATCTACCTCCACGGGGAAGAGACCGGCGGCAAGCCCCTGGCGGCCATCTCCCAGATCGTGGGCACGGTGCTGCAAGACCCTGAGCGCCAAATCCTGGGCAGCCGCGTCGTCAACGAGGTGGCTTTCGGGCCGGAGAACCTGGGCCTGCCGCCGGCGGAAATCACCGCTCGCGTTGATGAGACCCTCGACTACCTGGACATCAACCACTTGCGGCGGCGGGAGACCTTCTACCTCTCCGGCGGCGAGAAACAGAAGGTAGCCCTGGCCGGCATCCTGGCCATGCAGCCCTCCATCCTCCTCCTGGATGAACCCCTGGCCAGCCTCGACCCCGCCAGCGCACAAGAGGCCCTGCGCCTCATCCGCCGCCTGGCCGATGAGGGCCGGGCCATCATCATCGTCGAGCATCGGGTCGAGGATATCCTGAAGATCGGGCCAGAAAAGGCTCTCTTTTTGATGGACGGACAACTGCAGTATCTTGGGCCTGTGGCTGGCCTGGAGCGAGTGGTGGACTACCACGAGGTCAAGCTGCCGGCGCCGATGGTCATCTCCCGGGCGCGCCACGATCAGGCTTCTGCCTATTCGCCCGCCCCTCCTCTTTCCCCCCCAACCCTTCGACCTTGCTCAGGGCAGGCTCTGGGGGGGAGGAAGGGGGGGCAGGTCGGCGCGCCTTTGGTGGAGTTCGAGGAAGTGAGCTTTGCCTACGAGGAGGGGCCGCTGGTCCTACACGACGTCAATCTGACCATCAACCGCGGCGACATCATCGCCATCCTGGGCGCCAATGGCGCAGGCAAAACCACCCTGGTCAAACACGCCATCGGCCTGCTTAAGCCCACGGGCGGGCGAGTGCTGGTCGAGGGGGCGGACACGCACGAGCTAAGCGTGGCCGAGATCGCCAAGACCCTGGGCTACGTCTTCCAGAGTCCCAGTCACATGCTCTTCGCCCCCACTGTGCGGAAGGAGCTGGCCTTCGGCCCTGAGAACCTGGGCTACGACGAGGCCACCATTGACGAGGGGGTAGCCGAGGCGGTGAGAATCCTCAACCTCAGCGGGCTGGAAGAGTACCCACCCCTGGCCCTCAGCTTCGGCCAGCAGAAGCGGGTCAGCATCGCCGCCGTCATGTCCATGCGCTCCAAAATCATGGTGATGGACGAACCCACCGCCGGTCAGGATTACAAAAACTACATGGTTTTCATGGACGCCATCTTGCAGTTGCCGAACTTTGAGGCCATCCTGTTCATCACCCACGACATAGATTTAGCGGTCTGCTACGCCAACCGCGTCGTCCTGGTCTACGAGGGGCGCATCGCCGCCGACGGGAAGCCTCAGGAGGTACTGGCCCAGTACGATCTCCTGGAGCGTTGCCACATCGTGCCCACCTCGCTATTGGCGGCCAACCTGGAATTCCTGCCCCGGACGGGGCGCTTCATGAGGGCCGAAGCGCTGGCTCACGTGTGACGCTGTGGCCCGCAGTGGCAGAAAGGAGGTGTTTATGTAGATAAATCGGTACGACTTCTAAACGGCTAGAAGACCTTTAGATACTCAAATGCAAAGGAGGAATCTAATGAACCGCAAATTGCTTTCCGTGATCGTCGCGCTCGTCGCCGTCCTGGTCATATTCATGCTCGTCGTGTGGATCGGGGGGGCGATGAACGAGAGCCTCAAATTGGATGAAACAGCCCTGCTGCGCTTCGTGTTCGTGGGCATCGGACTTCTGATCGTCTTCGTTGTCTACTTGCTCACGAGCAGCAGCGGGGTGTGGGAAGTGGGCACGCGCCAGGTGGTGTACATGGCCATCGGCGCAGCACTTTATGCCGTGTTCTCCTACCTCTTCAACGGCACTGTCTTCGCCGTGCCGTCGGTCAGCCAGGTCGCGCTCCGTCCCGCCATCGCCATCCCCATGTTCTTCGGCTATGCCTTTGGTCCGACGGTGGGCTTCTTCACCGGCGCGGTGGGCAACATGTTTGGCGATGCGCTGACCGGCTTCGGCCTCTCACCCCAGTGGAGCGTGGCCAACGGGTTGGTCGGCATGATCGCCGGTATGGCGCTCCTCTTCGCCGACAAGAAGAAGGGCATGAACACGGTGCTCATCGTCAGCGCGGTGTTGGCCGCCATAGCGGCCATATTCTGGCTCCTGAACCCCAGCCTGGCCAACATGATGTTCTTCGACCCGGATGCGGGCATCTTCGGTGACGCAACCATAACCTGGTTCGCCGCTCTTTCGGTGGTGATCGGCTTCGCGCTGGTGCTCATCGTCCGCTTCGCCTTCGGCCAGAACATTGACGTGGCGGCTGCGGTGACCTGGAGCATGTTGGGCAACCTCATCGGCATCGGCTTCGCCGCTATATCCGATATCTGGATCAACGGCTTTTCGCCAGCCGTGGCCATCGTGGGCGAGTTCCTGCCCGCAGCCGGCCCCAACCTGATCTTTGCCGCCATCCTGGTACCGATTCTGGTGGCGGCCTACGCAGCCGTCCAGCGACAGGCAGGGCGGTGAGAGCCAGAAACCAGGTTTTTTCAAAAAACCTGGTTTCTAACGGCGGTGGAGCGATGCTGGTAACTTGGCGCTATCGCAAGCGAAAATCACTGATCCAGAGCTTGGACCCACGGGCTTGGTTGATCTTCTACGGCTGCTTTATGGTCGCCTCTGTCCTGTTCTGGGATCTGCGCTTTCTGACCCCACTCCTCCTCATCGCCCTGGTAGCGATCTTCACGTCGGGGCTCAAGTGGCGTGAGACACGCCGCGTCTGGCTGTTTATGGGCGGGTTTATCACTTTCTTCTCGCTGCTGACGTTCCTGACTGGCCGCGGTGGGGTGGAGTTCTACGCCGACGAGCACCTGATCACCAGCCTGAGAGCGCCGTTCACCATCTTCAACTGGCGGCCAACGCTCAACATCACCGTCGAGCGCACCTTCTACGCGCTCAGCCAACTGGTGCGGGTGTTCAGCCTGGCCAGCATGACGATCCTGATCCCCTACTCGCTGAACCCGGCCCACTACGGCGTCACCTTCCACGGACTGGGGCTGCCGGACAAGATTGCCTATGCCATGGAACTGACCATGCGCTTCATCCCCACCCTGGGACGCGATTTTCAGTTGACGATGGATGCGCAGCGTGCCCGCGGATACGAGATCGAGAAGCTGAAAGGTGGGCTGATCACGCAGGTACGCAAACTGGCCCCCTTGATCGTGCCGGTTACCATCCACGCCATCGCCGGCAGCGAGGACATCATAGACGCGATGGACCTGCGCGCGTTCGGCGTCGGCCCGCGCACGTGGCTGGAGCAGTTGCGCTACCGGCGACGCGACCACGTGCTGATAGCGCTGGCGGTGTTGCTACTTATCTTCTCGGTGGTCTTCTCCCTCTTTGGCTTCAGCCAACTCTGGGTGCCTGACTGGGCGTTGGCCTGGGCAGGCTAGACAAGCTCAATAGCCATACCAGCCTACAGCAAAAGAGCCCTCAACCTTTGAGAGGGCTCTTTTGTTTGGGCCGTTCACTTGACAATTGGCGAACATGTTGTATCATCAAAGGTAAAAATGAATAGCGAAAGGTGCTGACGATGCTCAAAAGAGTAGCAAGGGCAGTCTTAGGAATCCTTCTTGTCTTGTTGATCTTCCTACAGGGCAGTGTCATCCCTCCATATCGAACCTTCGACTATGGAATGGGCGCGGTGGTGGCCGGCCACGAGTTCAGCTTTGCCAGGTGGGAAGCTGGAGCCATCACTCGCAAGCTCGATCAGATGTTGACCGACCCGGTGGGGCATTTGAGCGAGCAGGAGAAAAAGGCCATCGTCCTCGATTATATCTCCCTGATCCAGCAGATCGGTCAATTGGAACGCAGCATCCAACAAACTTACAGCACTGTAGAGGAGGATTCAGCCACGGCCACGCTGCCCCTGCGCCAGGAGCTGGCGGAATTGAGACAGCGCCAGGCGGACAAGCAAGGACAGGTGGAGGCTATTCTGGAGGGGCAGATAACCCAGATTCTAGTCTCTCAAAATCTGGAGACTCTGAGCATCGTTTGGCCTCCAGTCATGTTCCAGTTCGAGCAGTTGCCCGTCTACCTGGTGATCTCACCCCGTCAGGAGATACGGGTGAAGAAAGGAGTCTATCTCGAACATGGCCTGGGCCTGGACATCCGAGAGGCTATTGAGGAGGAAATTGGCGAGACTTTTGATGTGTCGTCGCTGACCGTAGGCGTCGGGGGATTATCGGTCTATCCAACCATGGTAATGGAGGCAGCCTCCCTGGATTTCATCGTCAAGACCGCTGCTCACGAGTGGACTCACGGGTACATGTTCTTCAGGCCGCTGGGGTGGCACTACGATGCCAGTCCTCAAATGAGAACCATCAACGAGACAGTGGCTTCTATCGTCGGTGACGAGGTCGGCGGGCTGGTCATCGCCCGCTTCTATCCTGAGTTGGCCCCTCCTCCCGTCGAAGAGAGTGAGGAACAGCCTCAACCGGAGCCCGTCGAGTCCGAGTTCAACCGCGAGATGAGGCGCATCCGGTTGACAGTTGACGAACTGCTGGCGCAGGGCGATGTAGAGGGAGCTGAGGAGTACATGGAGGAGCGACGCCGTTTCCTGGTGTCCCAGGGCTACTACATCAGGAAGCTGAACCAGGCCTATTTCGCTTTCTATGGTTCCTACGCCACCAGCCCCACCTCCGTGGATTCCATCGGGGAGGCCTTGCAGAGGTTGCGGCGAGAGAGTGTTTCCCTTAGGGAGTTTGTTGACACCGTGGCTGGCATTAGCAGCCACGAGGAGCTATGGCGAGTTTTGGGTGAGCGGGTTCCATAGTGACCTCGCCTGGCTATGCACGAAGCACAACAAAAAGCCACCAGGGGGAAACCCCTGGTGGCTTTTGAATTTCTCAGCCCGCAAAACCGCTGGCGTGATTACCAAGTTGGCCCAGTCCAGGTGCCGTCAGTATAGGTGATCACGCCGGTAGCACCGCACGTGGTGATAGTGATGCCGGTCTTCGTGGAGATGAGCGATTCGCTGGTGTTGTAGAGCCTGATGTCATACGGATAGGTAGTCGGAGAGGTCACGCTCGGCGTATAGACCGCCGTGCTGAAGTTGTGCAGCATGAACACGCCGTTGGCGGTGGTAGTGTCGGTATCAACCACGGCCCACGTATCCGTCCGGACAGCATCAACCCTGTAGCCCGCAGCCTTCTGGCCGCCGATGGTGGCCGTGCCCACGATGGTGTTCCACTGGCACAGCGTGAAGGTTAGAGACGGGGATAAGCTGCAGACAGTGGTTGCCGTCGTCGCATAGAGGTCTGTGGCGTCGTCATAACCATACAGCGTGGCTGTACCGGTGATTGTCTGACCACCAGCCACAGGGACCGTCGAGACACCGTCGTTGTCGGTCGTGACAGTGTACGCCAGGTACTCGTTGGTTGCATCCCCGTTTCGGTATGTCACTAGTCCATCGACCAAGACATTGGGGAGGACCCCAGATCCAAGCACAGTGGAGTACCTCGTCGTAACGGTCAGCGGGTTGGAGCAGATCATCTCGCCGTTGATTATGGTATCCTCACCACACTCGACATAGCCGGTTTCCTCAAGATCGAAGAAGTCGCTCTTGGTGAACTTCACCGTGTGAGTGTATTCCGGCACATGGGTAATCTGGTAGCCGCCGGTGGAGTCGGTGTCTTTCCCGGTGTCATCCCCATCGAGGAACACGTTAACCAGATGAAGCTCTTCGCGGTCATACCCGTGGTCTGCCTGCTTGACAGTAACGGTGCCGAAGATGTCACCGTAGCAGACAGGCCTGTTCGTAGCGTAGGGGATGCCCTCGTAGATATTGGTGACATCGCCGCCGAAGCCGAAGGGGAGGCCCTTCTCTACTACTATCACGGAAGGCATGAGGGGCTCGTTGTCCACGTGACCATCCTGATCCACGTCGCAGAGTTGCTCGAACCCTTCGACGTACACCCTGGCCGCGCCGACATAGCCTGGCCACAAGCAGCCGATGTTGTTAAGGTCAAACATCTTGACGTGCTTGGGCATGAGCCAGAAGCTCTGGATCTTGCACACAACTGTCCCGGTTTCGTCTTTGAAGTGGATGCTAGGCCGGATCTTGTTGCAGTTGGAGTTGTTGCGGATGGCGATCAGCGAGGTCCATTGGGTGTACATGTCCTCAGCTTGTTTGGCCATGAAGGGAAGGGCGATCTGGCTTACCCACTCCTTTTGGGAGTAAGGGTGGGCGTTGTAGCTTCCACCTTGCGCGTCCGGGTCCGGCGTGAGAGGATCATCCGGCCTCTTCAGGTCTACCACAGCGAAGATGGGCTGTTTGCCTGTCTCCCCACCGGGGTAGTTCACTTGATCGTGCGATTCAATCTCGGCTGCCCCTACGTAGTCGAAGCCCAGGTTGGTGACTATCGGCAGGTAGAAAGTTTCGGAACCTCCGGGGCAGACCCAGTCAGCGAGGAAGAGAACCTCATCGCCGCTGTTGTCCAAGAAATCCACGGTCACGAAAGTACTCTGTCCAGTGCGGCTCAGGTTCTGCACCTGGATGCTGGCATCCCAATTGCTCCACTCGCGGAAGATGAGATCAGCGTAGACTTTCGTGTCCTCGATGGGTTCCCCGTCTCTTAGCTCTACTTTGGGCCGAGCGCGATGGGTCAGCAAAGTACCCCGATCCTCGCCGAAGCAAGGTGCGTCGAAGCTCGTTTCGTCCACGGTGATGCCCAGGGGCTGTTCAGCCGAGATGTGGGCCGAGCCTAGCCAGCCACAGCCATTCGGGTCTGCCAGGTTAACCTCCTTCGGCACTCTCAGCCGTATGGACTCACCTGGCGCCAACTGCTCGACATGGTATTTGAACTCGATGTGGCAGCTTTTCTGCTGCATGTAGTCTATCCATACCGAGGTACACAATTCGCCTGAGTTCTGGATAGTCAGCTCCGTGTCCAGGCCGTAGTAGCCCCTCATAACGTAGGGGGCATAGTATTCCCACGGAGCACCCTCACCGTCCATATCCTCGGAGATTCCAGTATAGGTGCTGGAGACAAAGGTGCCGTAGTCGTTAGGCCCATAACGGGTCACCGTGACGGCTACATCTTCTCCGAAAGCATCCCCGGGGCCATCATTCCAGCCCCCTCCGTCGCCCTCACACGTGCCAAACTCCCACTCCTCCAGCCAGCATCTCCAAGCTGTGGTATCACCCTTGGCTTCTTCTGCGGCGTAGCAAGCCTCCATGAACACGTCCTCTCTGACCGTGTAGATTATGGCCGACTTGACCGTCTCGGCGATCTGGCTCTTGAGAGTCCAGATGGCGTTTCCTTGGATCAACTGGCAGTAGTTGGCAACAACCCCTGGGTCGTTGGTGGGGCACTCTCCAGAGTAATCTCCCCATCCCATGAAGATCGCCCCGGTTTTCGGCTCTACCCCGGTAACTGGGTCCGGCAGGCTCACATTCTGCACGTGAATCCAGGTCTCCCATTCACCATTTCCTGTATCTCCCACGTCCAGGCGAGGGATCTGGATCTTCACTCCGGGCGTCGGGTCGGCTGCTACAGTGCCGACCGTCATCAGGCCCACCAACATTCCCAGCACTAAAACTCCCAGTGCCAGGCCTAACGCTGTCCAATGCTTCTTTTTCATTTTCGAGCCTCCTTATTGATTTTTTGCTTGATATGTTTTTTAATAATCAGCGGCTTGGTTCTAGCCGCAACTCGTAATTCCTCACGCGATAGGCCGGGAACCCCTGGGATGTAGCCCTAAGCGGCCTTGTCTTCGGTCATTGGGAGTATGACCCTTCAGACCGCTGGAGTACCCCGGCGTATCAAGTAAGCAAGTTACTGCAATTCTATGCGGAAGTCGCCAGGTCGCCCTCGATGATCCCTGCGGAGAAGTCGCCTTCGATGATCCCGGCAGAGAAGTCGCCCTCGATGATCCCGGCAGAGAAGTCGCCCTCGATGATCCCGGCAGAGAAGTCGCCCTCGATGATCCCGGCAGAGAAGTCACCTTCGATGATCCCAACGTTCTCGAACAAAGCAAGGCTCTCGGCCAGATTGAAGCTTAACAAGAGGCCGAGAATCAGCGCCAGACTAAAGATGTACCAAAGTGTCCTTTTCATTCTTCATTACCTCCTTTAAGAAAGGTCGCCCTCGATTATGCCTACTTGATTGCCCATTTTCCACTACCTCCTTTGCTGTTTGCAGGCATCCCCAACTTGCCTGGCATTCCTCATGATCTCAGGCAATGTATTTCCTTTTGTTCCAGGAGACGCCAAAACCGTTACACTGTTTGCGGATAAAACCAACCAGATTCTCCATACCCTTGAAGTAATTCTTCTGCCCTGTTTGGACGTTTTCGACACTGCCGCGCCACTCAGGATTCTCGTCCTCCATCTCCCGCGGCTCCTCCCAAATGCGGATAAAGAAGGACACATACCTTCGTTGCTGAAGCGACATACTTTCTCTCCTTTCCGCAGTTAATAAAAAACTGCTGTTAGCATTCAACAGCAGTATACCAAATAGGCGTCAATTATCCGTTAGAAGAGCGTCAGGGAAACGTCAAAGTTCCTTGAGGTTCCGTCATTTGACAGCGAATCCTTCGACAGGGCTCAGGTTTGCTACCGGACACTTTTTCAGCAGGGCGGTTTTGCTTAACCGCTATCTGGATTTTTCGCCACGAACCCTTCGACAGGCTCAGGACAAGTTGCACGAATTTCACTAATTTCTATCTCCACCTTCGTGTTGATTCGTGAAATCCGTGGCAGAATGAAGAAGTGTCCGGTAGTGAGGGCTCAGGGCAGGTTTCAAGGATTATGGGGATGATCAATGCTAAGGGGGCAGGTTCAATGGGGAGACCGTCAAAACTGACGGTACGCTGTTTTGGCTCTTTCGAGTCTCTCGGTGGCTCCTGTTCTCTCGAAGATTTCAATAGCTTGGGAGAGGAGTTCCTGGGCCCGGTCTACCTCTCCCTTGTCTCTCAACGCCAGTCCAAATTCATAGCAACTCTTGCCGAGTTCGTGTTCGTTTCCCAGCGCTTTTAGTACATCTATGCTCTCTGAGAAATGCCTTTCCCCTTCTTCCCACTGCTGGCGTCCGAGGGCCATAGCTTTTCCCAACACTCGGTGCGCCACTCCTTCGAAGACCTTGTCGCCGGTCTTGTGGGCCATTTCAAGAGAAGCATGGCCATATTCCAGAGCTTCCGTTACCTCGCCGAGACCCAGGTGAACCTCAGCTATGATCCTATAGGCTTCTGGCAAGAGCCATTCGCACTCGATATCTCCACAAATACTCACCGCTTCTTCCAGATGATCGAGAGCCTGAGGGTAATCTTGCCTACGGGAGAGAATCAGTCCCAGATTGGTGTGGGATATGGCCAGCCCATAAATGTCCCCAATCTCTTCCTTCAGTTCGCAACTTTGGCGATGGTATTCAAAGGCCCTTTCATAGTTGCCCTGGTGTTCGTAGACTACCCCAAGGTTATTGTAAAGAATGGCAGTGCCGTGCGTGTCCCCGTTCTCTATTCTTATGGCCAGGCTCTTCTCGAAATGCTCGGTGGCGCGGGGATAATCGCTCCAGTTAAGGTAAATAGACCCCAGATTATTATATATTCTTGCCCTTTCCTTCCGGCTGTCCACGTTCTCAGGCAGTTTCTCTAACATATCCAGGCTTTGCTGGCAGAGTCCGATGGCCTCCTCATATTGCCCTTGGCGAATGCTCAGGAACGCCATGCCGCTATCCAGCCTGACCATCTCTAGCGAGGGACCGTCGGATTCGAGGATCCGCCTGCCGGCTCTAAAACACTCCAGGGCCAGATCACGCCCCCCGTTCCTCTCATGTACTCTGCCGATTTTGCGGTGGATCTCGGCTACCCGCCTTTTCTCCAGCCCAGCAGCCGCGCTGTCCAGCACAGATCTGTAGCTCTCTATCGCTTTGTGGTGTTTTCCCACCAGGGCATAAACGTCGCCCAATCCCTCGTATATGGTTGCCGATTCCTTCTCACTCTCCGCGAGTTCCAGCGCCCTCTGATAATAAGCGATAGCTTCCTCGTTAGCGTAGAGTTCTCTGGCCTTGTCACCAGCCCCGATGGAGTATCTCAGAGCTCTGTCCCTGTCCCCTCCCGCTGTGAAGTGATGGGCCAATTGGCTGACCACTTCATCGAGGCGATCACGATATTCTATCTCCAGAGCCTCGCCCACGCGCCGATGCACTTGCTGCCGCCTGGCTCCGCTCATCTGCTGATAGGCCACTTCCCTGATCTTGTCGTGGTTGAACTCGTAGCTGCTGCCCTTTATACCTACCTCGACTTCTTTGATCAACTGGGCCCGCAGCAACTTGTCGAAAGCATCCAGGGCCTCGTCCTCGCCTTTGTCACAGGCCCTCTTGACGGTGACAAAGTAGAACTGCTGGCGGAACACTGCGGCCGTCTCCAGCACCTGGTAGCTTACGTCGTCTAAACGATTGAGGCGGGCTTGAATGACCTCGCGCACACTGGGAGGAATCGGAATTTGGGCATAGCTGGTGGCGAAATCCTTGAGATCCGTGCTCCAGCCGTGCTCGTCGCGGTACAAGATGCCCTCCTCGAAGAGGGAGCGGATGACCTCGGAGATGAAGAAGGGGTTGCCCTCTGTGTCTTGATATATTCTGAGGCTGAATTTCTCGCCCCCGCTTTCCATGCCCGCCATCTCTCTGATCAGAGTAGTCACATCTTCAAGAGTGAGGCGGCGCAGGGTGATCCTGGCAAGAAGGCCATCTTGCTTGAGGCTTCGCATGGTATTCATCAGCGGCTCGCTCAGGTCTTCAGTGCGATAAGCGCCTATGAGCAGCATTTTCTCCCTGATGACGTGGCGAGCCAGGTACTGAAGAAGGGCCAGCGTCGCTTGATCGGCCCAATGGAGGTCATCAATAAAGATGATCAGGGGGCGATGGCGAGAGAGAGCAACAAAAAACTGGACAACTCCCTCGAACAGGCGGCTGCGTTCCGTGTCGGTGTTTAGGGGAATACTGTTGGGGAGATCTGGCAGAGCCTCGCTCAACTCGGGGACCAGCTTGCTCACTTCTTTGAGCCAAAGGCGGGATACCTGAAGCCTGCTTAGATCCAGTGTTGGCAGATAGCCTCGCAGAGCCTCGACCAAGGGCTGATATGGCAGCGTCATTTCGGACTCGTAGCACCGGCCTATCAACAGGTGAAAATCGGATTCTGTCTGATCGAGCAACTCCTGTACCAACCGCGTCTTGCCAATGCCAACCTCGCCATCAATGATGACCAGTTGCCCTCTTCCCTGGCTGGCGGTCTCCAGATAGCGGATCAACTGGGCGTATTCTTTGTCTCTGCCAACGAGGTTGGAGCTCAAATACTCCGGCTTCGGCCAGGGGAAAAGCGGCGATGGACGAGGTTGCCACTGGACTTCAACACTCGGCGCTTTCATTTCTCTGGCCTGGGGTTCCACTAACTCCTGACGGAGTATCTGCTCATAAAGGGTGGTAGTCTCGGCCAATGGAGCAGCGCCTAATTCCCGCTCTGTGACCTCCCTGCATATTTCGTACTGGCGCAGGGCTGCGCTGCGATTGCCAGCCGCGTAGTAGAGGCGCATCAATTGGCGGTGTATGTTTTCCTGAAGGTTATCGCGGCTGAGTATCTGAATAGCGTAGGCGATGGCTCTCTCGTATTCGCCCTGCCTGCTGCAGTAATCGCTCAGTTCTGTGAGGGCCTCCAGGTATCTTCTCTGTAACCTCTCTCGCTCAAAAAAGGACCAGTCCTCGAATTCGTAGCTATCTTTGACGATGAAACCCTCGAGGAAATCGCCTCGATACAGCTCCGCCGCCTGGCCGCAATTGTCCATCCTGACCCGTTCACCCTCGCCTTTTTTATCTAGCAGCGATTCGAATTCCTCGGTGTCCAGCCAGTAATCAGCCTCAGGGTTAAAGCAGAGGGTGTTGCTTTCAGCCAAAATGTATCGCTGGGCGGGCTCGTTGCCTGGCGCCAGGTCACGGCGCAACTCATAGAGGGTGTTGCGCAGGCTCCCTTTGGCCTGGCGTTCGCTGGTCTCTCCCCAGAACAGCGTGGCCAGCTTCTCTCGGGAATGAGCCTGGCGATTGGAGATCAGGTAGTAGAATAGGGCCTGGGCTTTCTGGGAGGTAATAAGGAGCGGAGCCTCATCGTAGATAATATTGGGAGAGCCAAAGAGGCATACTTTCAAAGCCGGCATCGCTGCCCTCCTCGGGCCGATGGGGGTGAAAAACAGAGCAACAAGGATCGTGATTCATACCTTGCCATTACAAGCCGATCAACAGTCCAGGGTTTCCCATTTATTATAACGTAGAAATGCCGTTTTAGATACGGCCTGAGTCTTAAAATATGGGATCCAATTTCGGTTGAGTCTGAGTAGCGGAAGCCTCTTGAGCGATACATCAGGTAGCTTCAGCGATCAGCCGCGCTACTCTCTCAGCAATTCCAACTCGCCGCCGCAGTTGGGACACTTGTGCAGGGGAGTCTTAACGCTGAATTCGCTGCCGCAGTAGGCGCAGCGTCGCACAACCTTTACCTCCACCAGGCCGGGAAAAACGTAGAGATCTTTGTCGGCCCTGCGCTCCCTCCGAGACTCGCCCCTTCGCTCCAGCACGCCGAGGGCCCGCTGGGCGGCCTCGGTGGGTACGTTGAGCTCGGCTACGATCTGGGCCAGGCTGATCTCGGCGCCACCGCCAGCCCGTGCCAGATCAATTATGCTGTCGGCCAGACGCTCTGGCTCTAACTGCTGACCCCGCCGCCAGGTGAGGGTAGCCCAGGCGGTCACGCCACCGCCAATGACGAGCAGGATCACCGACAGAGACAGCCGTCTTACTCCGGTGGCCGCACACAGGAAAATCAACCCCAGGGCCAAAAGAACTCCTGAAATCCCAAAAGCGGCCATTAAAATCGCTCGTTTCATCTCATCCTCTCCATTTCTCGGTTGCCTCGGTCAGGGCCTGGCCGAGGCAGTCGAACATGCTGGTGACGGCCTCATTGCTCAGGTCGTGCTGGATGACCGGCTGCGCTGCTTCCAGAAACTCCGTGGGGTGGGCGCACAGTCGGGCATCGTCACGCATCTTAGCTCTCAAGCCATCCCATTGGTTGTGAAAGGCGATTGCTGAATCAGGCAGTCTCAGCTTGAGCCCCGGCAGGAATTCGCTATGCATGCGCTGCTCCCCGATGAGCCCCCCTACGCTATCCTGGAAGCTGCCCATCCCTTTCCCCACGCTATCCAGGAGGGCGATGAGCCCTCCCACTGTCCCTAATCCCTCCTGGTAGGCGTCGGTCTTGACGTTGAGCTCGATCATGGCTTTCAACCCGGGCCTCAGATCAGCAGGACAAGGTACGGGATCCTTCAGGTTGTCCAGAATATGGCGGCCTGCCCGCTTCATTGCCAGGTCCTCTCGTTGCGTCTCATCGTCCAGGTAGGGCAGCTCCCTCTTCAGCTCAGCAACCCTGAGGCTGAGCTCGCGCCACTGACTCTGCAAGGCTTCCTGTCCAACCTGAAATTCCTGCTGACTGGTCTGCCACTCCTCGCGCACCTCCTTCAGGTTGTGGGCCAGGGTCTCCAGTTGGCCGAGGATGTGGTGGCGCTGGCGGTCCAGCCTGGCGACGGAGATGAAGTGGGTGATAAAGCCCAGACCTCGGGAGCGTTGGGAAATCTCCGAGTTGAGTTGGGCCAGCTTCGTCTCCAGTGCAGCCCGCTGGGCCTTGTATGACTCCTCGCGCTTATCTAGCCGCGGGTTGAGCTGGCGCAGGGCCTTGGTCTGTTCTTGAGCCTGGACCAATACAGCGTCGGCCTCCGCCTGGGTCTGGGGAATCAGCTTCTCCCGCAGCTCCGTCCTGCGTTCAGCCAGAAGGCGACGCTCCTCGACGGCCCGCTCGTCTATGCGGTCTCGCAGCTCTGGGCCGATGCTATCCAGCTTCTCGAATAGTGTCTCGGTCAGGCTTGCCAGTTGGGCGTCGTGGTTGGCCTTGAACTCCACGTAGGCACTGTTGAAGCCCACCTGGATCTCCTCCACCTCGCGCCCCACCGCGTCTATCTTGCGCCTGTTATCCGATAGGAAATCGTTTAGTTGATCCAAAGAGACGGTTCGGGGCATGTAAAACCTCCTCGTTGACGTGATGCGTGAAACGTGATGCGTGAAACGTGAGCGTTTTTCACGTTTCACGCTTCACGAAGTTACATCCCTACCCCCTTGACCCTTCCCAAATAACGCCTTTTCAAGCTCCAGGTCAGTCGCTCCCAGACCGAAGTCTTGGTCATGTAGGGGGCTATCTCGGCGAAGGTGCCCTGCTCATCCCAGTAGAGGGGGCAGGCTCCGCAGCAGATGTGGGCCAGCTCGCATTCCTGACAACCCGGCGGCAGGAACTCCTTATCCCGCCAGTAGCGAGCCGTCCGCCGATTCCAGAGGGTAGCGAAGTCCTCGGTGAGCAGGTTGCCAATGCCCTCCTCGAAGCTGGAGCAAGGCAGCACTGCCCCATCGGGGGCGATGGACAGCAGCCCGTCGGCCGCTGAACAGGACGGAGAGCTCAGGCCATGCTGGACAGGGTTGAAGAGACAGTAGGGCACAGGCGAGTACCAGACGAAGCGCATCCCCCGCTCCTCGGCCCTGGCCTTGAGGGACAGCGCCAGGTCGCCGATGGCCTGATAATTGATGTCGGGCACGCCCACGGCCCCGCCGGTGCGAATGACCATGTTCATGGAGAGGTACTCCATGCCCATCTCGGCCAGAAGATCAATGAGGTCTGGCAGGACCTGCCGGTTCTTTTGGTTGATGGTGGTGTTGGTGTGAGTGTGAATGTCGGCCGCGCGCAGGTTGCGCACCCCCTGCATCGTGCGCTCGAAGGCTCCTGGGTGGGCCACCACCTCATCGTGGACGGCAGCCTCTCCCGCCTCCAGGCTGATCTGAGCCGAGTCCAGCCCCGCCTCGGCCAACGTGGCCACGTAACTTGCGTCGCCACACTTGATGCCGTTGCTGATGAGATTGACCCTCATTCCCAGACTCTTGGCGTGGGCTACCAGCTCCGGCAGGTCTTTGCGGAGGGTAGGCTCGCCGCCCGTGAAGGAGACGGTGGGCACCCTGGCCTGGGTCACGATCTTATCCAGCACCAGCTTGACCTGGTCGGTGGTCATCTCCGGCACCTCACGGCCTCGATCGGGGGAGCTGGCGTAGCAGAAGAAGCAGCGGTTCTGGCAGCGGTAGGTGGCGGCGATCTCGGACAGGACGGGGTATTTCCGCTCGTGGCTGCCGAAGGGCGTGGTTTTCACCGCCGGAGCGCAGCCCGCCCTATCCTGGAGCAGCAGCGAGAGACTCTGGAGCAGCTTCTCCATGTCCTCCTCGATCCGCTCCGGAGGTGTACCGTAGCGCTCCGCCAGTTCCGCTACGATAGTCTCCACGTCCAGCGGCTGACGGTCGTAGAGGGCCTTGAGCATCACCGTGGCGGTGGCATTCAGGTTGTGCACCCGGTTGGGCCGCAGGATGAGCAGATTGTCCTCCGGCCGGACGAAGATGTAGTCGCGGGTGCTTTCTATGAAACTGCTGGCGAATTGTTGCAGTCTATCGTTCATGTCTCCACACTGAGAACGAGGGGAAGGTAGATGTACCACTGCCTGAGCTCGTCAGCGCCGATATCGTAGCCTGCGCCCTGGGGACGGGTGTCACCGTCTATGTCCGTCGTCATTCCAGCGTCCACCCCGGCGTCAATCGCCGCCGAGCCGCCGGTGAGATGGTAGTCCCAGGCAGAAGGGTTGACGAAAGCCGGGTCGTCGTAGACGTTGACCGCGCCGGTCACGATAGTGCCCCCACCCCCGGTGTCCGATCCATTGTTGTACCACAGAGTGGCCTCCAGCGTGGCCGTGCTGCCGGTGGTGACGGCGATGCCCACGCTGTGGTGGCCGGCGATGATGGTGTTGGTAAAGGCCAGGGTGGTGTAAGCGTCTACGTACACTCCCTGCCCGCTGCTGCGGTTATGGGCGATGGTGGTATGGATCAGGCGGCCCGAAGTGGAATCTGTGTCCGAGCCCTTGAAGTACAGCCCACTGCCCTGGGTGTTGG
This sequence comes from uncultured Anaerolineae bacterium, assembly GCA_964625745.1. GTDB lineage: Bacteria > Chloroflexota > Anaerolineae > VGOG01 > VGOG01 > CAZVCJ01. Next base: position 13,696 of record CAZVCJ010000037.1, on the reverse strand, counting down.
CCTGATTATCGGCGACAACGTCGTTGATCAATGCGGCGTCGCTACAATAGAGGTACAGCCCGCCGCCGTAGCCCCAAGAGGCTGTGCTGGCCGCGTTGCTGACGACCATGTTGCCGCTCAGCGTGGCGTCGCTATTCCCGAGGTACAGCCCGCCGCCGGAGCCCCCGGAGGCTGTGTTGGCGGTGTTGCCCTGCACCGTGTTGCCGCTCAGCGTGGTGGCGTCGCTACCCTCGAGGTACAGCCCGCCGCCGAAGCCATAGCCAGTCGAAGCTGTAGTGGCCGTGTTGCCCTGTACCGTGTTGCCGCTCAGTGTGGCATCGTAGCCATAGTAGAGGTACAGCCCGCCGCCGTAGCCATACGAGGCTGTGCTGGCCGTGTTGCCCTGTACCATGTTACCGTTCAGCGTGGTGTAGTAGCTATAGTAGAAGTACAGCCCGCCACCATCTCCACTTGAGGCTGTGCTGGCCGTGTTGCCCTGCACCGTGTTGCCGCTCAGCGTGGCGTCGTCGCTATAGTAGAGGTACAGCCCGCCACCGTAGCCACCTGAGGCTGTGCTGGCCGTGTTGCCCTGCACCGTGTTGCCGCTCAGCGTGGCGTCGTCGCTATAGCAGAGGTACAGCCCGCCACCGTAGCCTAGCGAGGCTGTGCTGGCCGTGTTGCTGTAGACCACGCAGTCGCTGATGGCAGCCACGGCCTCGTAGACATACACCCCCCCACCAGCATCGTGCCCCCAGCGATCCCCACCCAGTCCAGTGGCATCGCCGCCGGTGAGTCGCAGCCCCTCAATGCTGGGGGCGATGGTGCCGCTGATGACCAGCACCCGTCCTAGCCCCTGTGCGTCCAGCGTCGTGGGATTGGCCGCCGGGTCGGGACTGGTCCAGTTGGTCGTGGTGTAGCCGCCCTGGATGGTCACCGTCTTGCTGATGTACACCGTCTGGGTGACCCCGGCGCGAGCGTTGACGCCGGTGTAGGTGCCAGCGGCCACCCGGATTTCATCTCCAGGGCTGGCCGCGTCCACCGCGGCCTGGACCGTGGCGTAGCAAGGCGTCGCCCCGCCGCAGTCACCGCCGGGGGCGACGTACAGGATGCCAGGGTCAGCAAGAGCTACGGAGTTCCGGCCTCCCAGCAGCCAGAGCAGGCCCAGGGCTAATCCCAGCCCCAGGGCAAGAGCAATGAGACATTGATTGTTTTTCATCTTTCATCCCTCCTTTCTTTCACAACAGGGGATTACCCAGAGGTGTACACACTCACCAGTGGCTCCCTCGACTTCACACGCTGACGCACTCTAGAAGCTGCTCACACACGCGCTGTGGCAGACGCAGGCGATCAGGTTATCGGTAGACTTCCCGCCGGTGTCGAATGCGTGTAACTCGAACGAGCTGCTCCTTGTCGTCAACTTCGTACACAACGCGATATTGCCCCACGCGGATTCGATACAGGCGTTCGTGTCCCACCAGCTTGCGGACGCCTGGCGGGCGTGGGTCCTGACTCAGCCTATCAATCACAGCGCCGACACGACGTTTGAGTTCCAACGGCAGAGAGCGAAACTCTTTGGCGGCCGAAGTCGCGAACTTGACCTCATACGCTGCCACTCGTGGATACCTCGCTCGCCACCTCTGCCTTCAGCGTTTCCCAGGCAACGGTGGGTTCATCCCGCCGTGACTCGGACACCAACACGTCATAGAAATCTTCCCAAATCTCGCCCCACTCTTCCAAGCTAATGACAACGGCGGTATGCTTGCCCGAGGCATCCACAAGATATTGCACACCTTTCAACATGGTCACTTTTTCCATATTCACCTACTCCTTCCTAACTGGCTGGCTGGTGCAAACCCAGTGATGTGACCTGACTCGTTCGAGTGTGGAGTGTTGTACGCGTCTCTTGTTGCACGCTGGCGCACCCTAGAAACTGCTCACACACGCGCTGTGGCAGGCGGAATGGCAGGCACTGTGGCAGACGCAGGCGCTGTGACAGGCGCTGTGACAGGCGTCGTGGACGCAGGCGCTGTGGCAAGCGTCGTGGACGCAGGCGGAGTGGCATGCGCTGTGGCAGGCGGAGTGGCAGGCGTCGTAGCCGGCATCCTCCCGCCCGACCACGCGGTCCAGAAAGTGGGCGGCGGAGGTGGCCAGCCCCTCGGCCCGGGTGGTGATGTTGTCGGCCACGCCCTCCAACACGCCAGCCATCTGGTCGGCGGCACCAACCAGCGGGGATTCGCGCAGCGTCTCCAGAGGGGTGGGGCCCCGAGTGACGGGAACAGGTTCAGGGCGGTAGGGTCGGTAGCCGGGGGCGAGGATGATCCAGGGGAACGCCGGGTGGCCCCAGCCCCAACGGCGGGCGGGATCCAATCGGCGGTAGTCGTCCCAGGCATCCTCGGCCCGCCGCCGGTAGGTGTCGCGCGTGGCCTCCGGGTCGGCGTTCCACATCTTGGTCTGCAACCGGGCCGAGAGCAGGGCCATCACCCGCTCGATGGTTGCCTGGGGCAAGGTGCCGTCGTCGGCGATGCCCGTCACCAGTGCCTGCTCGTAGTCGCTCATCTCCTCCCCCCGTTCCTCCCAACTTTGGGGGGCCAGGGGGGCGGTCACCTCCAGTTGCAGGGGCCGCCGATTGAGCACCGTCAGCACCCCCCGCTGGGAGAGGGCCATGATCACCAGGGTGATCACCTTGGCCGTGTCGCCGATGTAGAGGGCGGCCTCAATGGCCTCCAGGTCGGGCACTACCCCCGGCTGGGCGAAGGTCTCGATCTCGATCTCCGGAGCCTGGTACTCCTCCGGTGCAGCCTTGGGCGAGACCAGGCGGAAGATGACGAAGACGATGACACCAGCTACGAACAAGCCCAGAACTCCGAAGACAAATAGGAAGGGCAGGAGGGAAAGGCTGGGCGCAGGCTCAGGCTCCTCGGTGGGGGTGAACTCTTCGACGGGAGCGAGGGGCTTAGCCGGTAGCTCGGCGAAGTAGCGGCCAGGGATGTAGACCTTGGGGGTGAAGTCGTACTCAGGGGGGACGTTCTTCTTGGAGATGTAGATGGAGAGCCAATTCTTACCACTGGCCTCGTCGGGGGTGGGATAGTAGACCCAGCGGTCGAACGAGGAAACATTGGCGTCGTCCACCACGATGGCTGCCTTATCTACCAGTTCATCGGTCACCTGCTCCGGCTGGGTGACGTCAGCGGGCAGCTCGATGGGCAGGATGAAGGTCACGATCTGCTCGCCGATGTACAGACTCCACTGGATGGGCGCCCAGGCCAGCACGCGGTGCTCCACCCCGTCAATCTCCGTCACGTCCAGGGCACGCTCTACCCGGTAGTGCACCTGGACGGTGTACTCCCGGCCCGCCGTGGTGCTTAGCCCGAAGGGAACGGTGTAGAAACCGCCGCCCTTGCTGACCAGGCTCACGGGCGTCTCCTGACCGTCGTGCTCGAGGTGGGCGTCCAGGATGCGGTGGCCGGCATCGAAGGGCCCCATAGTGGTAATCTTGTCCCGGGGCTCGTTCTCCCAGAAGGTCAAGCGGTACTTGACATCGAGGTTAGCGTCCTCCAGGACCACCACCTGGGAATTAACCTCGGTGATGGTGGGTGGCCCTTGAGCCCTGACCACCGGGGAGGTGAGAGCGAGGACAACGAGAAACAAGAGGCCGAAACGAATCGTCTTTTTCATGGCGCACCTGCCTTTCTTGCCACTGTGGAGCTGACGATCTGATTATAACACAAAAGCGCGCTACTGTCTAGCGCGCTTTCATCAAACAGTACACCACGCAACACGTCCTCGCGTTCGCTACACCTCCATAATCACCGGCATAATCATGGGACGGCGCTTGGTCTCCTCGTAGAACAACTTGCCCAATTCACTTCGCACCTTGTCGCTAATGGCTACTCGCCCGGCGTCGCTCTTCTCGATAACCTCCAGGATCTTATCCTGAGCTCGCTCGATTAGCTCCTCCGATTCCCGTACGTAGACGAAGCCCCGTGAGATGATCTCCGGCCGTCCAGCAGGCTGGCCCGTCTTACCATCCAGCTTGATCACCGCTACCACGAAGCCGGCGCTGGCCAGAGTCTCCCGATCGCGCATCACCACCGGGCCGATGTCGCCCACCCCTGCCCCATCAACGAAGACGTAGCCGCCGGGTATCCGCTCGCCGATTCGACCGCCCTCCCCATCGAACTCCAAGATGTAACCGTTCTCCACGACCATGGTGTTGGCGGCGGGAACGGCCATTTCCTGGGCGATCCGAGCGTGCATGGTCAGGTGGCGTAGCTCGCCGTGAATGGGCACGAAGTATTTGGGTTTGATCAGGTGGATGAGCAGCCTCTGTTCATCCTGGCTGGCGTGGCCCGAGACGTGCACCGGAGCGATCTGCTCGTACATCACGTTGGCCCCTTGTTGGAAGAGGCGGTTGATGGTGCGACTGATCATCTCCTCGTTGCCCGGGATAGCGTGGGCCGAGATGACGACCGTGTCGCCGCGAACGATCCTGATCTGACGATGCCGGCCAAAGGACATGCGGGCCAGAGCTGAGGAGGGCTCTCCCTGCGTGCCCGTGGCTATGATGACCACCCTGTGATGAGGCAGCTTGTCAATATCATCCAACTTGATCAGGACGCCTGGCGGGATGGACAGGTATCCCAACTCCTGGGCCATGCGCGCGTTCTCGACCATGCTGTAGCCAGCGATGGCTACCTTGCGCTCGTGGCGGACGGCGGCGTTGACCACCTGTTGGATGCGGGAGATGAGGGAGGCAAAGGTGCCTACGATGATGCGACCTTCCGCACTCTGGAAAACCTTGTCGAAGGCCTCGTCAATGGCCCTCTCCGAGGGGGTGGCCCCCGGCTGCTCGGCGTTGGTGCTGTCGGACATCAGCACCAACACTCCTCGTCCCCCCAACTCAGCCAGCTTGGCAAAATCGGGGGGCTTGCCGTCCACCGGGGTGTAGTCAAACTTGAAATCGCCGGAGTGGACCACCAGGCCCACGGGCGTCTCGATGGCCAACCCCACCCCATCGGGGATGCTGTGACAGACGTGGAAGAACTCGATACGGAAAGGCCCCAGGGTTATGCTGTCGCCAGCCTGGATGGTATTCAGCTCCGCCTCGTCCAGCAGGTGACTCTCTTTCAGCTTCACCTCCGCCAGGCCGCGGGTCAGCTTGGCGGCGTAGATGGGAGCCTTGATCTCTTGAAGCAAGTAGGGAAGCCCCCCCACGTGGTCCTCGTGGCCATGGGTGAGGATAATGCCCCGCACCATGTCCTTCTTGTCCATAAGATAGTTAAAGTCGGGGATGATGAAGTCAATGCCCAGCATATCGTTTTCTGGGAACATAATCCCCGCATCAATGATGATGATGTTTTTGCCATATTCCAAAACCATCATGTTTTTGCCTACTTCCCCCAGTCCTCCCAGGGGAATGATCCGTAATTTGTTTGCCATATTTCACACTCCAGATTTAATGATAAGAGAGACCCCGACGAGGCATAACCTGCGTCGGGGTCTCGGTTATCGCGTCCAGCCAGGACTTGAAGGCCCGGCTATGAAGCTGGCGTTGTCGCTGTTAGGACCCAGCACCAAGCCTGACTACATTGACAGCCTGGGGGCCTTTGGGGTTGTCCTCAACAGAGAACTCCACCTTGTCGCCCTCGCCCAGGTTGCGGAACCCCGCGCCCTCGATCGCCGAGTAGTGCACGAAGACGTCCTCCTGGTTCTCGCCATCGGGCTGGATGAAGCCGTAGCCTTTCACGCGACTGAACCACTTGACCGTGCCAGTGATCCTCTCCATCTCCTTTGATACCTCCTTGCTTTTGTTGCTTTATTATTCTCGAAGCTCAATACCTGACCTGCGCGGCATCGAACACCACGAGCGCGCTAAACTAAAAACCGCCAGAGCGGACAAGAAGCTCTGGCGGCAAATCAATTAGTGATCCCCAACGCAGAAACCTGCCGTTCTTACACTGTAACAATAGCACACTTTACCGTTTTTGTCAAATTCACCTTTTTGCTTCCACTTGTCTCGTTGATTCGCCGTCTTTTCCGTTGACAGATCTTCGGCCTTGCAGCCGCCAGAGGAGGCCCACAGGGTAGCCGAGCATCTTCGCCATGTCGCCCGTCACGCGGATGATGGGCACCCAGAGGATGGCTTTGACCTTATCAACGAAGCTGTAACTCTGAATCATCGGCCAGAGGCGCTTGTAGGGCGTCCAGAGCATGACGGCTCCACCGGTTGGAAAGAACAGCCACCAGAGGGGAGTCCGCCAAAGACCCAACAGAAAGATGGCGGGAGTGGCTATCAAGTAAGTGGAGTAGCGGATGGCGTGGCGCACCCGCCAGAGATCGGCCTTGCCGTCGCCTCGGGCGTAGCGATAATACTGCTTGAAGAAGGCGATGAGGCTTTTCCGAGGGCGAAAGTGGGCCAGCGCTCGGGGGGCAAAGGCGAAAGGCCCCAGTTCCCTCAGCTTGAAGTCGAAGAGGAGGTCTTCGGAGTAGTCCAGCCATTCAGGATAGCCGCCGACTCGTTCCCAGGCCGCTTTTCGGAAGGCCACCGAGCGACTGGAAGGCAAGAACTTCTCGGGCCTGACGTCAGCCAGGACGGGCAAAACGGTGGCCCCCATGGCGGTCTCGAAGACGGACTGCGGGTCGGGCAGGAAGAAGCCAGAGACAACGTATAGCTCTTCTTGGCCACGAACCCTTCGACCAGGCTCAGGACAAGTTACACGAATCCTTCGGCTGGGCTCAGGACAGGTTTCACTAATTTTTTTCTCTTCCCTTTCCTTCTCAAAGGGCCTGACCAACTCCTCCAGCCAATTCGGTGACAGCCTCACCCCGGCATCGGTGCTGGCGATGATCTCCCCGGTGGCCGCAGCGATGGCTGCATTGCGCCCCTGGGAGATGTTGGTCCCTGGGCGCACCAACACCTTCAACGGCAAGGCGCCGCCAGCGGCGTACTCCTCCAATACCTCCACCGTGCCATCGGTCGAGCCGCCGTCCACAATGATCACTTCGTCGGGTGGGCGGGTCTGGGCTGCCAGGGAGTCCAGCAGCCTGTGCACCGTTGGGGCTTCGTTCTTGATGGTGGCTATTACTGAAACGTGAAACGTGAAACCCTTCGACAAGCTCAGGGCGGCGCGTGAAACGTCAGGCGTGAAACGTGAAACGTGAAACGTAATGTCCGAGGGCATCATCATTGAACCAAAAACTGCTGCGAGATCCAAGGCGACCTCATAGCCCTGCCATCAGGTAGCCGGACCAGTTGCCCTTTCAGGCGGCAGCTTCCCCTGGGAGCATCCGGCGGGATAAAGATGTCGTATTGACCCCGCACTATCTCTCCAACTTCCCAACTGGTGACCGGATAATCCACGCTGGCCGGCCCGGTCTGTTGGGTGACCAAAACGTTCCCCTCGCCATCCACCAATTGCAAAGTCAACTGCCAATCGTCCTGTGGCACACGAAAGGCTCGCCAGTAGAGGTCCAGGTGAAGGACGTCGCCGGGGTGGAGGGGCTCGGTTGGCTGATGCTCGTGGCCCAGTTTGTACAGGCTGTAGCCCAGCAGGGTCAAGTCATCGTATTCGATCCCCACTTCGTGTTGCATTTTCAGAGCGATCAGGGAGGGTGGGTTGGCGGGACGCAAGACCTGAATGGAGTCCAGAAGAAGATGATCACCCTGCGCCCCCTCGCTGACAGGCAGGCGTTGGCCTGAGATCGGGCTGTACATGCCCACCTCGATCCGATGCTCACCAGGTGGCGTGCCCGGCCGAACGAGGACGCCGTAGTTGTCGGCCACGGTCTCCCCAGGCTGCCAAAGGGTGGTGATATTAATCCCATCGCCGGGCTCGCTGTCCCATTGGCCGACGATGTGATCCGCTTCGTCCAGGAGGTGGACAAAGACCTTGTAGCGCTCCTGGGGTTGGGCCAGGGCCTGCCAGAAAAGAGTGAGCGGCAGGATGTCGCCCGCCTCTACCTCGTGGGTGAGTAGGTTGTAGCCTGAGAGACCGATCTCATCACCTAGCCTGGCGTCGAGGGGATTCTGGATCTCCTCCGGCGGGGCGGTGGGTACGGCGTAGATGGCCAGGCGCACGTTGCCGTACCAGGTATCCAGGGCCTTGTACGCCTGTTCCGCCAGCCAGCCCTCGACGAAGCGGCCGGGGTCGCTTTCGTCAACCGCCCACAAAATGGCGAAGATACGGTCGTGCTCGGCCGCGATTTCCGTCAGTTCTTTGGCCGTTTGAGCCTCGTCCAAAGGCCGTGAACGAGGTAAGGGGTAGACAGGCGAGTCACCTTTGTAATAGTAGGTGAATATCTCCCACTGATTGGGGGCGTTGAGCAGCACTGCATCCCCTCTCCTCTCCAGGGCGGAGATGTACTGGGCGATGCCGCGGTAGTCGTCTCGTGCATACTGGGGGTCGAAGTAATAATTCTGGAGTGATCTGTTGGAAGCCACGGTGATGAAGATCAGGCAGGTAACGGGTAACAAGTAACGAGTAATGAGGTGCTTATTGCCTGCCAGTTTGCTCAATCGAACGATGCCCTGGGCCAGAATAAGGCAGAAAGCTGGACTCCCCACCAGGAAGAACTTGGGCCGATAGGCAGGTCGCCATAGGGAGAGTACGTACATCATCAGGATAGGGAAGAGGCAATAGAGTAGAGGCAATAAGGCAATGAGGCAATGAGGAATGAGGGAAGGTGATTGTTCACTCCCTCCCCCTCGCAGGGGGAGGGCTGGGGTGGGGGTGGGATCCACCCTCCCCCTGCCCCTCCCTGGGAGGGAGGGGTGAATGCTCGGCCAAACGCCAGCGATGAAGATAGCGGCGAAGCCCAGGAGCAGGAGCGAGGTATACTGTGTCCCCGCGGTGGGCCCCAGGCTGAAAAGACGGAATGCTTCTTTCACCACGAAAACGAGTCCGTAAGATTGGCTAATGGAGGGCCAGTTAGAGACCTGTTGGAAGGCCGTGGGTAGCCAGGGCCAATAGAGAGCCACGATTGCCAACTGAATGACGACCCAACGCAAAGTGCGTCCTAATCCCCTCCCCCGCCGCCAACTTATGGCCAGCCAGATACCGTAAAGCAGATTCTCCATGACCATGACGATGGGGAAGGAGTAGTGGGTGTAGAGGGAGAGGGTTGTAGCCAATATGTAAAGCGCAACCCATAAGTACGTGTTTCGTGTTTCGTGTTTCGGGTTTCGGGTTGTTTTGGAGGCTTCTGTTTCCAGGAATCTAACGAAGGAGTAGATGGAAAGGGCGCTGAGGGCGGCCAGCAGGATGTACATGCGGGCTTCCTGGGAGTAGTAGACTTGAAAAGGAGAGATGGCGGAGAGGAAGGCGGCGACCAGGCCCAGCCAATGATTGTGGCTTGCTTCCCCCCCAGAGTTGGGGGGGACTGAGGGGGGGCGTGATAGGTGACGGCCGAGGAGATAGGTCAGGTACACGAGTACTGTACCCAGCAGGGCGGAAAGGGCACGGATGGCGAATTCGCTGTTGCCGAAGACGCGCATCCAGAAGTGGAGCAGGTAGTAGTAGAGAGGGGGATGGATGTCGTGGGCGGCGCCGGCGGTTATGAGGTCCAGGCTGCGCCCCGACAGGGACACGCTATTGCCCTCGTCGGCCCACAGACTTTGCGCGTCGAGGCGGTAGAAGCGCAGGAAGGCGGCCAGGACGAGGATGAGGAGCAAGGCGATTTTGATCCAGTTTTTGGTGTTACGTCTCCAGAAGTTTTCCAACGTACGCCAAAAAGTCATTGCGCTGGGCTTCATCTCCTAAAAGAGCCGTGAGGTTAAACACCTGCTGCACTGTCGCGTCTTCAGCCAGCCTTCTTTCGACCTCATCGGTAATGCAACTGGCCAGGTAGATGGTGATTGCATCCGGGTTATCTTCGAGGGTCTTCTCGAAAGACTTTTTGGCCGCTCCATACCGTTCCAGTGCTCCGGCTGGATCCTTACCGCCTTTGACCTCAATGACAGCCATTGTCTGCCCAGCAGGTGCTAACAGAGCAATGTCCGGCTCCACGCCGAATACCATCGAAGTGCCGTTGAGCAAACGTATGGCCCGAATGTCAGCCAGAATCCGGATCAGGTCGTCTACCTCATCCAAAGTCAAACTGTGTCCTTTCTTGTCCAGAAGCCCAACCACTAATCCGCGCTTGACCAAATAGCTGCTCAACAGCCGTTTGACTACCATCTCTGCCTCATTGCCGATGGCGTTGAGCCAAGAGCCATTGATCTGAGCCCCGGCCGAGGCGAAGAGGAGAGCATCCAGATCCCGCAGGGAGAAGGTGAGGATGCTCTCGATGATGGTGCTGACGTGGGTGTTGAATAGTTGGCAAAGAAGCAATGCCCTTTCGTAGGACAAATCCTCCCTTTTCCCCAGCTCAAACCACTTCACATTAAAAGCTAAAGTCTGTACCGCTTTCTGCGAAAGAGCAGCGATGTTGCGATAATAAGCGATGAGGCGGGGTTGTTCGGTAATCACGCGAGGATGACAAAAGACACGCAATAGCGACAGATCCGACCCTGCAACGTATTCCCACGCTCCTTGCGAGATGCCCCATTGGCTTCTCTCCCCCCATTTATAGCTATCGTCAATCTTCACCAGAGCATCGATCTCACAGGCAAAATCCAGAAAGCCCAACTCGTGAAGCTTCCGGTAGAAAAAGGTAGAGCGAAGGCGATAGTCTATGCGCCGAGCCTCTTTTAGCAGATCTTCGTTCATTTGCCTATCCTTTGGACCAGAGAACAACGCTCTCGCGAACCGGGACGCGGCCATACTTGCCCATCTGCTGCGAGCTGTTGCCCTTGTATCGCGTAATGATTACTTTATCAATATTAAAACCCACATCGCTGGCCAACTCAGATAAAAGCAAGTCCACCGGGATCAACTCTCCTTCAAAGCGGACATTGCCCACCACCAAGGCTATCTTGGCTCCCGCTCGACATACTTTGTATAGCTCCTTAAGCACCAGGTTCATATCTTCAAAGTAGCCTTTGATCATAATGGGGATGCGTGGGTTGTTGAGTTTCTTCCCGTCCAAGTTGGATAGCACCTCTAAAAGAACGGGGTGTTTCACCTCGTCGGTAGGAGCGGGACGAGACTCGATGTGCGAGCGGAGAAGACTATACCGGATCGCTTTGAGGCCAGCGAAATCCTCCACGAAGGCCAGAGACAGCTCCAGGCCGTAAATGCGGCTATAGTCATAGCGGTTCAAATATGGGGGAGAAGTTATGATGATGTCAGCATAGTCATCAACAGCGGAGGTGAAGTCCCTGGCATCAGCCAGGAGCACATAGGTTCTCGAGGAAGGCACTATGTATTTGGCGGGCTTCTCGAAAAGGCGCATTTGATACCCTATGGTTGTCAAATCCCTGTACATCAAACGCAGTTGCTGGGCCAACGTCGCACGTACAGAGGGGATGTTTCTTTCGGGTTTCAAGCGTAGAAATTGCCCGTCTTTGCTAGTGAAACTCACCTTTTCCAGAATGCTCAACAGGCCCAGAAGCAGGAATTCACGGATGGCCTCGTCTTCTTCTTTCAAGATATCTTCTTTGAAGAACAAGATTTCGTTCAAGACCTCTTTGGAGAAAGCTAATGGAATGATGCGGACATCCTGAGGGGCTGAGATGGATGGCTCGTGATAAGGACATGCTAACAAGCGCTCTATTCCCACTTTAAGTCGAAGCAGATCATAATCTTCCGCGCTCCGTAATTTCACCCCAGCCACAAAAATGGCTACCGGCAGGATGTCAATGCCCCAGGCCCCATATCCAGCTTGTTTGGCTGCGATTATCGTTGTGCCACATCCGACAAAAGGATCGAAAACACGGGATTGCCCTGGTTGAGCTCCAAATTCCCGCAGGAAAGCGTCCACCAGCGCAGCCGAGAACCCCTCTTTGTAAGAAAACCAGCGATGAATGGGCACCGTCTTATTGGGCACATAAGTCACCAATTGACGCATGCCGAGGCGCTCCTCCATCGTAGGAAGGAATCTCTTTTCCAGACTAACTCGCTCATCGGTTCGGCTGCCGCCGATTGTTTGCGCTCTCACTATCCTCCTTCACCAATTGCCCCAGATTAGCTGTTCGCTCCACAACCTATAATCTATGATACCTCATTTCGGCTGAGTCATCCTTGCCCCTCATCAATACGCCCCCAGCCAGCACACCCAGGACAGTTCATCCCTCACGGTGTTAAACAGACGCTCGTCCGCTGTCCAGAACTCACAATTCATCATCTCGGCCAGAGCAAGGTAGTGAGCGTCATAGGCCGCTGGACGATTGAAGCGGGTCGCCAAGGATTTGTTCATCGCGCTCCTCTCGCAGCTCCCGCAACATCTCGACCGAGTCGGGTAAAGGACTCCCTTCTCGCCGCTCTAGAATCTTCTGGCGCAGGGCACGCGCTTCTGCCAACCAGTCCTCCATACGAGCCCGGTGCGCCTCCTTTTCCTCCTGCAGTCCTTCCAAAACAGGCACGTACGCATTGGGCTTAACATCGTGCTCTTCGAAGTCCTCGATCTCCATAGTGTGCTCTTCGTTCCAGATACGTTCCCGGTCCTCGTCGGGTAGGGCGAAGTACTCTCCGACTGTCAATCCGCCCAGGAATGGGTCGGCTTCCATCAGGGACGGGTACTCGTCTTCCACCTTAGCCAACTCCTGTTGAATGTAGTCTCGTAGCCCTCCCTTGTCTATCATGAGCTTTGTCTCAGGCAGGCGTTGGAGGTCAGGGACTAACACTTTCAACTGCTCTCGTTCCCCCGGGCTGAGCCCTCGGATGAGTCTAGCTACCTGCACTACCCGATGAGGGACCTGCGCCACTCTCTGTGCCACGCGATTCACCTCCCGCCAAGCTTCTTCACAACCTGCCGTCCTCGCTCGAGCAAGTCCGGGAAGCACGAACAGCCCAGGATCTCGTTAATGTAGCGAAACAATGGCCGGAGCTCAGCCCACGGCGCCTCAATCTTGTACGACATTTCCCCTCCTCCCGTCCTCGGGAACGGCCTAGACGCTTGGCACGCTCTGCTAGGCATTAAGCGCCTTCATCTTGCGGTAATAGTACTCCCACTTCTGAGCCTTAACCTCGTAAGGCACTCCTCGCATATGATTCCCCTGGTGCGCACGCAGCTCAAGGCCACATCTTGCTTGTTCCTTCTTGATTACCAAGAAGGGCAAGATAGCCCTCAAAAAAGGCTCCGCCTTCTTGGCAGCTATGCGCCATTCAAAGTAGGCCTTGCGATTATAGCCATCTTTTCGTTTGCCCCTCACCGGACAGATAGAACCACCATACTCTCGTTGCAGCCACTCTAAAAGTTCTATCGTAGTAGTTGACATCTTGCAGACTAGAATATAGACTGGCTTGTTGATGTAGATACTGCCATCAGTGTCTATGTATGCCGCCGCTCTGATAGCTTTCTCTCGTTCAGTGAGCGCTTCGGTTTCTTCATAAGCCGTCGCCTTGCCATCAGCCAAGTTAACTATCTCGTACATACCTATCATTCCCCCTCCCTGATCTTCGTGTGAATTATACTCCCCCCCTCCCAAAAAGCAAGCCCATCTTCAGCCCGAGAAGTAGCGCTACCGTCCGGATGGAGTCTGTTGGCAACGGCTTTCACCGCTCCCTCCGCGCTCAATTCTCAGCCAGCACATCATAGGCCCGCCGCCGGGCCAGGTGGAACGAGGGCCAGCTTCGCCAGCGAGTGCTCTCCTCCATGCTCTCCAGACGGTAGCGCAGAT
>CAZVCJ010000036.1:0-30738 GCA_964625745.1 uncultured Anaerolineae bacterium | reverse complement strand
AATGCAAGGGGGGCGGTAGTACGTGTATCAAACCCAAGTGCAAAACGCTATAATTATACCATCGGCTTCGCAAGGACGCAAGTAACCACTTGCCTTGCTCAGCCTGGATTGCCAAATCCAGGCCCAAGGGGGGCCGAACCAGCCTCCGACTCAGGGCTTCTGGCTCGGAGCGACGAATTCGGCTTGTCCAGCCGCCGGATCTGACGATCCGGCGGGAGCAGGTGAGTAGAGACGCAAGTAAAAAGACCGCTCCCGGCAAGAGCGGCCCTGGTCTCTCACTCTAAATGTTTGGGAGTAAAAGCTTCTGGCAGTAACTCTCGAAGGCCGAAAATTCTATATTCACCAGCCCCATTGGCCACTATCACCTGGATGTCTTCTCCAAATTCTATCAGCACCTGGCGGCAGGCACCACAGGGGGTGACGCCTTTCTCGGTGACAACGGCAATGGCCTCGAATTCGCGCTCACCTTCGGAGACGGCTTTGAAGACAGCCGCCCGCTCAGCGCAGATCGAGAGTCCATAAGAAGCGTTCTCCACGTTGCAACCCGTGTAGACGCGGCCCGACTTGGCCAGCAGCGCGGCCCCCACAGCGAAATTTGAATAGGGGGCATGAGCCTTCTCCCGCGCCTCCATCGCCTTGGCGATCAGAGCCTCGTAGTCCATCTAGTCCTCCTCCACTCTGCCCTTCACCCGTGCCGGGACGCCGTAGGCTATGCTGCCCGGAGGGATGTCGTGAGTCACTACCGAGCCGGCACCGACCTTCGCCCCGGCTCCCACCCGCACGGGGGCCACCAGCATGGTGTCGCTGCCGATGAAAGCGCCATCCTCGATGATGGTACGGTGCTTGCGCTGGCCATCGTAGTTGCAGGTGATGGTCCCCGCTCCGATGTTGACATCCTGGCCCACCGTGGCATCGCCAAGATAGCTGAAATGCCCCATCTTGGTGCCGGGGCCCAGGTACGAATTCTTGACCTCACCGAAGTTGCCCACGTGCACCCCTTTGGCCAGATGCGCACCTTTGCGCAGGTGGGAAAAGGGCCCAACGTCCACGCCATCCTCCAGAACAGCGCCTTCGACCACCGACGCCTCAATGGCGCATGCGTTGCCAATGGTAGAGTCGCGGACGATGGTGTTAGGGCCCAAACGGCACTGGCGGCCAATGGCCGTCGCGCCTTCGAGGTAGGTGTTGGGGTAAATGACCGTGTCTTGACCGATCTCGACAGTGGCGTCTATGAAAGTCAGGGCCGGGGCAAGCAAGGTAACACCTTCCAGCATCCACTTCTCATTTATGCGCTGCCGCATGGCTGCCTCAGCCTGGGCCAGATGCGTACGATCGTTGATGCCCAACACCTCGGTAACATCGCTGATCTTCAGTGCTTCCACTGACTGTCCCTCGGCCACGGCTATAGCCACAATATCGGTCAGGTAATACTCGCCCTTGGGGCTGAGGGGAAGCTGAGTCAGGTGGGGCCAGAGCCAATGGCCGTCGAAGCAATAGACGCCGCAGTTGAGCTCACGGATCGCCTTCTGGGCCTCAGTAGCTACCGCCTCCTCCACGATGCCAACCACCTGGCCGGCTTCGCCGCGCAGGATACGCCCAAAGCCCATAGGATCGTCGGCCTCGACAGTGAGCATGGTGATGGGGCCCTTGCCATCTGTCTGAAGTTCTGTCAATCGCTTCAAGGTGTCAGCAGACAGCAGGGGCATATCAGCGTACCAGACCGCAACCGTCTCACTTCGGCCTTCTAACAGCGGACGAGCCTGGAGGAGAGCATGTCCCGTGCCTAACTGTTCCCGCTGCTCAACGTAGATTACCTGATCGCCCACAGCTCGGCGCACCTGATCTGCGCCGTTGCCCACCACCAGCAGCGGCTTCGCCGGGGCGAGCTGAGCGGCTGTCTCTACGGAGTATTGGACCATAGGTTTGCCAGCCAGAGGGTGTAGCACCTTCGGCAGCTCTGATTTCATGCGCGTGCTCTGGCCGGCGGCCAGGATTACGATTGATAGCCTATTCATTTCTCGCGGTGATTTCACTCCTCACTCTCGTGATTCGGGGCCTTCCACAATCGCTATCTCTTCCTCCGTCAGCCCGTAGAGTTGATAGACGATCTGGTCAATGAGGCGGTCGGTAGCCTCAATGCGGGTAACCAGCTCGCGATAGGCCGGGCTGTGGGCGCGGTAGACCCCTACCAGGTCGCTGAGCCCCTGCACCTTGCTCACCAGCGCCTTGACCAAAACTTTGAAGGCGTCCTCGTTCCAGCCCAGGCTCTCGTCCAGGCGGCGGGTGGATCGGCTCTCCTCGTCCACGAAAGGGCGACACGCCTTCGACTTCTGCCACAGTGTGCGCTCCCACTTCCCCTTGTGGCGCAGCGTCTCGAAGGTCTCGGCGTCGGTGACGCCCTCCAGATCCAGCCAGAAGGCTTCGACGCGCGATTGCTTCTCCTTGTGCATCGCGATCATCCGCTCGGCCAGGTGGGCCAGCAGGTCGTGGACGACGTCGGCTTGCTCCGGCTCGGTAGCCAGACGCTCTTCGACGAAGCCCAGCGTGGGCGATATCGCCTGCGCCAGCATGGCTTGATCCATCGGCGCGTCTGAGCCGAGGACGCCGGAGGATGTGAGCGCGCCGACGGCCTCCTCGGCTCGATCCTTCGCCTCTTCGACCAGTTGGGCACGCTCGTCGGTGGGGGTGGTGAACTCGATGCGGCGGATGGGGGTTTCGTTGAGATTGTTAGCATTGAAACGTGTGTAACCCTGTAGCTTGGCCGGACACACTTGAGTCAGATATTCAGAAATGAGATGAGAATTCAACAGCGCCAATAAATACATCGGGTTGTTCTCAGCAGTGCTCGAAATGAATCCAGGACAGTTCGCTCCGTTGAAAGCAGTGTTTTGATCCAAGATGCCGACACGGGATTCTGTCGCTATGCCACGAATCAGTAATTTCTCTGGGGTTATGTAGTCGAAGCGCCCTGGTCTGAGGAAACGGTACCAACTAGATCCTTGAGCATAGTACCGCCGCGAGTCGCGCCGTTGAGTAAGCATCTGTTTACTGGAACTCAAATAATCGTATATGTGAGGATACTTGGCCTTCAACTCTACCTCGGGTATTAGCCTTGATTCACCCTGATCACCTTGTTTGTAAGGGTAGATGATTCTCGATACAGGGGTCACCGTTCCATATCGCTCTATTTCTTCACCTCGATAAGCATAGCGAACTAACAGGTCAGCTTCGAGACCGAACTCTTGGATGATCTGTTCTGAGACCACGAAAACTTCATCACATCCAGTCAGGGCTCCGATAAAGAAATTTCCCCATTCTGACAGAGGGTAAGTCTGCGTATTCCTGGCAAGTAGTGCTCGCAGGTCCTCCCGCTCTAGTATCCATGATCTATCGTCTAACCTGTCGTATTTTCTTTCTCTAAAGTCAAGGCTTTTCAACGTATCCAAGCCCAGCGCAGCTTGTTCTTGCACTTTAGCATATAGAAGTATATCTCGACGAGCTTTACTCAGAATGAAAATAGCTGGATAGGTCGAAACATCATCAAAGACTGGCAAGCTTCCAAAGTCCGCAATTCTTACAACTCTGCCATCACCCATATATCGACGAGCCGCTTCACCATAGTCTGTGGCAAGCCATTGAGAAGAAGAGATGAAACCAGCTAAGCCCTCTTGGCTACTAAGCTGTAAACTTCGTTCAAGAAAGGCAAGAGACAAGTCGATCTTCCTTGAGCAAGTCTCGTAGTGTGTAAAGAGATAGTCGGAGTATTCGTGTCCTATTCTCTGAACTCGCACATACGGCGGGTTCCCCACCACCACATTAAACCCCGCCCGCTCGCCTAGCCGATGGCCGTGCTCGTCGTAGAAGACTTCGGGGAAGGCCAGCTCCCAATGAAAGAACCTGCGTTCGTCCGCTAGCGCCTGGGCACGCTGCACGGCGGGTAGGGCCAGCAGCGCGTCGGGTTGGCCTATCTGCATCAGCGCTTCGTCGTACTCGCCCGCGATGAATTTGTTCCCGAAATAGGCGCTGACCCACAGATCCGCCACGGCCTTGAAGGGCGCCTTCAACTGCTGCACGGCCTGGTCGGCAGCCTCCTTGGCTCGCACTGTGTCGTAGTCCTTGCTCTCCACTTCGGTGATCTCAAGAATGCGACCCATCACCACCGGCAGTTTCTCGACCAGGCGCGTCTCGAATAGGTTGGCCTGACGCACTCCGGCATTGTATCGGGCCTCTCGCTCTCGCAATATCTTCTTGTTCAGCACCACTGCTGGCACACCGCCCAGGTCCTCCACCCGCGCACCGATCAGCGAGTCGCCGCACTTGAGGTGGTGATCGAGGAAGCTGAGCGGCCGGTCGGCGGCCACTGTCGCCAGCCAGAGGCTCAGTTTGGCCAACTCCACCGCCAGGGGGTTCTTGTCCACGCCGTAGATGCAGCGCTCCACCACGCGCCGCTTCCAGTAGGTCAGGTCCTCTTCCTCCGGGGCCTCGGCCTCCACGTAGGGATCGGTGGCCAGCGCCAGAGCCAGGGATTCGGTCGCCTCAACCAGGAAATGCCCACTGCCCATCGCTGGGTCCAGGACCTTCAAGTCCAGGATCTCGTCCACCAGGGACTGCTCGGCCTCGGCGCGGGCGGCCTTGCCTTTCGCTGCCTTGGCTCGTGCTTTGACTCGCTCCACCGCCTCAGCGACCAGCGGCCCGACGGTGTTCTCCACGATGTACTCGACGATGTACTGCGGGGTGTAGTAGGAGCCGGTGGCTTTCCGCTCGCCACGGTCGGTCTCCAGGTAGACCTGCCCCGCGTCACGCCGCTCGATCACGTTGGCATCGTCGGGCGCGTCGTCGGCCTTGACCCAGCGCCCGCCTTTACGGTCGCGGATGGCCGCCATCGGTTCGCTGGCGTAGCGGGGCTGGTACTCCAGCAGTCCTTCGTAAATGGAACCCAGGTGGCGCACACCTAGCGTGCGATAGTCAGCGAACTCACGTCCGGCTTCGGTCACGCGCCGGCTGAGTAGATCAATCGCCTCGATCAACGCCCGGTCGCCGACGGCTTTCTCCTCCAGGAAGGGATGCAGCTCCGGGTCGAAGAGCCTGCCGTTGTAGCGCGGCACGCCCAGATAGCGGTTTAATTCAGCGTCGTCACCGTTGATGATGTGGAACAGGTTTTTCAGCCGACCCCAGTAGAGGGTAGTCATCGGCGCTGGCAGCAACTCAATTTCCACGATGTCTTCTTTGATGCGCGTCAGACTATAGTTGGTGCGGTACTGGTCGTCCTGAAGCGGCAACAAACCACGACTTTCACCGTAGAGGATGAACAGCAGCCGATAGAGCAAGTAGAGACTGTTGTCGTAGATGGCGCGCAGATCGTCTGGTCCCAGGTGGTTGGCTGACAGATCGAGGAAACCCTGCATCAGGTGCTCCAACGCCTGGTAGACGTTTTGCTCCAGGTCTTCCTCCAGGGCCACGGCGTAGGCGTTGCTGGCGGCCAGCGCATCGTTCAGGAAGATGCGTCCCTGGGCATCGGGGCGGAAGGCCGCCTGGCGAAAGAAGAGGGTGAAGTAGCGCATTGCGCCAACATCGCCGCGACTGAGCAAGTCCACCGGGTCCACTTCGTAGTAGATGGAGAGGCGCTGGCTGCTGTCCTTGTGTACCAGCCGCCACAGCCGCCCGTTGCTCAAGATACCCCAGTCCAGGCCAGTGGCGCGCACGTAGTAATCAATCTGCCAACTGGGGTTCTGCGCCTCAAAGCTGGCCCCGCCGCCTTTTTGTTTCTTGCTCAAGGCGGTATCCCACCGCTTGACCTCGCCAACAGCCCGGGCGTCGGCGGTATAATCCTCGGTCCTTTGCGCGCTCACCGCAGCCTGGCGCGCGGCCTCGTCAGGAAAGAAGACATAATCGGGATACTTGATGTTTGCCTCGAGGCCGGGGACGCCGGCTCGTGTCTGGAAGGTATGGGCCAGCTTCTTCAGGATCGGCTTGAACCAGTGATCTTCCAGTTGGTCTTCGTTGTACTCAGGAAGCTGATCCTTTTCCCTGGCATAAAGATCCTGCAACCAGGCCAGGAACACCTCGGCCTCTGGCAGGGCCACCGACCAGCGGGGATCATCAGGCAAGAGGTTATTCAGATAGTGGTCGGAGAAGAGATACTGGTTACGATGGGCGGCGCCAATTCCTACGGTCAGTTGAAGCGAGACATTCATTGTCGAATCAATTCCTTTTGAGGCGCTACGGGTCAACCTGCCACCGCCAGATCAATCCCCGCCTCGATCTCCAACCCCATCCCTTCCAACATCACCGGAATCTGATAGAAATCTAATATGCTAACGATGCCGAAGTAGGGGTTGGGCTCCGGCGACTTGTCCACCAGTTCCTCGTTAGCCCATTGGGTCAACTGGGTGCCCAGGTCGAACACGACTACCGGCAAACGGCGCTGGGCCGATTCGGCGAAGAGCCTGGTCACCGCCGGGGCATCGCGCAGGCCGCTGCCCAGGTAGACCACCGGCGTGGGGGTGTCTCCCTTGTAGCCCAGGATGGTCTCGATCATCAGGTCCTTCTTGACGTGGTACTGGCCGCCGCTGAGATCAACGTAGGGGCCGCTGTAGCGATAGGCGGTGCGCAGGGTGCCGTCGGACACTGGCTTTAATTCATCGGGCAGGAGCTGCACGTCGGGGGTCAGCGCCACCTCGACCAGGTCAATGTAGCGCAGCGGGATGGTGGGGGCCAGGGGGCGCTCCAGGGCAAGCCTCACCTGGTAGGGCGTGGCGCCTGAGACCACAAAGAACGAGGCGAGGACCTTGAGACAGAAGCAGAGGAAGTCGAAGAAGCCCGGGCGCAGCACGATTTTGCCCGCCATAGCGCTCAGTTCCTCCTCGCTCCCCGGCAGGAGGTAGACCAGGCTCCTTTTCCCGTCAATGATCTCAGGCAAGACCTGCTCGATGTGCCGGCCCATCATGGCCCGTGGCGCATCGAAGCCGCCCTGAGCCTCGTCCTCCAGGGTGATGGTGCCGTCGAAGCCGCTGATGAAATAGATGCCTTGTTCGGGGTGACGCAGCGCGTCTCGCAAAAGGGCCAGATTCTGGGGCGGGATTGACCGCTCCACCCGCTTGATCTGCTGCTGATAGTAGATGGCGTAGGAGTCATAGGGAGTGGCCTGCAACTTGTAGAGCTTCTTGTTGCGGCGGATGGCCTTGCCAGCCAGAGTGATGATCTGGTCAATGACGAAGTCCCCCTTCACCTGTTGAAAGGCCAGCACCTGGCGGCGAAGCAAGTGGGAGAGTAAGAAATAGGTCTCGTTGCGGTCCACCATCTCCCGGAAACCGGCGTGCTCCAGCAGGCTGTTGAGGGTATCCTGGTGGACATCGCTGGCGAGAACCACGTCTTCCGCCTGCTGGCCGACGAACTCGGCGTAGCGACTGAAGACAGCCTTCAGCGGCTCGTATCCCCGCTCGGTGGGAAAGACGCCCAGGTAGGAAAGCTTACGCAGGGGGTATTGATCATATTGCGGCGAAACGGAATGTACAAACACCCCACAGAGCTGCTCCCCCTCGTAGTAAAGGATCACCTCGTGGGTGCTCTTGCGCATCATCCTGGCGTAGACCCCAGGCGACGTATCCGTCTGCACCGGGTCAATGTTGCGAGGGTGAGTCTGCCAGCGGGTGTAGGCTCGACTGAGCAGATCCGCCGCGTCGTTCAACTCCTCAGCCGATAGATGGCTTCCCAGCATAACCTTGAAATGATAGTCAGACATCGCTCTCCTCAGTTGCCCCCTCCCCGTTACTCGTTACCCGTTGACTCGTTACTCGATATTCTATCACACTCCCACCTGGCAGACAAATCAGTTCGAGCCCCAACTGGCAACGATCTCACGAGCCATCTCCCTGGCACGGGCGAAGATGTCGCCTTCATTGAGGGTCAACAGTTCTCGATCCCGCATCACCACCCGCCCGTCAATGATGACCGTGCGCACATCGCTGGAATGGGCGGCGTAGACCAGGTGCGAGGTGATGTTGTACACCGGCACCGTATGCGGCCCGTCCAGGTCCAGAACGATGATGTCCCCCCGCTTCCCAACCTCCAGCGAGCCTAGCCGATCCCCCAATCCCAGCACACGGGCCGCCTCCAGAGTGGCCATGCTCAACGCCTGACGGGCAGGCATCGCTGTGGGATCGCCAGCTATCATCTTGTGAACTTTGGCCGCCGTCGCCATCTCACCGAACATGTCCAGATCGTTGTTGCTGGCTGCGCCGTCGGTTCCCAATCCGACCTTGACCCCTGCCTCCAGCAGCTTCGGCACCGGGGTCAGGCCAGAGGCCAGCTTCAACTGGCTCTCCGGACAGTGAACCACCCCGGCCTCGTATTGAGCCAGCAACTCGATGTCCTCGTCGGTCAGATGGACGCCATGAATGGCTACGGTGCTGGGCCCCAGGACACCCAGGTCTGCCAGGCGACCGACGGGCGTGCGACCGTACTTTTCAATGCTCTCCCGCACCTCGCTCTGGGTCTCCGACACGTGGAGCAGGTAGGGCGCGCCGTATTGATCGGCCAGCGCCTTGCCCTGCTGCATCAGTTCCGATGAAGCAGCGTACGGGCTGTGGGGCTGGATCGAGGGAACCACCAGGGAATCACCGTCCCACTTGCGTAGCAGATCCTCACTGTATTTCAGTCCCTCCTCGGGGGTCTTATAGTTGGCGTTTGGAAAGTCCACCAGCGCCCCCCCGACGACCACGCGCAGGCCAGTTTCCTTGCACACCTCGGCGATGTCATCTTCGAAGAAGTACATGTCGCAGAACAGGACAGTGCCAGAGCGAATCATCTCCGCCGCCGCGAGCTGAGTGCCCAGGCGAACGAAGTCTGGGCTGAGCCACTTAGCCTCCGCCGGCCAGATGTAGTCATACAGCCAGGTCTCCAGCGGGAGATCGTCGGCGATGCCGCGAAAAAGCGTCATCGGGGCGTGGGTGTGGGCGTTTATCAAGCCGGGCATGATCAGCCTCCCGCTGGCGTCAATCCGCTCCCGCCCGCGATATGCCCGCTCCACCTCCTCACGCGCCCCCAGGCCAACGATGGCTCCCCCGTCCACAGCCACAGCTCCTGGGTCATGGATGTTCCAATCCTGGTCAGCGGTCAACACGATGCCGCCGGCCACCAGTAGATCAATTTCTTGCAAAGCCACTTATCGTCCTCCCTTATCCTCACGTTTCACGTTTCACGTTTGACGTTTGACGTTTCACGTTCAAACCAGCACTTTCAGCGCCCGTGGAATTATGCGAAAAGTCGCCGGCGCTTCGCCGATCAGCTCCCCCTCAGCCTGGAGGAACATACGCTCTTTAGCTTCGACGTGGATCTCTTTGGCGGAGAAGTGGCTCACCTTGGGGTGAGTCAGGTGAGTGCCTTTGTAGATCCGAGGCAGGTTCACCACAACCTCCAGCTTGTTCAGGTTGCCCAGGATGACCACGTAGAAGAAGCCATCGTCGAACGAGGCGCCGGGCGCGATGAACATGCCCCCGCCGAAATAGCAACCGTTGCAGACGACGACCGAGTTGACCCGCCCCCTCACGGGTTGACCGTCGAAGGAAAGCTCTATGTTTTTGTTCCGATAGGTCACCAGGCCAATGAGGAGACACGTCAGGTAAGTGATGGTGCCCCCCAGAACCTTGGGGAAGCGGTTCACTATTTCGGCCACCTCACCGTCGAAGCCCAGGCCGGCCGCGTTGATGAAATAACGCTCCACTTCTCGCCCCTCGCGGAGGCAGGTTATTCTCCCCAAATCTACAGGCCGGGGCTCGCTGCGCAGGAGATGGCGACAAGCCTCCATGTAATCGCGGGGGATGCCCAACATGCGCGCAAAGTCGGCTCCTGTGCCCCAGGGGATAATGCCCAGAACAACCTCTGGGTCAACAGATCCCTCCTCCGCCAGGCCGTTGATCACCTCGTTGACGGTGCCGTCCCCGCCCACGGCCACGATGGTTCGGAAGCCATCGTCGAGGGCCTGCCGAGCCAACCGGGTAGCGTGTCCGGGCTCCTCGGTGAGAACGGCGTCGAAGCTGGCTCCCTCAGCCTGTAGGGAGTCGCGTATGCGCGGCCAGTTCTTGCGCACAGCGCCGTTGGCCGCCGCCGGATTTACGATCAGCTTCATTTCCCTCCCCCCTAGCCCCCCAAAGTTGGGGGGAATGGGGGGCGTTGGAAGAAATTAAGGACTTTCATAGCCAGGCCCACGTTTCCTTTGACTTTGAGCTTGCCTCTCATGAAGGCCCCCATGGCGTCGAGTTCCCCCTTGACCAGGGCCACGTAATCGGCAGCCGCCAGGCTTATGGTCGTATCGGGCTCAGTAGCGACCCCTTCTTTGACCTGGCACTGCTCATTGGCGATCTCCAACACCCAGTTGCCGCCCCCCTCGCCAGTCAGCTCGAACTGATAAGTGGCTTTGATGCCTTTGGCCCTCTCTGGCAGGAAGGCGCCGGGCATGGCCTCGATGATCTCCTGGGCTGTATCAGGTAGTGACATCCTACACCTCCTCAAGTTAGTCAGTGAGGCAACGAGTCAACGGGAAATGAGTAACGAGGGAAGTGCAGGCTCGTTACCCATTACTCCTTACTCGTTGCCCACCGTTGCGGAGAAGTATAGCACGTATATGCCATTGTTGTCAACCTCAGTTGACATCTGCCTATAGTGTGATAAAATAATGCCAACCCAAGCTCGCAGAGCAAGAAGGAGGCAGTGGTATGATGGAAGAAACAAGGGAAAGCAACGAAGAGGTCAAGGCGCTCTCACCGGAAGTCCTCGAAAAGATCGAGATCACCAGCGATGAGAAGACGTGGGCTATATTGGCCCACGTGAGCATTCTCCTGGGAGCGGTCACGGTCGGCCTGCTGGGGCCTGTGGCCGCTTTCGTCATCTGGTTGGTCAAGAAAGATGAGTCGGACTACGTGGCCAAACAAGCCCTGCAGTCCTTGATCTACCAGATCGTGGTGGCGGTGCTGTCGTGGATCATGTGGATCGTCATAGCAGTGTTGGCCGTATTTGCGATCGGCCTCTGTTTGATACCCATAGGCCTGCTGCTCGACCTGGCAGCCGTTGGATACGGTTGCTACGCGGCCTACGTGTGCTCCCTGGGCCAAGAGTTCAAGTATCCCCTCATTTGGGACATAATCAAAACCGAGTAACAACGGACTGGTGGGATTCAACGGACCTGTTTGTTTGCTGAAAGCCCCTCTTTGTTTGCCGAAGGTCTCCTGACCGAGGCTGGACAGGGCTCGGTCAGGAGACCTTCGCCCCGCCAGGCGTGGGAGCCGCTTACTGAGACCGAGGAGAAATCCGTAAATCCTGCCAATCCGTGTTCTCAAGAGAATCGTCTATGAAACCTAACTGGCAGGTAGCGCCGCCAGCGCCCGCTGACCACCTGGCCCGCTTTCCGCAAATCTCACCCCTCATCGTCCAGTTGCTCTATAACCGCGGCCTCACCGCTCCCCACGACGTGCGTGATTTCCTGGCCGGCGCTCACCCCGACGTCAACCCCTTCCGGCTCAAAGGGATGAACCAGGCTGTGACCCGCCTTCGCCAGGCCATTCGCCAGGGAGAACTGGTGGCCGTCTACGGCGACTTCGACGCCGATGGGGTGACGGCGACCGCCCTCCTGGTGGACGCGCTCTCGGCCCTCGGAGCCAGGGTGAAGCCCTACATCCCCCACCGGGTGGACGAGGGCTATGGCCTGAACACGGGGGCCTTACGCCAACTGGCGTCTCAGGGCGTCGAAGTAGTAGTCACCGTTGATTGCGGCATCCGCTCCATCAGGGAAGTCAGCTACGGAAGAAAGCTGGGCCTGGATATCATTATCACCGATCACCACTCGGTGGGCGACGAGGTCCCTCCGGCCCTGGCGGTCATCAACCCCAAACAACCCGATTGTCGTTATCCCTTCCAGGACCTGGCGGGAGTGGGGGTGGCCTTCAAGCTGGCCCAGGCCCTCCTGCGAGCCAATCGCCAGGTGCCTGTGGCCCAGGGCGAGGTGAGCGTAGACGAAGAGGATCTGCTAGACCTGGCTGCCCTGGGCACGGTGGCTGACCTCGTTCCGTTGCTAGGAGAAAACAGGAGCCTGGTGAGGCGAGGGCTGGAGAGGCTGAACGATCCCCAGCGCCAGGGCGTGCGGGCCATGATCGCCCAGGCCGGGCTGAAGCTGGGCCAGATTGATGCGGCCGCCATCGGCTTCGTCCTGGGGCCGCGCCTCAACGCCGCCGGGCGCATGGATGACGCCGCCACGAGCTACGATCTCCTCACCTGCCGCTCTCCAGACGAAGCCGCGAATCTGGCCCAAGAACTGGAGGAGCTAAACCGGCGTCGCCAACGCCTGACGGCAGAGACCCTTGAGCGAGCGCGTGAGCAAGCGCTGCTGGCAGGCGATAGCGAGAAGCTCCTCTTCGCGTCCGGCGAGGATTTCCTGTCCGGCATCGTGGGCCTGGTGGCCGGCCGTTTGACTGAGGAATTCTATCGCCCCGCCCTGGTCGTCGAGCTGGGCCCGGAGAAAAGCCGTGGCTCGGCTCGTAGCATCCCCGAGTTCAACATCACCGCTGCCCTGGATCAGTGCAGCGACCTCCTCGTAAGATACGGCGGCCATGCCGCCGCCGCTGGCTTCACCGTTGCCAATGATAACATTGAAGCCCTGCGGGAACGCTTGAAGGACCTGGCCGCTGAACAACTGGAGGGAGTGGAGCTAACCCCCACCCTCCTCATTGACGCCGAGGTCGAATTATCCGAAATGGATTGGGCTACCCAGGCCCTGCTGACCCAGTTAGAACCCTGCGGCTACGCCAATCCCGCGCCCCTCCTGTTGAGCCGCCAAGCCATCGTGCGGAACGCCCGCGCCGTGGGCACCGATGGAAGCCACCTCAAGCTCGCCTTAAGTGATGGCCGGGGCGCCTGGGACGCTATCGCCTTCCACCAAGGCCATTGGGCGGGCCAGCTTTCTGGTTACATTGACGTCGTCTACTCCCTGGAAATCAACGAGTGGAACGAACGGAAGCGATTGCAACTCAACGTGAAAGACCTGCGGCCTTCGGGCTGAAGTTGATGGGCTTCGGGATAGTCCGCTCATTTGGCCGAGGAGCAGATGGGTGATAAAATACTCATGAGTATCGCCTTTGAAATTGGGGCTCTTTGGGATTTCGCAGGGTCACAGTGTTGGAGTCCCCAACTTGTTGGAGATGTGGCGTTGCAACCCCCAACAAGTTGGGGACTCCGGCACGCTACTCACGCCAATTCCCAAAGACCCGAAATTGGCAATCGAGATGAGAGGCTAATACAAGCTGGCTAATAGCAGATGGCATAGCAGGGAGGTGAAGGACAATGTGCGCCCAAACAGCTCAGGCTCATATCAGGCAACTCTCGGAGATAATCGTCGGGCTTCCGGAGGCAAAAGTAGCAGAGATAATCTCCTATGCTCGCCGAGTCAAACAGGAGACGGAGAAGCCGACGAAACCACTGAGCACTGAGGAGATTTTGACCTTGGCAGCCGACCGGGCTAATGAGTTGCGCCGGCAACCCCGCCCTGTGGTAGAAGCCCAATACCGAGCCTTGTTGGACGCCCTGGCGGCGGAGGTCACAGCCAAGGGGATCAAAGTCGAGGAATACCCTAGTGGGGACTAAGGGCAGCCCCCCAGATCCAGAGAAAGGGACCAAGGCACCACTCCGCGCCGTGCTCGACGCCAATGTTTATGTGGCCGCCTATCTGAGCAGAAATCCCCGCAGCCCTAACACAGAGTTGTTCCGGCGCTGGCGTGACTCTCAATTTGTGCTTCTGGTGTCGAAGGTCGCCCTCAAAGAGGTTGTCGAGAAGTTTGGCGAGCTAGGCATTGATCAGCAGCTAACCCTTGAACTTGTCGCCCACATCCTGGCCGATGCTGAATACGTGCATGTCTCCGAAGAGAATGTCCACTCTACCATCCTTGCAGACCTTGACGATGACTATGTTCTTGCCTGCGCTGTGGTGGGGAAGGCGGAGTATCTGGTCACTTATGACCCCCATTTCGATTGCCTTGGCGGTGAGTACCGGGGTTTCAAGATAGTTGACGGCCTGCACTTTCTCTACATTGTGCGCGGCGATCAAGTGTGACCATCGCTTTCCTCTCGTGCCCCAAATACATCGCAAGGCAGAAGGTTCTTGCGGATGGTTCGACCGAACCTGTGATTTCGGGGGCTAACACACTTAGCTGGACAAAAGCCAGGTGCTGAACCGCCCACCCCTGCGAGCATTGGTTGAAGGGGAGAGATGAGCACCATGAATCAAAACAGGCTCACACGCATCCTGGTCAGAGGACTTCATCTTTTCCTCATCGCCGCGCTGCTGGCGATGACTCTCTCCGCACCCACCGCCCCCGTGGGGGCCACCCCGCCCATCAGCGGCCAGACCATCGAGTTTGACACCAGCGGCAGCGACGTGGGCACCACCGATGTAAACGACGTGAACGCGGTGGCCCTGGGTGACCTGGACAACGACGGCGACCTGGACCTGGTCACCGGCGACAGCGGCGGCAACGTCGTCGTGTGGCAGAACGATGGCACGCCCTTCGACAGCACGTGGACGATCAGCAACACCATTGGCACCAGCACCGATGATATCTATGGGGTTGTAGTAGGTGATTTGGACAACGACGGCGACCTGGACGTCGTTACCGTGAGTGACGGCAGCGGCGAGGATAACGAGGTCATCGCCTGGGAGAACAACGATGCCACTCCCTTTTCCGGGGCCTGGACGCAGCGGGACGTAGGAACCGTTGACGGGACTACCGATGCGCTCGCAGTCGCCGTGGGTGATTTGGACAACGACGGCAATCTCGATATCGTCACCGGCGATAACTCTAACGACGTCATCGCCTGGAAGAGTGACGGTACTGCGTTCCCCATCACGTGGACGCGGCAGGATATCGGGACCGATGCACGCACCATCCGCGCCGTGGCCATTGGCGACCTGGACAACGATGGCAATCCAGACGTCGTCTCCGGCCAGACGAGCGGCACCGGGGAAGAAATCACGGCTTGGCAGAACGACGGCACTCCCTTCAGCGCCACCTGGCCGATCACCCAGAGTGTGGGCAACGGCGCCGGCTCCATTAACTCGCTGGCGCTCGGCGACCTGGACCACGACGGCGCTTTGGACGTCGTTTCTGGTGACGTGGGGAATGCGGTGCGCACGTTCCAAAATGACGGGAGCCCATTTAACGATGTTTGGTCATTGACCGCCGTGGGGACCAGCGGTGACGACGTGAACGCCGTGGGACTGGCAGACCTGGACAACGACGGCGACCTGGATATCGCCTCCGGCAGCGGCGGCTTGGCTGAAGTCAACGAGGTCATCGCCTGGCAAAACGATGGCAGCCCCTTCAGCGGGAGTTGGGCGCGGAAGAAGGATGTAGGTGCCAGCGACGACGAGGTGAACGCCCTCGCTGTTGGCGACCTGGACAACGACGGTGACCTGGACGTCGCCACCGGCAGCGGCGCCGCCGAAAACAATGAAGTCATCGCCTGGCGCAACGACGCCGTGCACCGCAACATGCCCTTCGACAGCACCGCCCAGAACGTAGGCAGCCATACGAACTATGTGTGGTCGGTGGCGGTGGGCGACCTGGACGGGGATGGCGCCCTGGACATCGTCTCCGGCGGGGCGGATAGCAAGATCAACGCCTGGCAGAACGACGGCACCCCCTTCACCGACGGGACCTGGAGCTCGCAAGAAGTGGGCAGCCACGCTGTGAGCTCGGTGGCGGTGGGCGACCTGGACGGGGACGGCGCCCTGGACATCGTCTCCGGCGGGACTGATAACAATGTCAACGTCTGGAAGAACCCCGGCAACCCGTTCGGCGCCGCCTGGAGCACCAGCCAGACCGTGGGCAGCCACGGGACGGATGATGTGAACTCGGTGGCGGTGGGCGACCTGGACGGGGACGGCAACCTGGACATTGTCTCCGGCGGGAATGATAACAAGGTCAACGTCTGGCAGAACGACGGCACGCCCTTCGACGCCGCCTGGAGCATCAGCCAGACTGTGGGCAGCCATACGGGCCAGGTGAACTCGGTGACGGTGGGCGACCTGGACAGGGACGGCAGCCTGGACATCGTCTCCGGCGGGGGCGATAAGAACGTCAACGTCTGGCAGAACGACGGGACGCCCTTCGATGCCGCCTGGACGACCTGGAAGACCGTGGGCAGCCATACGTCCTGGGCGCGCACGGTGGCAGTGGGCGATCTGGACAGGGACGGCAGGCTGGACATCGTCTCCGGCGGGGATGATAAGAATGTCAATGCCTGGCAGAACGACGGGACGCCCTTCGACGCCGCCTGGACGACCTGGAAGACCGTGGGCAGCCATACGAACTATGTGTACTCGGTGGCAGTGGGCGACCTGGATGGGGACGGCGCCTTGGACATCGTCTCCGGTGGGCAGGATAAAGTGGTCAATGCCTGGCAGAACCCCGGCAATCCCTTCACCGGAGCGTGGACCAAGAAAGGAGTGGGCAGCCACGGGGGCAATGTGTACTCGGTGGTAGTGGGCGCCCTGGACGGGGACGGCGACCTGGACATCGTCTCCGGTGGGCAGGATAACCAGATCAATGCCTGGCAGAACCAGGGCGGCAGCGCAGGGTTCACCGTCAGCAATACCGCGCCCGATGACATCCTCGATGGCACCGAGGATGACCTGCTGAAGGTCGTTTTCACCCACAACGGCATCGCCGGCGACCGTGACCTGGAACTCAACAAATTCGACCTCGACCTGTTCCAATCCAATTGCAGCACCGCCCTGACCACCGGCGAGGCCAACGCCATCATTGACAAACTGCGCGTTCGCCTGGACGGTGGCAACGGCACTTTCGAGACCAGCGATACCCTCGTGGCCGACGTGGACACCCTCAGCCTGGACGCCAACGGCGTGCAGACGGTCACCTTCACTGACGGGGATGCCAACGTCCGGGTGTCCGCCACCAACAGCAAGACCTACTGGATCAGCGTGCTGATGACCTCCGACGCCAGCCAACAGAGCCCCAACCAGTTCTGCATGAACTTCGACCCCGACGCCGACGCCCTGGTGGAGGGCAAGACCCCCGACTTCTCCGTCAGCATCCAGGACACCGGCGCAACCGAGACGGGCTCCGTCACCGCCACCGGCCCCGAGATGGACGTACAGCGTCCCACGGGGACCTCCATTGCCGACGGCGGCACCGACAACATAGGCAATCAGCCTGTGGGCACAGTAAACCTCACCTACACGGTAGACAATAGCGCTGGCACGGCTCAACTTGACGTGACCGGCGTCACGGCCTCTAATCTGACCAACTGCAGCAGCTTCGTAGTGGGCACGACCTTGCCCCTGAACGTGGCTGCTGGGAATACTGCCACCTTGAACGTCTCGTTCGACGTAGACGCCAGCGGTGCCTTCAGCCTGGACATGGACATTGCCAACAACGATGCGAATGAAAACCCGTATGACATTGCCATTCAAGGCACGGGTACAATTCCCGATCTGTCCATCACCAAATCCGTCACCCCCACCACACCCGTCAATCCCGGCGCCCCCATCACCTACACCATCACCTTCTCCAACACCGGGACTGGCCTCGCCAGCGGCGTGGTCATCACCGACGTCGTGCCGGTCAGCGTGACGGTCACCAGCGTCATCAGCAGCGGCGTGGCCATTACCCAGGTCGGCGGCACGCGCTACGTGTGGGACGTAGCCGACCTGGCGGCCGGGCAAGGCGGCGTGATCACCATCACCGGGCAACTGTCCACTACCCTGGCGACGGGCACCTTCACCAACACCGCTGTCATCACCACCACGGTGATAGACGAAAACCCCGGCAACAACAGCAGCGACGCAGGCGTGACCGTCATGGCCGCCGATGATGGCGACGGCATCCCCGACGACGTCGAGGATGGAGCGCCCAACGGCGGCGATGGCAACAACGACGGTACCCCAGACAGCCAGCAGGGGAACGTCGCTTCCCTTCCCAATGCCGTTGATGGACGCTATGTGACGCTGGTCTCGCCGCCTGGGACAAACCTCGCCGATGTGCAGGCGGTGGACACGCCGGCCGATGCGCCGGCTGGCGTCGCTTTCCCCGTCGGCTTGTTACAATTCACGGTGCAGGGTCTCGCGCCGGGTGGAGCAACGGCGGTGACGTTGCTGCTGCCGGCGGGGTTGACAGTTGACACGTACTACAAGCATGGGCCCAATCCACCTGGTGCGGCGGTGCAATGGTACGAGTTCTTGTTTGATGCAGGAAGCGGTACGGGTGCCAACATCGGTGCCGGGCAAGTGGTTTTGAACTTTGTGGACGGTCAGCGGGGCGACGATCTGGCCGGCCTCGATGGTCAGGTTGTTGACCAGGGAGGCCCCGGACTGTCGCCTCCAGTGCCTGTCGGCGGCATCATCGTCCCGGTGAGCAAGCTGGAGCTTCTGGCCCTTCGACTACGCTCAGGACAGGCGCCGTGGCCAGGGCTAGTGGCGCTGGCTTCCCTGGCTGCTCTCACAGTTGCGCTGGTCAGGAGACGCAGGGCCTAGAAATCCATATCCTCGAATAGATCACAAGGCAAGAGGTTCTGGTGGACGGTTCGCCAGAACCTTTTGTTTTGAGGGTCAGCGCGTTGGCTGGACAAAAGCGGTTGGCTGGGATATAATCTCATCTGGCGCGAGGGGAGACGAGGGCAAGTCAACTCTCAAACAATCATTCTACTCAAGGAGGATCAGTCATGAAGAAGAATAGAATCACCCTAACATCGTTGATCACAGTTTCCATGATGCTGCTCAGCTTGCTGGGGAGCGGAACAACAATAGCTGGGGAACCGAATATGGAGCAAGGCCCCATCGCAACCGTGACCATTGAGGCGGGTGTCATCTCCTGGGAAGCACAGGTCGAAAACGGTGGGCTGATACTCACCATCGCTGGACCAGGTGAGTTCTACTTGCAGCAAGAATATCAATCTGGTGCTCATCCCACCTTCAAGCCCGATGATGGCATGGGTAATCCATTGCCGGACGGGAGCTACAGGTATGAATTGCAGCTTGTGCCGGCCAAGGTAGAAGCCCCGGCCGAGTACGATGAGACACAAAGGGGCATTATGCCCACAGAGGGCGCTGAGAAAGCACTGGTGCAGTCAGGGTATTTCTCCATCCTCAGCGGAGGCTTTGTGATCCCAGACGTGGCGGAAAGCGCTGCGGACTGGCACGGCGTCGAACTCCTTTCGCCGGATATCGTTCACAATGACGATGTGATCATTCAGGGCAGCCTGTGTGTGGGTAATGATTGCGCGGACGGAGAAGACTTCGGTTTTGACACGATTCGATTGAAGGAGAACAACCTACGGATAAAGTTTCAGGATACCAGCATCGGATCGTTCCCCACCAATGACTGGCAAATTATCATCAACGACTCTACTAACGGCGGCGCCAGCTATTTCGGCATCGAGGATGTGGATGGGGGAACGAGACCCTTCACCATCGAAGCGGGCGCCCCCAACTACGCCCTTTACGTGGACGACAACGGCAACCTGACCATTGCCGGGCTGCTCACCGAGGCCTCCGATCAGGCGCTCAAAGACAATTTCCGCCCTGTAGACGGCCAGCAGGTTCTGGAAGGGATCGCCCAACTGCCCATCTCGACCTGGAACTTCATCTCCGATGGCCAAGCGATCCAGCACATGGGGCCGGTGGCCCAGGACTTCTACGCCACCTTTGGCCTGGGCGCAGACGACCGCCACATCGCCCCGCTGGATGCCAACGGCGTGGCGCTGGCCGGGGTACAAGAGCTACACCAGATGCTCCTGGAACGAGAGGCGCAGGTTGCCGAACTCCAGCAGCAGAACGCCGACCTGGAAGCGCGGCTCGCTCAACTAGAGGCGCTCGTCAATACACTGGTTGAGGCGCAGAGCGCGCCGGAAGGGCAGTGAGCACTAAAGCAAGGAGAATCCGATGTTGAAAAAAACTGGAGTAATCTTGTCTGCCCTCCTTGTGCTTGCCCTGGGTGTTGTCTGGTTTCCACGATCGGCAGCAGAGGGCAGGGGAACGGCAGCCCTTGCCAGCGCCACATATTCGGTCACCAGTGACCTGGAAGTCGGCACCAACGACTTCCGCATCAGCAACATGGGGCCGGATGGAGACGATGACTTCGACGCCTTCGGCCCGGCTGTGGCCTACAACAGCGCGAACGACGAGTACCTGGTGGTGTGGGCGGGAGACGACAACAGCGGCTCACTGGTGGACGGAGAGAGCGAAATCTACGGCCAGCGGATTAATGCGGCCAATGGCGACGAAGTGGGCGCCGACTTCCGCATCAGCGACATGGGCGCGACAGATGGAGACGAAGACTTTGACGCCTTCAACCCAGCCGTGGCCTACAACAGCACAGACAACGAGTATCTGGTGGTGTGGCAGGGGGACGACGACACCGGCGCACTGGTGGACGACGAAGTCGAAATCTACGGCCAGCGGATTGACGCCGAAACAGGAGCAGAAGTGGACACCGACTTCCGCATCAGCGACATGGGGACCGATGGAGACGAAGACTTCGATGCCTTCAACCCGGCCGTGGCCTACAACAGCGAAGACAACGAGTATCTGGTGGTGTGGCAGGGGGACGATGATGCTGGTTCACTGGTGGACAACGAGCTCGAAATCTACGGCCAGCGGATTGACGCCGAAACGGGAGCAGAGGTGGGCACCAACGACTTCCGCATCAGTGACATGGGCGCCACCGATGGGGACACCGCCTACAGAGCACAGCACCCAGCCGTGGCCTACAATAGCACGAACAATGAATATCTGGTGGTGTGGGCCGGAGACGATGACAGTCCTCCCCTGGTGGACGATGAGTTCGAAATCTTTGGCCAGCGAATCAACGCGGCTAGCGGTGCAGAAGTGGGCGCTGACTTCCGCCTCAGCGACATGGGCACGACCGATGGGGATACCGCTTTTGGGGCCTACGGGCCGGCTGTGGCCTACAACTTCACCGACAACGAGTACCTGGTGGTCTGGATGGGCGACGACGATGGGGGTTCCCTGGCGGATGGTGAGTACGAGATCTACGGCCAGCGGATTGACGCCGAAACAGGAGCAGAAGTGGGCGCCGACTTCCGCATCAGCGATATGGGGACCACCGATGGGAGCACCGCATACGCCGCGTTCGGCCCCTGGGTGGCCTACAGTCACGCGAGCAATGAGTATCTGGTTGTCTGGCGCGGCGACGACGACACGGACCCACTTGTCAACGACGAGCTGGAGATCTATGTGCAGCGAATTGATGCGTCAACAGGCGGGGAAACAGGTGACAACGACCTTCGCATCAGCGACATGGGCAACACAGACGGAGACACTACCTATAATGCCGACAACCCGGCTATGGCCTACAACAGCACCGAGTATACGTTTATCGTCGTATGGCAGGGAGATGATGAGATAGGCACCCTGGTGGACGACGAGGTTGAAGTCCTGGGGCAACGGTTTGCTTGCGAGGCAATCCCCGTTGGCGGAGTCATCGTGCCACTGAACAAGTTTGAGCTTCTGGCCCCGTGGCTGGGGCTGGCGGCGCTGGCCTCCCTCGCTGCTCTCACAGTTGCGCTGGTCAGGAGGTGCAGGGCCTAGAAATCCATATCCTCGAATAGATCACAAGGCAAGAGGTTCTGGTGGACGGTTCGCCAGAACCTTTTGTTTTGAGGGTCAGCGCGTTGGCTGGACAAAAGCGGTTGGCTGGGATATAATCTCATCTGGCGCGAGGGGAGACGAGGGCAAGTCAACTCTCAAACAATCATTCTACTCAAGGAGGATCAGTCATGAAGAAGAATAGAATCACCCTAACATCGTTGATCACAGTTTCCATGATGCTGCTCAGCTTGCTGGGGAGCGGAACAACAATAGCTGGGGAACCGAATATGGAGCAAGGCCCCATCGCAACCGTGATCATTGAGGCAGACGTGGTCACCTGGGAACCACAAGTCGAGAACGGTGGGCTGGTTCTCACCATTGCTGGGCCAGGCGACTGGTACTTGCGACAGGAATACCAGTCTGGTGATCGCCCCACCTTCAAACCTGCGGATGGCTGGGGCAAGGCGCTGCCGGACGGCGTCTACAAGTATGAACTCCTGCTTCTACCGGCCAAGCCAGAAGCCCCGACGGAGTACGATGAGTCGCAGAGAGGCCTTGCACCCCCAGAGAACACCGCAGAAGCGCGGGTGCTGTCGGGGAGCTTCTCCATCCTCAACGGAGGCTTCGTGACTCAAGATGTAGTGGAGGAAAGCGATGACCGCGGAGATCCCGCCCAGTGGGAACTGCAAGACGTTCTTCACTATGACGACGTGATCATCACGGGTAGCCTGTGCACCGGCTTTGACTGCCAGGACGGGGAGAGCTTTGGCTATTGCACCGAAAAACTCAAGGAAAACAATCTGCAGTTCTGCTTCGAGGATACCAGCATCGGAGCGTTTCCCACCAACGACTGGAAGATCCAAACAAACGATACTACCGGTGGTGGCGCCTCTTATTTTACTATCTGGGATATCGATGGAGGGCGAAGGCCGTTTACCATCGAAGCTGGAGCACCAGCCAATTCCCTTTATGTGGAGGATTACGGGCGGGTAGGTTTGGGAACTTCCATACCCTATGTGGAACTGCACATCGTTGATGGGGACACACCGACCGTCCGGCTGGACCAGGACCTCTCATCGGGATTTACGGCCCAGACATGGGACGTGGCCGGCAACGAGAGCAACTTCTTCATTCGGGACACCACCAACGGCTCCAAGCTGCCCTTCAGGATCCAGCCCAGCACGCCCAGCAGCACCCTCTGCCTCAAGTCCAACGGGAATGTGGGGATTGGGACGTGGTCACCAGGTTATCCACTGGAGTTAGAGACCACAAACAAGGACGCGGTATTCGCAGCGCAACGAACCGATGGCGCCACGGCCATACTCTCCGCTGGAGCCAGCGGCGTTCAATTCGGCTCCTCCACCAACCACAACGTGGAACTGCTGGTCAACAACGCCTCGGTCTTCCTGCTGGATGCCAATGGCAACGTGACCCTTGACGGTTTGCTCACCGAGGCCTCCGATCAAGCGCTCAAGGAGAACTTCCGCCCTGTGGACGGCCAGCAGGTTTTGGAGGGAATCTCCCAACTGCCCATCTCGACCTGGAACTTCATCTCCGAGGGCCAAGAGATCCAGCACATGGGGCCGGTGGCCCAGGACTTCTACGCCGTCTTTGGCCTGGGTGCGGACGACCAGCACATCGCCCCGCTGGACGCCAACGGCGTGGCCCTGGCCGGCGTGCAGGAGCTATACCAGATGGTCCTGGAACGAGAGGCCCAGGTTGCACAACTCCAGCAGCAGAACGCCGACCTGGAATCGCGGCTCGCCCAACTGGAGGCGCTCGTCAACACGCTGGTTGAAGCGCAGAGCGCCTCAGAAGGTAAGTGAGCGCTGAGAAGAAGAGATGCCGATGTTGAAAAAGACTGGCGTAATCCTATCTGCCCTCCTATTGCTTATCCTGGGTGTTGTCTGGTTCCCAGGGTTGGCAGCAGAGGGCAGCGAGGCAGCAGCCCTTGACAGCGCCACGCCCTCGGCCACTGTTGCCTCCGAAGTCGGCAGCAACGACTTTCGCATCAGCGACATGGGTCCGGATGGGGACGACGACTTCGACGCCTTCGGCCCGGCTGTGGCCTACAACAGCGCGAACGACGAGTACCTGGTGGTGTGGGCGGGAGACGACAACAGCGGCTCACTGGTGGACGGGGAGAGCGAGATCTACGGTCAGCGGATTAATGCGGCCACCGGTGCAGAGATAGGCGCCGACTTCCGCATCAGCGACATGGGCGCGACAGATGGGGACACTGCCTTTGCGGCTCAAAGACCCGCTGTAGCTTACAACAGCACCGCCAACGAGTACCTGGTGGTGTGGCAGGGCGACGATGGCACCGGCGCACTGGTGGATGAGGAGTTCGAGATCTACGGCCAGCGGATTAATGCGGCTACCGGTGCAGAAGTAGGCACCGACTTCCGCATCAGCGACATGGGGACCGATGGAGACGAAGACTTCGACGCCTTCAACCCGGCCGTGGCTTACAACGGCACGAACAACGAATACCTGGTGGTATGGCAGGGGGACGATGATGCTGGTTCACTGGTGGACAACGAGGTCGAAATCTACGGCCAGCGGATTAATGCGGCCACCGGCGCAGCGGTAGGCACCAACGACTTCCGCATCAGCGACATGGGCGCGACCGATGGTAACACCGCCTACAGAGCACAGCACCCCGCCGTGGCCTACAATAGCACCAACAACGAGTATCTGGTGGTGTGGGCAGGAGACGACGACAGCGCTCCCCTGGTGAACGATGAGTTCGAGATCTTCGGCCAGCGGATTAATGCGGCCACCGGTGCAGCGGTAGGCACCAACGACTTCCGCATCAGCGATATGGGTCCGGACGGGAACACCGCCTACGGAGCACAGCACCCCGCCGTGGCCTACAACAGCACCAACGACCAGTACCTGGTGGTGTGGGCGGGAGACGACAACAGCGGCGCACTGGTGAACGAGGAGTTCGAGATCTACGGCCAGCGGATTAATGCGGCCACCGGTGCAGAAGTGGGCACCAACGACTTTCGCATCAGCGACATGGGGACCGATGGAGGCAAAGACTTCGACGCCTTCAACCCTGCCGTGGCCTACGATGACTCGGAGGGCGAATATCTGGTCGTCTGGCGCGGCGACGACGACACAGGCTCGCTTGTCAACGATGAACTGGAGGTCTACGGGCAGCGAATTACTGCCTCGACAGGCGGGGAAACGGGCGACAATGACTTCCGTGTCAGCGACATGGGGAACACAGATGGAGACACCACGTACAACGCCGACCAACCGGCTGTGGCCTACAACGGCAGCAACGGATTCATCGTTGTGTGGCAGGGAGATGACCAGGTAGGCACCCTGGTGGACGACGAGGGTGAGATTCTGGGGCAACGGCTTGCTCAGGACGTTGACAGCGACGGCGATGGCATCAACGATGGCGACGACAACTGCCCCGCGGTTCCCAACCCCGGCCAGGAAGACGGCGATGGCGACGGAGTGGGCAATGTTTGCGACAACTGTCCCACGGTTTCCAATCCTGGCCAGGAAGATGCCGACGGAGATGGGGTGGGCGATGTCTGCGATAATGATAATGACAATGATGGGGTGCCTAACGCTGACGACAATTGCCCCGACGATGCCAACGCCGACCAGGCTGATGGCGATGGAGATGGGGTGGGCAACGTCTGCGACAACTGCCCCAACGACGCCAACGCTGATCAGGCCGATGTGGACAACGATACCCATGGCGACGCCTGTGACAACTGTCCCAATGACGCCAACGCTGATCAGGCTGATGCCGATGGTGATGACGTGGGCAACGTGTGTGACAATTGCCCCGACGATGCTAACGAAGATCAAGCCGATGCGGACGGCGATACCCTCGGCGGCGTCTGCGACAATTGCCCCGACGATGCCAACCAGGATCAAGCCGATGCCGATCAGGACAGAGTGGGCGATGCCTGCGACAACTGCCCCAGCGACGCCAACGCCGGTCAGGCCAATTCGGACGCCGATACCCTGGGCGACGCCTGCGACAATTGCCCCACCATTGACAACGAAGATCAGTCCGATACCGATAGCGACGGAGTGGGCAACGTCTGCGACAACTGCCCCGACGATGCCAACCCCGGCCAGGAAGATACCGACGACGACGGGCAGGGCGATGCCTGCGAAGATGACGACGACGACGATGGGGTGCCCGACGCTACCGACAACTGCCCTATCAACGCCAACACTGATCAGACCAATAGGGATAGCGATACCCATGGCGACGCTTGCGACAATTGCCCGATCCACGACAACGAGGATCAGGCCGATGCCGATGAAGACGGGTTGGGAAACGTGTGCGACAACTGCCCCGACAACCCCAACGCCGATCAGGCCAATTCGGACGGCGATACCCTTGGCGACGCCTGCGACAATTGCCCCACCGTTGACAACGAAGATCAGGCCAACCTTGATGAGGACGAGCGGGGCAATGTTTGTGATGACACGGCCAACGACTGCCCCACCAACACAGGGTCGGGCGTCGCTACCCTACACACCAGCACGGGATACTTCTCCGCCGCCGCTGGCGTGGGGAATCCATGCCCCGATCCGCCGAACCTGGTGTTCCCCCACGGGTGGTTCAGTTTCACCATTGAGAATCTGGTCCCTGGCATCGAAGCGACAATCACCATAACCCTGCCGGATGCTGTGCCTACTGATACCCAGTACTGGAAGTGTGGCCCTACAGCCGCCAATCCAGCCGCCCATTGGTACCAAATCCCTATGGGTGACAATGATGGCGACAATGTCATAGTCATCACGATCACCGATGGCGGCGATGGAGATGACGACCTCCTTATAGATGGCACCATCACTGAACCGGGAGGCCCTGGGCAACCGCCGGCTGCTCCACCAATCCCCGTTGGCGGCATCATCGTCCCGGTGAACAAGCTGGGGCTTGTAGCCCTTCGACTTGGCTCAGGACAGGCGCCGTGGCTGGTGCTGGCGGCGCTGGCTTCCCTCACCGCCCTCGCAGTTGCGCTGGTCAGGAGGTGCAGGGGCGCCTAGACCTGACAGGTTTTCGAAAACCTGTCAGGTCTTTCTTTAAGTTGTCTTTTCCCGCCTTTTGCGTTATAATTGCCCATTGTGGTCATCAGATCAAGTTAGCCTTTACATGGTTGCTGAGGAGGCGAAAGCATGAGGCGGAAAACCTCGCTGATGAGCGTCATAGGTCAGAGTCTGCCGCGCATTGACGCCCAGGCCAAGGTCACGGGCCAGGCCAGGTACCCCGGCGATTTCTACATGGAAGGGATGCTCCACGCCAAGGTGGTCTGGAGTGAGCACCCCCACGCCAGGGTGCGGCGCATTGATACGAGCCAGGCCGAAGCCTACCCCGGCGTGGTTGCCGTCCTCACCTACAAAGATGTCCCTGTCAACGAGTACGGCATCAACATCATGGACCAGCAGGTGCTGGTGGCCGAAGGAGGCAAAGTGCGCTGGGTGGGCGACCGCATCGCCGTCGTAGTGGCCGAGAGCGATCGCATCGCCGAGGCGGCCCGCAAGCTGGTCGAAGTGGACTACGAGCCGCTGCCCGTGGTGGACGATGCACGGGAGGCGATGGGGACCGATGCCCCCCTGGTCCACGAGGGGAGGGGCACCAACGTGCTGGAGCGCTTCAAAATCCGCAAAGGGGACGCCGAAGCCGGCTTTGCCGAGGCTGACGTCATCGTCGAAGGTTACTACGTCACCCCCTGCGTGGAGCACGTCTACCTGCAGCCCGAAGCCGGCCTGGGCTACATTGACGAGGAGGGACGGGTCACCGTCGTGGCCGCCGCACAGTGGGCCCAGGATGACCTGCATCAAATCGCCCATCTGCTGGACTTGCCCGAGGACCGCGTGCGCGAGATCGTGCCAGCAGTGGGCGGAGCCTTTGGCGGGCGAGAGGATATGTACGTCCAACACCTCCTGGCCCTGTGTGCCTACTGCCTCCGCCGCCCGGTGAAGATGGTCTTCAGCCGCGAGGAGTCGGTGTGCCGCACCGGCAAGCGCCACCCCTTCTACATGCGCCACAAGACCGGAGCCACGCGGGACGGGAAGCTGACGGCCACGGAGATCGAGCTCATCTCCGACGCCGGGGCCTACGCCAGCACGAGCACCGTGGTGATGGCCAACGCTACCACCTTTGCCGCAGGCCCCTACGTGGTGCCCCACGCCAGGATAGATGGCTATACCGTCTACACCAACAACGCCGTGAGTATGGCCATGCGCGGTTTCGGGGCCACCCAGGTTCCCGTGGCCTACGAGCCGCAGATGGACAAGCTGGCCGAGGCCCTGGGCATGGATCCGGTGGAGTTCCGACTGAAGAATCTCTTCGAGGACGGTTCAATAGCCGTCACGGGCAATCCCATGCCGCCGGGGGTGGGTGTCAAAGACACACTGCGACAGGCGGCGCTGGCCGCTGGCTGGCGCAAGAAAGAGGATGGACACTGGGTGCGGCCGGAACGGTGTCCTGAGCTTGTCGAAGGGAAGCCCAAGTCTGCGGACGGCAAGCTGCGCGGCCTGGGGGTAGCCTGCGCCTACAAGAACGTGGGGTACAGCATGGGCTTCGACGACAAGTCCACCGCACAGGTCGAGCTTTCCCTGGACGAGTCTGGGCAGGTGGAGACGGCAGTAGTGAAGATCGCCGCTTCGGAAGTGGGACAGGGGGTGCACACCGCCCTGGCCCAGATCGCGGCCGAGGTGCTGGGAATCGATATGGAGAGGGTGGACATCGCTCTGGTGGATACGGCCGAGACGCCCGACGCCGGCAGCTCCTCCGCCTCCCGCCACGTCTACATGTCCGGCAACGCGGTGATGGCGGCTTGTGGGCTGGCCAAGGAGAAGTGGCACGCGGACTTGCGGGCCGAGGAGGGCGAGACCCACATCAAGGCTCGATACACCTTCCACGGCCGCCACGCCAGGCCGACCACGCCGTTCGACCCTGAGACCGGCATGTGCGACCCCCACATCAGCTACGGATACGCCACCCAGATCGCCCTGGTAGAAGTGGACGCCGAAACGGGCGAGGTGGGGTTGCTCAAGCTCTACTCGGCGCACGACGTGGGCCGGGCCGTTAATCCGCAGATGGTCAAGGGGCAGATTGGCGGCGGGGTGCACATGGGGCAGGGGTATGCCCTCATGGAGGAGTACATCCAGCAGCAGGGAGTGGTCAAGACCCGCAAGCTCAGCGAGTACTTCATCCCCACGATCTTGGACACGCCCCGCCAGCTCGTGCCCATCATCGTCGAGGTGCCCGATCCGACGGGACCGTACGGAGCCACAGGCGTGGGGGAGATGACCACCCTGCCCACCGCCCCGGCCATCATCTCCGCCATCCACGATGCGACGGGGGTATGGATCGAAGAGCTGCCAGCCACAGCAGAGAAAGTGCTGCTGGGGATGAAGAAACTACATTCTGCGAGGTGATTGAATGAACGTAGCGAACTTAATCACGGTGTTGCGGTTTCCGCTGCTGGTGGTGATCGTGCTGTTGCTCTATTCTGGCGGGACCGTGGGCCCACTGATTGGCACGCCTCTCATCGTGGGGCTGATCTTGATGGACTCGCTGGACGGCTTCGTCGCCCGGCGGCGTGACGAGCAGACCCTCATCGGCGGCGCACTAGACATCGCTGCCGACCGGGCCGTGGAGATCGTCCTGTGGGTGACTTACGCTCACCTTAGACTGGTCTCAGTGGCCATTCCTCTGACGGTTGTCATTCGAGGCGCACTGACCGATTCCATTCGCAACGTGGCGCTGCAACATGGACAGTCGGCGCACAGTATGATGCGCTCTTCGTGGGGTCGGTGGTTGGTGAAATCGGGCGCCATGCGCACCAGCTACGGCGTGGCCAAAGCGTTCGCTTTCACGCTGCTGGCCCTGGCCCTGGGACTACAGACGGGGGGGCGCGCAGCCTGGCACAGTGTATGGATCGTTGCTTCGGTGGCTAGTTGGATAGCCGTGGTGCTCTGCATC
Organism: uncultured Anaerolineae bacterium; assembly: GCA_964625745.1. Lineage (GTDB taxonomy): Bacteria > Chloroflexota > Anaerolineae > VGOG01 > VGOG01 > CAZVCJ01. The sequence goes on along the minus strand of CAZVCJ010000036.1, from coordinate 1,150 downwards.
GTGCGGGGGCTGCCGGTGCTCATCGAGGTGCGGGTATTGTTCCAGTCGGCCGAGTTCCAGGTGGCCGCGCCGCCTATCTCCCACGAGTGAGCGCATACGGAACTTGGGGGAGCACCAAAATCGGCCACGAATTTCACGAATTGACACGAAGAAGATAACTATTTGATGCGTCTTCAAGATTTCATCAGCAGTAAGCCGATGACGCGACTCGGCATCGTCATCGGCCAGCATACGCCGCCTCGGGTGGGGTACGGGCTGGCGCGGATCGCCGCTGGCGTCATCGCTCGCCGAAAGCCAGAGGTCTACTGGACAGTGCGCGCCAACTTGCGCCAGATCCTCGGCCCGGAAGCCGACGACCTGGCGCTACACCGGATGACACACCAGGTCTTCTTCCACGCCGGGCAGACCTACTACGACTTTTTTCACGCCATCGGTCAGCCAAAAGAAGTGCTCGCCGAGGCAGTGCCGATTCCTGACGAGATACTGGCTTTCGCCCGGGCCGAGACGGCACGGGGTCAGGGCGTGCTGGTGCTCGCCGCTCACATGAGTAACTTCGACCTTCTCGGCTTGTCTATGGGCGCACGAGACCTGCCCATCCAGATGCTCTCCCTGGCGAATCCGCAGGCGGGGTTTCACCTTTTGAACTATCTGCGGGCCACGGCCGGGTTCGAGGTCACGCCGATCACGCCCCAATCGCTGCGGGCGGCCATCCGGCGGCTGAAGAGCGGCGGTATCGTGTTGACCGGCGTGGATCGTCCCATCCCAGAGGATCGAGAGCTGGTCGAGTTCTTTGGCCGACCGGCCTATCTGCCCGTCGGGCCGGTGCGCCTGGCGCTGATGACCGGCGCTCTGGTCATCATGGCCAGTTGCTACTATGAGCCTGACAAAGGATACGCTCTCAAGGTCACAGAGCCCCTCGAAATGATCCGCACCGGCGACCGCAAGCGGGATCTTATGACCAACGTCCGCCGGGTGGCGGACATTCTGGAACAGCACGTGCGCGCTCGCCCGGAGCAGTGGATGATGTTTCACCCCTTCTGGCCGGAGCAGGGAATTAGAAATTAGAAATGATGGAAGGACTCGACACCGTGATAAACTGGAAACTGCTGTGGAGCACTTTCGTTCTGTTGTTCGTGGCGGAGTTGGGGGA
>CAZVCJ010000035.1:0-30743 GCA_964625745.1 uncultured Anaerolineae bacterium | reverse complement strand
TATTTTACTCGATTTGGCACTCTTGTGGAAGAATCTGAATTACGAAAGGCTCTCACATACTGTTAGGATCAGAGCCCATGAGCTTATCTCCTCGTTCGTTGGCCAGTGAAGAACAACACCAGTTATCGCTTGAGAACCCGAAGTGTTCATTCGTTTCTGAGCAAGGCTGCCCGCCCAACAAGTATTATACGGAATTTTTCCGTATAACCACCAAAGAGGAGTTAATGTGGGAATCTCCTTGCGGAGCTTCAAGAGTACAAGAAACAGCTAACCTCATAGCCAGGCACGATCTCCATCGGTGCCGGTGGCGGTTCCCCCGCACAGCGAGGCGTGGCGTGCTCGCAACGGGGGTGAAAACTACAGCCCACGGGCTGGTTATGCCTCACTCTCCCGCATCCCTTCAAGAAATTTCTCTTCCTCCACAATCTCTGTCTTGAGATTCTCTATTTCAGATTCTTCCACACCGTACCCTCTCGCTGAGATCACTCGCAGATAATCAAGTCGCTCCTTCAGTACGGCAATCTTCCAGACCTGAATCTGAGCTTGCTTGGGCAGAATTGGCTTCTCTGTCTCCAGAACACGGCCTTCGAACAAGAAATCAGTCAGTGACTCGGAGCTAGGCTGAACAAGTTCAGCTTTCAGCCTTTGTAGCCACGACTTCACGGCATAACTAAGCTCGTTTTCTCTAACGAGAACAAGGGCTATTCCGTGGGTTGCCGCAAAATCAATCGCTCCTTTTCTGAAAGCTGAAGTGGTGAACAGCATGGCCTTTTGTGCCCCTATTGAAAGCCTCTTCTGGTTAAGCGCCTGCACCTGTTCCCTTTCCACAGGATTAGATGCATATCGCTTGCACTCGATCAAAACAAGGAAGTTGGCACCCAAAGCCTCGAAGCGGGCCGTTACGTCAATGACGTAATCTCCGTCCGATCCCTTCAGTTTTTCAAGGTGCTCAGTCCTGAAATCTTTCAAAGCAGCTCCCTGTTGCTCAAGGTACCGTCGTACAAATATTTCGAACTCTTCCGGTGTTATATCAAGCGGGTTAGGCAAAAGAGGATTCATGCGGAAATCTCCTTATGAAGCCTTTCTCAAGAGTACAGGAAACAGCTAACCTCATGGCCAGGCGCGATCTCCATCAGTGCCGGTGGCGGTTCCTCCGCACAGCGAGGCGTGGCGTGCTCGCAGCGGGGGTGAAACCCGCAACCCGCTTGAACCTTTTCGGCAAAGGCCTACAGGGCTGCGACGGCAATTCTGCTACTATACGTCACACCGTTATTTCATCGTTGAACTACTTCGCACTCTTAACAATCTCTTTCGCCCAACCGGCAGCACGCTCAAGCTCACCCTCTGTCAGCGGACCTTCGGTGCCTTCAACGAAAAAGCCTTCCGGTGGCCCTATGAGAGTCCCGCCCTTCTTTTTCAGCTTGCCAGCGATTCTTGGTGCGGCATAGCCAAAGATTCGGACCCATTTGGCCGGGATTCTGGTATCGAACGCAGCTACATTGGTACCTTCAAAAGCAGGCGCCGGGACTTTGTTAAGCCAGTCTCGAATCGGCTGCGTCGGCCTGCCTCCGTGGGTCGGAGCACCGACGATGAGAAGGTCAAACGTTTTCAACTCGGAGGAATTCACTTCACCCACACGGAGCACTTCTACCTCACCGGTAATAGTATCACCGATAGCTTTGGCTATTTTCTCCGTATTCCCATGGACCGAGTCATAGACAATCAAAGTTCTCATTGCATACCTCCGATTTAGTGTACCGTCATTTGCGGGTCTGGGCCTAATAGATCTTTAGCTGAAGCTTCGCTGCCAGCTTGCTTGCCCAGGCGCGATCTCCATCGGTGTCGGTGGCGGTTCCTCCGCACAGCGAGGCGTGGCGTGCTCGCAGCGGGGGTGAAACCTGCACCCCGCTCATCCCCCACGCTTTGGGCGAACAAATCGTAGTGCGTGGTTTCCAGTGAACGGACCGCAGAGCGAGGGTTGGGCCGCGTGCCTCTTCTGTGAGAGCACGACTGTCAAGTCGCTCCGTGCACCGCCTGTGCTCCCATCCAACGATAAGTAGAACTCCACTTCACCAAACCCACAGTCAACTAGCAGAGACCGATATTGATCATCCGTGTAGGCCTGTGTGCTTGCCGAATGGCGCGCCACCTCGCCTGTCACGGCATTGATGATGTAGTAGCGCTCGATTGCTACGTTGTCCTCAGCATCCCAGAAGTTCTCTTGAAGGCAGAAGTGCGGCTCATCCGAGAACAACCCCTCCTCTGCAGAATACCACGAAGATGGTTGTTCTCCTATCTTGAGGACTGCTTCAAAGGTATGTGGCTCAAGAAGCAGAAAACTGTTAGGTGCCAAGGCACGATAGGCTTTCTCAAGAATACCTCTCGCTTCCTCGGGGCGGAAGACATTGAACTCTCCGAAGATCAGCATGACAAGACCATAACCGTCGCCATAGTCCGCCGTTCGGATATCCTGCTGGATGTACGTGCATTCAAGACCCTCTTCCTCAGCCTGCTCCTTTGCGTAGGCTATCGAGGCTGGAGAGTAATCAATCCCTACACAGCGATGCCCAAGTCTCGCCAGCCGGTTCGTGTACAATCCAGGGCCACAGCCAAGGTCAAGAATCCGCGTGGGATTCCCCTTCAGAACCTGATCGTGAATCCACCTGACGTGGCCATCAATGATCTCGAAGCGGCGACTGGCAGCATCGTGCTCTTGGGACAAATGCTCGTTGAGCATTCGTCTACTGAAGTCCGGATCATCCCACGGGATCTTCTCTCCTTCAGCCCACGGTTTGGGAACACTCTCCCTGCGAACGACATCCAGCAGCTTCATTCTCAGCCTCTACTTGCTCAACTAAAGTATCAATATCCGTAGCGCGCCGCACGGAGCTTCTCTCAAGAGCACAGGAAACAAGCTAACCTCATGGCCGGGCGCGATCTCCATCGGTGCCGGTGACGGTTCCTCCGCACAGCGAGGCGTGGCGTGCTGGCAGCGGGAGAGTGAAGCTACAGCTCGGTGGAGGATCGCGGAATTTGACATAGGCCTATGATACAGTCTTTACACCATTTACAGAGATAATATCATTTGCCAGGTCCCTTGCCATCATCGGAATCAGCTTCTTCATATTTGCATTGTAGGTTCTTGGCCAGAATTCTAACAATTTCTTTCTGGCATCTTCATTTATAAAGACGGTTTTCTCTCTGGTAATCAATACCATTGCCACGTCACCTGAGTTTTCTGTAACGGCAAATACAAACTCATCGCGGTCAGCTTTGAGACCTTCATACCAATACTCAATGTGCTCCTCTAATTCATACTCATAGAGTGCAAGCTCCATCTTGCCGCCCCGCAACAATGCTTCACGTAACAGCTTTTCTATCTTTCTTTTTTTCGTAACAGCTAACCTCATGTCCAGGCCCGCTCTCCATCGGTGCCGGTTCCTCCGCACAGCGAAGCGTGGCGTGCTCGCGGCGGCGGTGGAACCTCGGCTACCGGCCAACACCTGTGTCTAAGGAGTTTGGCCACCCATCAAGCAGTCATTGGCTGAGGAAACTTAAGACGTAGAACGATGCGCGTGCCGTCGGGTAGTCTGATCTCCTGTCCCTTAACCTCAGCACTGCCTACACTGGACGGAGCGAGGGCCAGATGCACCTCCTCCCCCACGATCTCACCCTCAACTTCAACCACCCGGCGGCGATCTGCCTCAAAACGGGCCCAGAGGGCGAAGAACTCGTCGGCTGGCAGGTCACCGGTATTAGGGCCATCGGCGGCGACAAACCGTTCCACGGCTTGTTCGAGTTCATCCCAACCCAGTGCTTCTAATCCCCGCTCGTTATTCATCTTCTGTCCTCCTGATCCGACTTCTGGGCTCGCAGCAATCGCGTCTTCCATTCCTCGTAGTCAAGGACAATCAGAATCGTGTCGTTCTGCTGGAGCCGAAATATGCCTGGCAAAACTCCTGCAAGCGCTTCCAGAGTGACAGGTGTGGTCTCACCATCAATCGCTTCCCAAGCTGGTTCTTTGAGGAAGACCACCACAATACGTTCTCGCTCTCTCGATTCATACACCCTCGTGATGTAGAAATCATGCAACAGCCCTTGAGTACGAGTCACGTGCAGGAAGTAGGTCGAGGTCTTGATGTCTCCTCGAAAGCCCAGCACCACCAGGTCAAAAGGGGAGCGTCGGGCTCGGGCGTCCAGCACATCGTGCGCCTGGTAGAGGACGCCGGATATCGCCAGGTCGCGGAGCACTTCCACTTCAAAGGCATAGCCCCGGGCAAAAGCATACCACCAGTAGAGGCAATAGGCAAGCAAATAGAACGAAGACGGCTCAGCGGGATCAACCAGACCAGCTTCTCTCAAAGTAGGCATGATTCTCCGGGAGACCTGTGCTCGCAGTGGTTCCGCTGTCGCTTCTATATCCTGGGCCTCCACCAGGCCTCGCAGATAGTGATTGGCGAAAGAGACCTCGATGAGCCGTTCATAAGCGGTGACGAAGCTTTCCCATCCAGCTTCGGTAGCAACCTCGGCCCTGTGCAGCAGATCGAATGCCTCAAAGAGCAGAGCCCGCTCAGCCTGTGAAAAGGATTCGCCCTGCACGAAACGGCGCGTGATTTCCTTGTATATATCAGTGAAACCTGGGGGTAAGCGAACATACATTCGCTATCTCCTTGTGTCCCTCTCGGTGCCGGTGGCGGTTCCTCCGCACAGCGAGGCGTGCTCGCAGTGGGGGTGAAACCTGCAGACCTGCTGGCCAACACCTCAGCCACTCAGTGGAAACCCTCGATTATCCGATGCGGGACAACTGCCGATACCAATTTCACATGACTAAGGAGTTTGGCCACCCATCAGGCTCGAACCCGGATCGAAGATGCGCAGCACTCATGATCAGGCAACCTCACGTCGCATCATCAGCGCACTCATGACAATGAGCACCCCAGCGATGCCTATGAGGATTGCCAGGTTAGGCCAGATCTCCACCAGCCCCCAACCCTTGAGCATCACATCACGCAGCGCGCGGTTGGCGTAGTAGAGCGGCATAAGGTAGGCGAAGGGTTGAAGATACCCTGGCAGGTCTGACACAGCCCAGAACGTACCCCCAAGTAATATCTGGGGGAAGATGACAAGCGGGAGGAACTGCAGGACCTGGAACTCGTTGCGAGCAAAGGCCGAAGCCAGGATGCCCAGGTTGACTCCCACCACGGCCAAGAGGGCGATCACGAGGAACAGCAGACCCAGGCTTCCGAGGTAATGGATCTCGAGCACCCAGACGGTAAAGAAGAGGATCACCGCCACCTGGATCAAGGCAAAGAGACCCAGACCAAGCATGTACCCCAGGACGATCTCCACGCGGGTCGCCGGGGTCGCCGCGAGGCGCTCCATGGTTCCCTGGGAGCGTTCGCGCAGGAATGCGACGCAGGCCAGGAGAAAGACGAAGAACATCGCCAGAAGAGCAATGTAGACCGGTGCCACGAAGTCAATCGTGTCGAATTCCTCTCCGCCAAAGAGGTAGGTCGCCTGCACCGACACTGGTAGCGCAGCCTCCCCTTCCCTGACCTGGGGAGCACCAGGCACGCCAAAGCCTGTCCCTGCCAAGCTAGCCAAAGTTCTCATCGCCGCTTCGGTCACACGGGCGGTGATTGCCATGCTGCGCGCGGGGTTTGAGCCTTCCAGGCGTAGGTCAAGCACAGCCTGGCGATTCTCCAGGAAGTGGGCAGTGAAGTCCTCGGAAAAAACGATCACGCCCTGTACAGTGCCGTCACGCAGTCGGTCATCCACCTCATGGCGGCTCAATGCGACCACGGCGAAAGCGTCGCTGGCCGCCAGCTCATCCGTGATGCGCTGCCCCAGGACGACAGCGCCCATTACCGGAGACGTGAGCCCTTGATCTTCATTGACCACTCCCAGGGGAATAGCTGCTGGTTTGGAGCGGAACAGGATTGCGCCGAGGGTCAGGATGAGCATCGGTCCAAACACAAGCAGCGCTGCCGTCCTCCGGTCACGCAATACCTGCCTCATGACCCGCCGAGCGAGGGTTAGAACACGCCGCGAACTCATCGTAGATCTCCTTTCACGCTGCCAGCCGCGAAATGCAGGAAGGCTTCCTCCAGGGTGCTAGTGCCTGTTTGGCTACGAAGCTTTGCTGCAGAGCCTTCGGCCAGGAGCTTGCCCTGACGCATGAATCCCAATCGATCACACCGCTCAGCCTCATCCATCACATGGCTGGAGACGATCAGCGTGACACCTGTTTCGGCCAAGCGGCGGAAGTAGGACCAGAAAGTAGCTCGAAGCTGGGGATCGACACCCACGGTCGGCTCGTCGAGCAGCAGGAGGCGAGGCCTGTGGGCCAACGCACAGGCCAGCGATGTTCGCTGCCTGAGGCCTCCCGACAGGGCACGAACGAGACTGCGTGAACGATCCTGGAGATCCACGAGTTCGATGACCTCGTCGATCCACGCCCGGTCGTGCTTGCCGCACATCTCGGCGAAGAAGGCGATATTCTCACACACGGTCAGGTCTTCGTAGAGAGCGCTGGCCTGGGTCATGTAACCCACCTGCGCCAGGATGGCCTTGTTGGGCACAACCTCGCCTAGCAGCCTGATACTCCCCGATGTGGGGCGAAGCAGTCCGATGAGCAGGCGGATCAGCGTCGTCTTGCCCGATCCGTTGGGGCCTATCAACCCATAGATCTCACCGCACCCTACAGAGAGATTCAGTCCATCTACGGCATGGATAGATCCAAAATGCTTGTGAAGTTCATTCGTTTCCAGAATGGCATCCGTTGTCATACTCGCCTCCGTAAGCAAAACGCCTGGGGCCGCCGAATTATACAGAATTTTTCCGCATAACCACTCCAAAGAGGGGCTAATGTGGAAATCTCCTTGCGGAGCTTCTCTCAAGAATACACGAAACAGTTGACCTCATGGCCGGGTGCGATCTCCGTTGGCACCGGTGGCGGTTCCTCCGCACAGCGAGGCGTGGCGTGCTCGCAGCGGGGGTGAAACCCTACAACATGAACAAGGATGCCACACAGCCGAGAGAACCGCCGATACGACACGCGCGAAGCATGGTCGCCCCCAGCAAGGTGTTGGCGCACCCTGGATGTTCAGGCGCAGCTCTAGGCAAAAACAGCTACAGATACAGCGCGCTCTTGAGCAAAGCTCTTGCGGTGCAGTTTGATGCGCTCAATCTCGTGCAACGTCTCGGCCGTCAGATAACTCTCCCCGCAATGTGGGCAACTGACCACAGGGACGTTCTCGATGACGAGCAAATCCTTGCCTCGGCCGTAGCTACGCGTCACGTGACGAACGCGGGCACCTTCTTGACCACAGATGTCACAGATCATATCTTCTCTCACACCATATAGACAGTGATCATCACCAGCTTGTTGGTTATGCTCAGCCTGGCAACGACGACCGCCAAGTCACCGGCAATGGTTTCACCCTCAACAAGGTACTTCCACTCACCTGTGTCGCGATCTTTCTGCCGCTCAGTGATTTCACCAGTGAGGATAACGTGCTCAACATCGAAGATGGACAGATTGTCACCTGCCATCTCTTCCTCGGCATGGACGGTCATCACGTACTGCCGTGTACGGATTTTCTCCCGCATTTGCCTCAAAACACGATCATACATCCTGTCTTCCTGGCTGATCCAGTTGGTACTACAGGCCGAAGGAAGTATCTTCAAGTTGGGCTAGATTGTCTGAAATAGCCAAAACAGGGGCGTTTACAATTATGACATTGGGGGGAAACTGGTTCTCAAACTCGAAGTACCCACCTCTCTGAGTAGCAACCACAAACAAAGCTGCGGCCCTTTTCCCTTTTGATGCCTTGTACAGACAGTTAGCGGCTTCAAGTATGGTCTCATCAGGCCTCTGTACCCGAACCAAGATGGGGTTACCATCCAAGTCGTTCTTGAGAATCGCGTCAATGCCCTTGTTTCTCTGAACTGGGGCGTATTCTAAACCGCGAAGTAGCGACAATGCCTCTTCATCGGCGTTTTTGTAGGAGCTTCGTCCTTGCTGAAGAAGCCTGGACTCTGTCTTAATAGGGCGATCCAGGCGCTTACGTGTTATCTCTAGCGCATCGTCTGAAGTGTCAATGCCGATTGCTTGTCGCTTGAGCGATACGGCAGCCACCAGTGTAGTACCACTGCCACAGAAAGGGTCCAAGACGATATCGCCTTCTTCAGTTGCAATCTCAACAATGCGCTCTAGCAACAAGAGCGGCTTCTGAGTTGGATAGCCAGTGCGTTCCTTTGCCTTGGGATTAAGATACGGAATGTCCCAAACATCTCTCAGTGGCACACCCCTCTTGCCGCCGCTAGGTACTATACGTCCGTCTTCATCTGTTTCATAGACAGCTCTACCCGTTTCGTCGCGCTTCCTTCTCTGGAGTATCTGGTCAACATTGGTAGAAGCAGAGTAGTCCCGGTAAAAGATGTTAAACGTATACTCATCTGACTTTGTGTAGTAGTAGATGGTTTGATGTGCGGGCAGCAAACCTTTTTGAGCATTTGACCAACGCCTGTAATACCAGATGATTTCAGACCTGAACATATCAGGCCCAAACACATCATCAAGTAAGGCGCGGACGATATGAGAAGCGTTTCGGTCACAGTGAAAGAAAAGAGACCCGGTACAGGATAACACTCGCCACATTTGCTCAAGCCGCTCGTAGATGAACCTGGCGTACTCTGTGTGAGACGACCAAAGATCCTCAAATGAGAATTCTTGTTGGCGGTCTCTCGTTCGAAGAGTGTGAGTCTTTTGGGTGAAGAATGGCGGATCGAGGTACACTAAATCGACGCTCTCGTCGTCGAAACCTCTAAGAATGTCTAAACAGTCACCCTTGTAAATTTGAGCCTTCATGACTTACGCGTGTTCTCCTCACAGAATCGGCATCCGGGTATTTCTCTCGGAAACACAGTTTTGCAGCGCTCTCAAGAAAGGCCCCAGCGTATCTGTAAAGAAACCGCCCCTTGTTCTGGTAAACGTCAATCAGGCGACCTTCTTCGTCCGTGATGCCCAGAACGCGATAGACGAGAAAGTGAGACTTGTCATCTCCCTCCATCTCCTCGACACGTTGATCAATTCTCTCTTTGAGTCGTTCCGCGTATTCTGCGGCCAGTTTTCTTATCTTTTCTTCTATCGTGATTGAGGTCATATACTCCTACTTCCTTTGCAGATCCTGGTCCTGCTCTAATATTACCACAAAGTGGGAGTGAATTCAAATCGAGTACATATACACATCCAGGATAGCACTCTCGCCGCCTGCTGCGAGGAGGTCAATTATGATGTCGGCAGCGATCCGCACGGCAACACCACAAACCAGGGGACATTTTTCTAGCCCGCCAGCTTTTTACCACTCCTCGGCGTCCTCATCTTGCTTGAAATCAAAGGTTCTGCCCAGCAGCTTTTTCTGAATCTCAAAGCAAGTGGTGCTGCCCATTTCCTCCTTGAACCTATCATACATCTGGGAGGTAGTCCATCATTTGAGCTATCTTTTCATAGCTCTCAGGCAGAGGATACTCAGGCTGGAACGAATAGCCCTTGGGAAGCTGCGAACCAGTCGAGTTGACGTGCCTGAGTCCAGCCATCAAGTCCTCCAGCCTCTGCCGGGGGACGGTGAAGATCAATTCATCATCTCCAGCCATCGCACGGTAGCGGTCGCCACGACACGGCACCGCGACCTGGCACTCCCCGCTCTGCACGGCGGGTACCACGGCATAGACGCACGCCGCATGGCCGGACAGCGCGCACTTGAGATTGTAGCCCTCTTTGTACTCCCTTCCCAGGAGCAGCAGGTTCAACTGTGCCGAATCACCGTAGATCATAATCAGATCGGGTTCAAAGCTGGTCGTTTTTAGCGGTGCCGACACCACACCGACGTACTTGCCGACTTCCAAACGAGGGAACTCACGAGCGTAATGACTGCCCGCTTCCAGAGTCGCTACGTCCTTCGGGTAGCGGTTATGTCCCTGCAAGAAATACTCTGACGGCTCCGCAAGCCCGTAACCGACGACCGGTTCGAAGCACCACATGTCTTCTTTCAGCATGGCCATGGCCTGGCCCTCACGACGTGAAAGCTGAAACGCCTGACAAAGAGACAGGTGATGGCCGAAATCCTCAACAGGTCGCATCGCGCCTTGGGGAATGTCTGATTCTTGTTCCAGCAGTTTCACCGCCACAGGGAACGTTTTTAGTCGCAGCCGCCTCTCAAGTTCCTCCCCGTACCCACAATAGACGCTCAATTCCTTCATTGTGCGATTGCCTCCCTATTTCACTTCAACGCAGAAATTTCCTCGCGGAGCTTCTCTCAAGCGTACAGGAAACAGCTAACCTCATGGCCAGGCACGGTCTCCATCGGTAGCGGTTCCTCCGCACAGCGAGGCGTGGCGTGCTCGCAATGGGGGTGAAACCTACAGCCCGGTGGAGGACCGAGGAAGCAGCCAAGTCCTCACATCGCCAAAGTCGTACTGCTCCTCCAGTCGCCAGGGGGCGAACTCCGCTGGAGGAGGCGATATGCTAGAATATCGTGTACTGACCACCTTTGATGATCTCCTCGCTCGTCCCATCCTCATATCTCAGAACGAGACTCGCGATCTCGATGCGACCACCCCTGGGGTAGACAATGTCATGATGAACGACGTGGCTGGTATGGCTGAAATCGGCGACGCCTACGACTCCCCCGATGTGATCGCTACGGCCATAGGCCCAGTGCAGCCCCAGCACCTTCTCGTCCTCCAAGACGCTTCCAGAGATGACGGCCTTGTCGTTGCAGCCCAGGCCCAACTCAGCGATGTTGCAGCGCGCCTGGTCTACGGCGAAGTAGTCCCGTTCCTGAGCCGCCTGTGGGCCGTCGCCGATCACCTCCACGATGCGGTTCTCCTGCACCCTGAGCAAGACCAGTTCATCGTCAACCATGACAGGGATCATGCCTTTTGTACGGCTAGGCTGGCCCTCCACTTCTCCCTCGTAAGGAGCGATAAAGGCCTCGCCGCTGGGTAGATTGATGAGGCGCACGCCCTTCTTGTCCGCGTGCAGTTGCCCATCATCGGCCTCAGCCTGGCGATATCGCAGGTCGAAGTACAGGTGATGGCCGGTGGAGAACTCCACCTTCGCGCCCACCGCCTGGCTCACCTTGTCGGCCAGGATATGGCTCTTGCGAGCCACCTCGCTGTAGTCCGCCGCCAGGGCTGTTTGCTCCATGCTCTTCGTGACCCCCGGCATGCTGGCCGCCCGCAGGTTGGGAAATTTCTGGCTGAACCCAATCAGTGGGGCTGTAGCAGAGTACTCCGTGAGAGCCACGGCGACGTCTGTGTCGGACAAGATGTCCTCCAGGCGCACCGGCTGACCGTCCATTTCTCCCTCCTCTGGAAGGGGCCCGCTATGAGCGCCGGTAGCTGCATAGGTGAGGAGAGGATGCACACTGAGCCCCAGCTTGGTTCCCAACTGCTGGAAGGCCGCATGCCACTCTTGGGCCATCTCTCGTCGGGACGCCCACTTCTCATTATCGGGCCACTCTCCGTGAGGCAGATCGGTCATGACCAGGACCTTCTCGCCTGGTTGCGGTGCGAATACGTCAATCAACAACTTTTCTAGATCGAAGCTTTCTGCCATGTCGGTCCCCCAAAAGAATGGTTAAACGTTGGCGCACCGGAGTCCCGAACTTGTTCGGGTTTGCTGCGCTGTACCCCCAACAAGTTGGGGACTCCAACGCCTCGCCACACTGATTCTGAAGATCCTCGTCCACTTTGGGACAGCCCTTATCCAGCCCGCAGGGCTTTGTCCTTTCAGCCCTGAGCTTCAGCTCAGGCTTTCACCCTTTCCTCAATAGGGACATAGTCGAGATCAAACCCGAAGTGTCGAGGACCCAGCAATTCAATTCCCTTCGCTGTGCGGTGAACTGGGTGGGCCTTGCGTCCAACGACCGCCACCTGATCCCCCACCGAGAAATCGTAGCTGGTGGCGGGTTCGCCCGTCTTCAGGTCTACCATGATGAGCGCGTCGGGGCTGGTCACGAAAGGCCTGCCGTCCATCCAGCTCAGGTGGTACTCGTTCTTGTACCAGATCCTGAAGGTGTGGCCCTCGTGGCCTCCCAGACCTTTCAAGGTGTGACTTCCCAGCCCGAAGGCGTACGACTGCTCATCCGCTATCTCCGTGGTGGTGAGCTCGCCCTCGAAAAGCAACCAGCCATCAGCGGCCTTGACCGCCTCCGCCACCGGGTCGGCACCCTGCTCGCGAGCCTCTCGAATCGCCTGCCCGACCTTCAGGGCCTGGGTCAGCGTGCCGGCCGCCAGCACCTCCTTGACATCCTTGATCTGCAAAAGATACCAGGAGATCCCTACCCCGCCATAAGCAGCCACACACATCATGCGGCCGATGCGGTCGGCCATGGCCGTGCTGATCGTGTCTTTGAGGATCATCACATCACCCCAGCGGGTGACAAAGGACAGAGGGGAGACCGGCACTCCGCGAATCTCCGCTATCGTCTGCGGCAGCTCAGGAATAGCTCGCCCACCGGCGTAGTCGCCATCCACTACAGGCAAGCCCAGTTCTAACGCCGCCACGATAGGCGCCGGAACATTGCCGCCCCCTATCTCTCCTGGGACGATGGCTTCCACCTTGATCCCCGCAGCGTCTTCCAGCGCCTGAACAGCGGCCACCATCAGACCTAACGAGTCATATTTCTGCTCGACGCATCCGAGTTCAGCCAACTCTTCCTCGGTGACACCTGCGCCACCTCTGCCCCCCATGCCAGCCACTGTTGCCGTCCATGCTTCGTCGGGCAGGTTATCTACGTCCACCCACTCGATTTCACGACCGGCCTCCAACTGATCGAGAAGCAGCTTCAGTCCCCTGCTCGGTCTTCCGCCTCCGCCCGCTCCCATGAAGCAGAGGCCACGCACAAAATCCTCACACTCTTGTCGCGTGCGCAATACCACATTACCCATTTCGCTCTCCTTTCTACTACCCATACCTCTCCTCGACGGGAACCCAGTCAATGTCGTAGCCGAAATAGCGAGGCCCCACCAACGCCAGCCCCGCTGGTGTACGCCATTTCTCGTGGCAGGGGATGCCCAACACCGTCACCCGGAAGCCGTAGCGCAGCGTCTCGGTGGTGATGGGCTCACCGCTCTCCGTTTCCAGGACAGTGATCAGGTCTGGCACTGAGACCACCACTTCCCCATCCACTATGGCCACCAGGTTCTCATTCTGGAATTGGAGCTGGAGGGTTTGGGAGGCGTATTCATCAACGCCCTCGAAGACCGCCTCCCCCCTGGCGAAGCCTTTTTCTGTACGACGTTGCACGTCCACGATCTTTCCTTTGAAAACCTGAAAGCCCCCAACCACCTGCCTGACCGCCTCGACCACATTGGTCTTGGATGTCCGGGCCTGCCTGATGGTGCGGCCGATCTCCTCCACCAGGGTCATCGTATCGGGTACCCCCCACTCCTTCAGTTCCTTCCCCGTCGTGGCATAGCAGGCGATCAGAGCGGTACAGCCCATGTCTATGGTGATGCTGCGCGAAAAGGTCTCCGTCCAACGGTTGTTGATGGTATTGAGAATCGCGCTGTTGCCTTTCTCGTCGCCCATGGCGAAGGGGGTAGACGAGATGCCGTACAAGGTGGCGGTCACCATTTGCAGCTCCGGGAAGGCCCGCCCCATGCCGTCGCAATCCACCATGGGTATGCGCAGGCGGGCTGCCACGGTGAGAGGGGTGACAGAGTTCAACCCTCCCGCCTCGGCCGACATGGTGGCCGTGATCTTTTGCCCCAGATAGCTCTCCAGGGCGTGAAAGGCTTTGATGATCTCGTCCCCTTTGGGCAGCTTCTCCACGATCACCGTGGGGGCGCCCATCATGGCCGTAGGCACGATCAAGGCGTCATCGTCTATCTCATCCAGGGAGAGCAAAGTCACCGGCCCGAACTCGCGAATGGCCTGAATCCCCATCAGCTTGCCGATGTAGGGATCGCCGCCCCCGCCAGTGCCCAGGACGGCCGCTCCCAGGGCGACATCCTCGACGTTTTCTGGGTGTAGCAGTCTCATTTCAGTTCATCCTTTCTCCGACTTGTCGTAGTAGCGACTTCAGTCGCACGTGTGCCAGAACGACTAAAGCCTGTGCTGAGCGTAGCCGAAGCATCGTCACTACGAAACCGCGATCTGTCTCATTTGAGGGCCAGGTCGCCGACGGCCTTGACCCGGATCCTGACGGCATTGCTGGGCAAGTAGCTCAATGGGACCTCGTCTACGTCCACGATGGTGATGGTCTCCTCGTCGGCCCCGGCCGCTATGGCCTTGTCGCTGGCCTCTTGTCTGGCCTGGGCCAGGGCCTCGTCCCTGGGAAGCTCCGCCAGGGCAAATATCCGATCGGTCTCGCCTCCCACCTGGGCGATGGCCGCGCCGATGGCGTTGGCCACAGGGTAATGCTCAGGCTTGACCATCTCGGAGGCTCCTGCTACCTTTCTGGAGACCAGGATGACGCCGCCGCCGACGAGAATCAGGGGGATCGGCTCCACGCTGGTCTTCATGCGGTCCACGGCAGTTTCCACCATCGTCTGCATCTCATCCAGGCTCTGCCGAACGAGCGCAGCATCCAGACCTTTCACTGCGCCAGGGTCGCCTATGTCGGCCAACCCACCGGCCACAGCAACGTCCGTCGCCGTCAGCACGCTCCCCCCAAATACCAGCCCTTTGGTAATCAGCTCATAGCCGACGCTTTGAGGCCCGATTTTCAGAGGCTCTCGAGCGACGATGCTGCCTCCCCCCAGCCCAAAGGAATAGACGTCGGGCATCCTGAAGTTGGTGCGAACGCCGCCGATGTCCACCGCGACAGAGGCCTCGCGAGGGAAACCACGCAGCAGCATGCCCACGTCCGACGTCGTGCCTCCAACGTCCACCACCATGGCGTCCTTTGCCCCGGACAAGAAGGCGGCCCCTCTCATGCTGTTGGTAGGCCCTGAGGCAAAGGTCAACACCGGATACTTCTCGGCGAATTCTGCGCTCATTAATGTGCCATCGTTCTGGCTGAGGTAGAAAGGCGCATCTATCTCCATCTCCACGAGGGCTTTCCTGAAGGACTCCACGATGGCCCTGGCCAGGTCTCCCAGGCAGGCGTTGAGGATGGCCGCGTTCTCTCGCTCCAATAGACCCATGCGTCCAATCTCGTGAGACAGGCTGATGGACACGTCGGGTATCTCGTTCTGGATGATCTCTGCTGCCCGCTCCTCAAAGGAGCTGTTCACAGGAGAGAAAACGGCCGAGATAGCCACTGCCCGGATTCCTTTGGACTTGATGTCCCTGGCCACCTCACGAATCTCATTCTCGTCCAGAGGCGATATCTCCCTGCCGTCGAACTCGTGGCCGCCGTGCACCAGGTATTTGTGATCGCCGATGGTGTCCCTCAGCTCAGGAGGCCAATCAACCATCGGCGGCAAGCATTCGGTGGCCGGCAGTCCCAGCCGGATGGCAGCGGTCTTCATCAACCTCTTCCGTTCTACCACCGCGTTGGTGAAGTGGGTCGTGCCAATCATCACGGCTTTGATTTGGCCCGCAGGTACCTTGGTCTGCTCCAACACGGTCCTCATGGCGGTGGTAATGCCGCTGGTAACGTCTGGCGTGGTGGGTGTCTTGAACCAACCAACGACCTTCGTCCCGTCCATCAGTACTGCGTCCGTATTGGTGCCTCCCACATCAACCCCCATTCTCATGACAATGCTCCCCCTTTCGTAGCTCTTCTTTTCATCTCCTTCGCCATCTTTCGCGTGGCGTCCTCCAGGAACTGGAAATAGGCTTCTTCATCGGTCATCAACAAAAACTTTCTCCTGTCCGCATCCTCCTTGAACTCGCGCAAGAACTGATCGTCCTCCAGTTGCCCGCTTTCCAGGGCGAAGCCGATCAGCCTGCAGGCGGCGTCAGTCAGGCGAAAGGTGCCATATAGCCTGGGCTCGACGACGCACAGGTGAGCGCTGGAAACCAGAAAGGAAAGCACTTCGTAAAGGTCCTCTTCGGACACGACCATGCGCTGGCTCATGACGTCCACTCCTTTCCATACTCGTCCACGAAGGCAATCTGACTCAGTTCCAACCTGGGAGGGGGTTCAGGATCCTCCGCAGGATAACCCAGGGTGACGATCAGTAACGGCTCGATGTCCTCCGGGAGGTTCAGAATCTCCTGGATGGCAACCTTGGCATAAGAGAGGGCGGGACAACTGCCGATACCCATCTCCCAGGCGGCCAGCATGATGTTTTGCGCTGCGATGGCACAGTCGGCCAGATAGGTCGCCTCATCCCAGGGTTTTGCCCCCGGCTCTTTCTCCGCGCAGATGACGATGAAGGCAGCCGGCATGATGAAGATGCCGGGGGCAAACTTTCTGATGAGCTGCTTCACCGACGGTGAAGTGACGACCACAAACCTCCACCTTTGCTGGTTGCTGGCCGTTGGAGCCCACCTCGCCGCATCCAGAAGCTTCTCCAGCTTGTCCTTCCCTATCGGCTCATCGGTGAACTGCCTGATGCTTCTTCTAGCCTTGATGGCTTCGAGAACATTCATAATGAGACCTCCGTCAAATCATAGCGGTTTGGATCACGGAGTCGCGAAGGAACACGGAAACACGGAACTCTGCCTGCCTTCCGTGCTTCCATGTCTTCCGTGCTTCCGTGTTCCAAACCCTAATCGTACAGGTGACAGGCCACCAAATGCCCATCGCCTGACTCCTTCAACACAGGTTCCTCGTCAGTGCAGCGAGCGGTCTTTCGGGCCGGACAACGAGGGCGGAAACGACAGGTGCCCTCTTCACCACCCAGAGTGGATATCTCCCCCTCCAGGACGATCTCTTCCGCCTCGTACTCCGGGTCCGCCACCGGCATCGCTGAGAGCAATGCCTCGGTATACGGGTGCATGGGCTGTTGGAAGATGGTCTCCACCGAGCCCAATTCCAGGATCTTGCCCATGTACATCAGTGCCACCCGATCACAGACGTAGCGGATAACTGCCAGGTCGTGGGAGATGAACAGGTAGGTCAGGTTCAATCTGCGTTGTAACTCGAGCAAGAGGTCCAGCACCTGGGCCTGCACCGACACGTCCAGGGCCGAAGTCGGTTCATCGAGGACCAACATCTTCGGCTCCAGCGCCAAAGCGCGCGCAATCCCTATCCTCTGCCTCTGCCCGCCGCTAAATTCGTGCGGATAGCGGTAGAGGTGATCCTCCATCAATCCCACCAGACTGATCAACTCGCGGACTCTGTCATCCAGGGCGCGGCCTTTGGCCTGCTCGTGAATCACCAGAGGCTCACCCACGATCCTCTTCACCGTCATCCTGGGGTTCAGCGAGGAGTAGGGGTCCTGGAAGATCATCTGCATCTCGGCCCGCCGCTGACGCATCTCCGACTCTGACAACTGACACAAGTCCTGACCCTCGAAGATGATCTCCCCCTCGGTAGGCTCAACGAGGCGCAGGATGGTCTTGCCTACGGTTGTCTTCCCTGAACCAGTCTCCCCCACCAGCCCGAAGGACTGCCCTTGCTCGATGCCCAGGTCAAGCCCGTCCACAGCTTTGATATATCCTGTTCGCCGCTGGAAGAGTCCGCCACGTACCGGGAAATATTTCTTTAGATTGCGCACTTCTAACAAGCTCATGATAACCTTTGCTCGCAGGAAAGAGCCCCCGCTACGAATCAACCTCAAAGCGCGGGGAGCCGCCGATTTCAGGCGCCGAAATTGGCTGAGTGCTGCCAATCAAAGCAACCCCAGCGTCAGAACAGATCAATCATACCATCTTCAGAGACAACTACTATGAGGCAGGAATGATTCTGGGCTCGTACGTAGTCTATGTAACGGATTGCCGAATTGTACCTTGCCCCACGAGCTGGATCACCTCTGTCCGATGCCATACCGTCTAGAATGACTCCTATTGCATGACAAGTGGTGTCCGGTTCGATCAGTATTGCTCCATCAATGGAGGATAAGGGCAACATGAGTTCGGGTGAGAGGCGGATGGGCTTAATCGGAGTTGATTTAGTCGCCAGGCGCTTACACTCCTCATCTGCCTTATCGGAAACAACAATCATTGTGCCGTGTTTCTGGTTTGCGGCTTGGTGGACTACTTCCCAGAGATTCATCAAGCTCTTGTTGTCAAGGTCAACGAATTCCCGTCTTATCCTGGCTTTGAAGTCCTCCTCATCAATCGGTCTCTTCGGAAGACTCGGCTGTCCGTAGCTGACCACCATCATCTCGTGGCCTGCGTGCAGCAATTTCCAGGTGTGATGACTCGTGAAGTCAACCGTGAACAGATCTTCTGCGCCCTCATCGTACCGGAGTTCGTTACATCTGCCAAGCCCGTGGATCACTGATGAATCGCACAGCAGCTTCCTTATGCCACGGTAGTTGCTCAAGCTCACCGGATTGAGGAGTCTGATCATGACCTCGACATTTGGGTGGCCTTGTCTTGAGACGATCATTCTTCCGCTTCCCTCAGTGCCTTCATACCGAAGTGATGAAATAGCATTGCATGCATGAAAGAGGCTTCCCGCCGCTGGACTCTGTGTGGCTTGCTCTGGCGTGCGCATCAGCCAGAAACCGGCGGTGCGCAGAACTTGGTCTTCCTTGATGCCCAGTACAAATACGCTCAGGCCTTGCGAAAGTCGCTCCAAAGAACTCTGGCACCTGCGCACAAATGCAATTGCAGCTTCGTGAATCAGCGAGGTCTCGTGCGGGTGACGGACAACATTGCGTGATAGGCTGTAGTGTGACTCTATTGCTGCCTTTGATAGCTGCAAAACCATGCACACACAATAACCGTGCATGAACTCCGGGAATGTGGCGAATGAGACGTGGCCAAGTACCTCAGACTTTGAGTGCAAAGTATTCTGAATAGCGACTTTGATGTTGACCTTTTGCTGCCAGATCACGCCTCGAACATCTGGAGCAAGGCTTGTTAGCCAAGACTCTGGAATCTCATCAAGTGCGCCTCTGATACCCTCAAACCACCCTACGGAGCACTTACAATTCTCGGTCCCCACAAGTAGAGATTTCGATTTCCCGTCCCAAGGCACAGCAAGGAAGGCAACTTGGGGATCGAGGTTTGGGTCAAGCCGATCAAAGAGAGCTCTGGCAGTGTGCTGAACAGAAAGGGGAGACTTAGATAGCGCCTCCTCAAAGATCACCAGGTTCAGTTCCACACTATTGCTCCTGACTCAAGATCATTAGGAACCTCAAACATGGTTACGCGGGCTAGTCGATATAGCGAGGCCGGCTCCATCTGGCATCGCTGGTTGCTGCTGTTTCGCCTATCATCCCCCGCACGTTGATCACAATGCGCAGTTTCGAGCGAGCGGGTCGCACCCTGGCAGTTACCACGACCGGACTTGCACCGGCTAGCCGTTGACAGCTTTCAGGACACACCAAGCGCTGGTTGGGCGGAACGGGAATCATGGTTCCTTGTCTGCCGCCTTGACATTACTAGCGCTCTCTGTTCCCTGTTCAGAAGTTCGGATAGGGGTAAGCAGCTTCGCGCATTCCGCCATATGCTTCATCAATGGACTAATAGCCCAGATACCGACAGCTATGGCTACTAAGGCGAAGGCAACTACTATTTCTATGGCCCTGGCAGCCCTTTCCTCGGTAGTCGAGATTCTGAATATCCCTGGGGCGGTCTGCCAGAGAATGGTCATCATCACCCCAACGGCGGCTCCGCCAGTGAGAATACCCCAGATGATCTTGTCGAGGTAGAATTGGCATTCCTGGAAAGACAGCTCAATAGCAAGCCTTCTATCATCTCCCTCGGTCTGCTTGCTAATCTGCGCGAGGCGGTCTGCAATGAATTGAAACCTATCGAGGTACAACAGCGCGCCGCACGTAGCGCCAAGAATGAAATACAAGACCGTTATGATGATCCCGATCTCATATATTCGAGCTATCTGAAGGAGCAAACCGACAAAGGAGATACCTATGCCCACAACGGCTGCACGAAGAAGGCGGGGCTTGATGAGCAAGACTAAGATCGCATAAAGCGCAAAGGGTATGATTGGAAAGATCGGCCCCCATATCTTGAAATCGGACCTGGCAAAGAAGTACCAAGAGAAGTTACGCCATACTTCCAAGAGCTCAACGCTCAGAAAAGCAAACAGCAATACCAGGTAGTCGAAGTGGAGGCGCTTGATCTTTTTCATAGGGACGTCATAGAAATCAATAAAACTTGCCTACGTTAGGAATACCGACGTTCCGCCCAACCAGTTTTTTATACAGAATCTTTTCCGCATAACCACCCCAAAGAGGGGTTAATGCGGAAATCTCCTTGCGAATCTTCTCTCAAGAGTACAAGAAACAGCTAACCTCATGACCCGGCGCGATTTCCGTTGGTGCCGGTGGCGGTTCCTCCGCACAGCGAGGCATGGCGTGCTCGCAGCGAGGGTGAAACCTG
This sequence comes from uncultured Anaerolineae bacterium, assembly GCA_964625745.1. Lineage (GTDB taxonomy): Bacteria > Chloroflexota > Anaerolineae > VGOG01 > VGOG01 > CAZVCJ01. The sequence goes on along the minus strand of CAZVCJ010000035.1, from coordinate 10,321 downwards.
CAGCCCGGAGGAGGATCGAGGAAATTGGGCACTGAGCCTGGAATCCCCTTGATCTCTCCCTTCTTCGTGCCGTAGGTGGGGATGGCCCCCAACAGACCAACAGTGTAGGGGTGCTTCGGGTTCTTGAAGACGTCTATGATGCCGCCACACTCTACTACCACGCCGGCGTACATCACCGCCACCCGCTGACACATCTTGGCCACTACCCCCAGATTGTGGGTGATGAGGAGCACGGAAAGGTGCAGCTCTTGTACCAGCTCTTCGATCAGGCGCAGGATTTGAGCCTGAATGGACACGTCAAGCGCGGTCGTCGGTTCGTCGGCGATGAGCAGGCTGGGCGCCTCCGATAAGGCCATGGCGATCAGTACCCGCTGCCTCATCCCGCCACTGAACTGGTGGGGGTAGTCATCAATCCTCTCCGAGGCGTCGCTGATGCCAACCCTTTGCAGCATCTCTATCGCCCTTGCCCTGGACGCCTGTCGTAGCCCTCTGATCGCCGGGACAAGATTTCCCAGCCCTCCCAGCAGACTCAACCTCGATGCCCTGGAGGTGTCGCGTCGGGAGCCGATAACGTCTATCATCTGATCGCCGACAGAAAACACAGGGTTCAGGCTGGTGGTAGGATCCTGGAAGATCATGGCTAGCTTCCTGGCCCTGAGTAGCCGCATCTCTTCCTGCGTCTTCTGCAAGACGTCCTCTCCCTCGAACCACACCTGGCCGCTGGTGATCTCGCCTGGAGGACAAGGGATCAGACGGGGAATGCTGAGGGCGGTCATGGTCTTGCCGCAACCGGTCTCTCCGACCAGCCCCAGGATGTCTCCTCGCCAAACCTTGAGGTTGACCCCGTTCAGCACCCTGGAGACGCCATCGAAGGTGCGAAAATCCAAACGGAGGTCTTTGATCTCTACCAACAGCTCGTTCTTCATAGATCGGACTCTGGCCGCACCGGCCTGAAGAGCCGGCGCTAGGCAGCTCTTTGTGTGTACGGCGTCCAGCGCCGCCTGTTCCACGGCGGTGCACGGCGTCCAGCGCCGTCTGTTCCACGGCGGCGCGGGTCTTACCTGCGCGCCCTGGGGTCGAAGACGTCCCGAAATCCGTCGCCCAGCATGTTGAAGCCGAACACGGTCAGGAACATGGCAAGGCCCGGGAAAGTGGAATACCACCAACCGTAGGGAAGAAACGCCCGACCTTTGGAGATCATGGCTCCCCACTCGGGAACGGGAGGCTGAGCTCCCACCCCGATGAAGCCTAGCGCGGCCAAGTTGAGGACGGCGAAACCGAAATCCATGGAGGCCTTCACCACGATGGCGGACAGACAGTTGGGCAAGATGTGGGTGAATATGATGCGCGGGCGACTGGCGCCGAGGCATTGCGCTGCCTCGACGTAGTCCTCCTCGCGTATGGAAAGCACCTGGGCCTGTACCAGGCGACAGTAGCCAGGCCACCACATGATAGACAGGGCTGTCACGGCGTGGAGGATGCTGGGGCCCAGAGCAGCAGTAATGGCCAGAGCCAGGAAGATGCCCGGCATGGTCAACATGATGTCGGTGAGGCGCATGATGACTTCGTTGACCCAGCCACCAAAGTAACCAGCGATACCACCCAGGATGATCCCGATGAGGCCACCCACCAACACGATCACCGTTCCTGCCACGAGCGAGGTTTGAGTCGCCCAGACGGTCCGCGTGAAGATGTCGCGCCCGTATTCATCGGTGCCGAAGAGATTGTCGCGGCTGGGCCCCTGCAAACGGTCCTCAACGTGGGTGGTAAACCCGGCGTCCTCCGGATAAGGTACCCAGCTCCTACCAGTGAAGGCCTCAAAAAGCAGAAAGATGATAATGGCTACACCAACGATGGAGAGACGACTTTGCCGAAAACGGTACAGACCCCGCTTCCACTCATCAATAAGGCCCTGGTTCTCTGCCCGCCAATGGCCCCACCAGCCTCGGGGCTCAACCAACACGCTCATAATTCCTTACCCGTACCGGATCCGCGGATCAATCACTCCATAAGAGACGTCAACCAGCAGGTTGACGGTGGTAAACAGCAACCCCACAAACAGAGCAATGCCCATGACAGGTTGAAAATCCAATGCCATAGCAGATTTTACCGCGTACAGGCCGATACCTGGCCAGTCGAAGACGGTCTCGATCATGACCGAACCGCTCAACTGCCAACCAATGAGAAACCCTAGCATGGCCACTGTGGCGATGAGGGCGTTCTTGAGCACGTATTTGAAGAGGATGACCCGCTCTGGAAGGCCGCTGGCTCGGGCCATGGTGACGAAATCCCGCTGCATCACCTCCAGGATGTCGGCCCTCAATAGTCTGGTGATCAAGGCGATGGCGATCAGGGACTGGCAGAAGGCGGGCAGCGCGATGTGTTTCAAAGCGATGCCAAACTTGGGCAAGTCGCCTGCCAGCAGGCTGTCAACCAACAGCATGCCGGTCACATTGGGGGGAAAAGGAGTGCGGGGATCAAAGCGCCCACTGATGGGCAATAGATGCAGTGTCATGCCCAGAACCAACTGCAAGATCATGCCCAGCCAAAAGACGGGCATGCTGATGGAGGAGAGAGCAACCATCCTGGACGCCTGGTCAGGCCATCTGTCTCTGAAAACAGCAGCAGCCATGGCCATCGGCAGCCCAATGATCACCCCCAGGATGGTGGATACAATGACCAACTCGAACGTGGCCGGAAAGTACCGTTTCAAGTCCATGGTCACTGGATGGCGGTTCATCATGGATGTCCCCAGGTTACCCCTGAGGACACCCTGCATGTAATTAAGGTACTGTACCAGCAGGGGCTGGTCGAGACCGAACTCCTCCTCCAGCTTGTGGATCTGTTCCGCGGTAGCCTGGGGGCCGGCGGCCAGCCTGACCGGATCCCCCGGTACCAGGTGAGAGATGGCAAAAGTCACGATAGACAAACCAATAAGCACTGGTATGATCAACAGCAATCGCCGCATCAAGTAGTAACGAAGTCCCACAGTGTACCTTCTCTATATCTTGACAATGTTAAACTCCGCCAGAAACCAGGTTTTTTGTGCCCGAAGTCAGAGAGAGGCGGTTGTTTCAGTCACGTTCACTGGCCAGAATCTGCCTGTCCAGAGAAAAACCTGGTTTCTTTGCAGAACAGTGGTGAGGGAGGATTCCCTCCCTCACCACCAAGCTATCCGCTAAGCCTATGCCAGCCACAAGGGCCAGAAGTCCAGGGCTATGTATCCCGTGTACTCGTAGCCTTTGACCCGGTCCGCGAAGCCGAGCATGTTGGGCATGGTGTAGAGCATGATCGCCGGAATATCCTCCATGATCATGCGCTGCATATCCTTGACCAGTCCCAGGCGGGCTTCCGCATCGGATGTCCCCTCGGCCTTCTCCAGGAGGGCATCGAACTCCGGGTTCTTGTGGAAGCAGGCTGACTGGAAGCTGCCTCCCTCCGGCTTGTCCCAGAAGGGAGAGTAGTACTGGTACCTGAACCACTGGGTGGCCACCGGGCCCATGTCATCGAAGACGGCGAGGGTGTCCGCCCCGTTTTCTGGGTGCGTGGACATGGCCACCATATCCGGCCAGACCTTGGGAACCAGGTTGACCGTGATGCCGAACTGCGCCAAAGGCTCAGCCAGCATCGTGCCCATAGCCTCCTCGAAAGGCAACCCGGTCACGTAGATGAAGTCTATCTCCAGTCCCCCACCTGCCCAGGGTGTCTTGTCCAGATACTCCTTGGCCTTCTCCAAATCCTGACGATAGATTGGCTGGACGCTGGGGTCGTGACCCGGCACGCCATCGGGCAGACAACCGGTAATCAGGGGGCACAACTCTGGCCCACCTTGCGTGGCGACGAATCCGTCGTAGTCAAAGGCATGGGCCATGAACTTGCGGAAGTTGACGTCGTTGAAGGGCTCCCGCTGGTTGTGCATCTTGATGTAGCCGGTCAAGAAGCCTGGGTTCACCTCGGCGTGGGTACCGGCATTGGCGTCAATCAAGGGCAGGTCATCCACAGCGACGGTATCGGTGACGTCAATCTCTCCGGCCAGCAGAGCCATTCGTCTCTCCGCAGAGTCACGGATGATCCTCCAAATCACTCCATCCAGGCGACCCTGCTCCGGCCACCCCCGCCAGTAGTCTGGCACCGCCTCGATCTCGTAGGCCGTTCCAGGCTCCCAGCGCTTGATGACGAAGGGCCCGGACCCAGCCGCGTTCTCCAGCAGCCATTTCTCTCCCTGGTCGCCGCCCTCCTCGTGCTTCATGACTTCCTCAGGATTGGCAATGAAAGGCCCTCCCCCGTATCCCAGAAGCCAGGGCAGGTCGGCGAAAGGTGTGGTGAGAACGATGCGCAGGGTGTGATTGTCCACCACCTCTATGCTGTCCTCGTTCATCACCGGCAGGATGTTGGCCGCACGCGGCCTCTGGAAGCTCAAGATGCCCTTGAGGGTCCATTCGACCGCCTCCGCCGTCAGCGGCGTGCCGTCATGGAACCTGGCTCGCTCGTCGAGATGGAAGATCCATTCCCTGACATCGTCAGAGACCTCGTAGCTCTTGCAGACGTTAGGCGTCAGTCTGGGCGGCCATCCTTCCTGCCACCAGAGAGAGTCGTAGACCGCTCTCATCATGCAGTTGATCGAATAGTCGCCACGATCACGGGGATCCAAGGTGGGAATATCCTGGCCTCCAGCGTAGATAAGGGTCCCTGTCCCCGCAGCCACGGCAGGAGTCGCCGTAGGAGGCACCGGTGTCGGAGTCGCCTCAGGCGCTGTCGTTGGCGTGGGCGTCGGTTGAGCGGCCGGTGCGCAGCGAGTCACCAGCGCAGCGCCAACACCTCCCCCCAGCAATTGTACGAATCGCCGCCGCGTGATCTTTCGACGCAGCGTCTTCACTGCATCACTTTCTTCGATGCTTCTCATTTGTTTCCTCCTCTTTTGCTGAGATGGTGTTCTGGCGGCCGAGACCTCAACTTCCGCTCTGACTCCATTGGCAGAGACCCAAACTCTCGGGCCCTGCTACCCGCTGTATGCGTCCCTGACCGCTGAACCAGTCAAGATTAAACCGATTGTCATCATTACAGGCTATCACCCCCTCTCTGTTGGCAACTGATTCTTACATTCAGCCCAATTACCAATCTCAAAACGCCTGATGCTCTGTCCTGGCGATGATCTCATCCTGCAACGCCTGGCTGAGGTCGCAGAAATAATCGCTGTAGCCCGCCACACGCACGATAAGGTCCCGGTGCTGCTCAGGATTCTCTTGCGCAGCGCGCAGCGTGGCAGCGTCCACCACGTTGAACTGGACGTGGTGACCACCCAGCTTGAAGTAGGTGCGTATCAACTGGACGAACTTGTCGAGGCCGGCTTCGTCCTTGAGCAATTGAGGCGTGAATTTCTGGTTGAGCAGGGTGCCGCCGGTGCGGACGTGATCCATCTTGGCCACCGATTTGATGACCGCCGTCGGGCCACGCCGGTCCGCCCCCTGCACAGGCGAAATGCCTTCCGAGAGAGGCATCCCGGCCTCCCGTCCGTCGGGGGTCGCCCCGATCACGGAGCCAAAGTAGACGTGGACCGTGGTCGGCAGCAGGTTGATGCGGTAGGTTCCGCCCCTGGTGTTCGGACGACCATCTATGGCATTGAAGTAGGCCTCGAACACGGACACCATCACGTCGTCGGCGTAGTCGTCGTCGTTGCCATACTTGGGCGCCTTGTTCAGCAGCATCTGGCGCATTCTCTCGTGACTCTCGAAATTCTCTCGCAGGACAGCCAGCAGTTCCGCCATCGTCAGGGTCTTCTCGTCAAAGACGTGATACTTGATGGCCGCCAGGGCATCGGTCATTGTGCCCACCCCTACGCCCTGGATGTAGCTCGTGTCGTACCGCGCCCCGCCGTCGTGGTAGTCCTTGCCTTTGGTGATGCAATCGTCAATCAGCAGCGATAGAAACGGCGCGGGGAGGTAGCTGGCGTACAGCCTTTCGACCACGTTGTTGCCCCGTATCTTGATGTCCACGAAGTGGCTCAGTTGTCTCTGGTAAGCCTCGAACAACTCCTCGAAGGTCTCAAACTGGGTGGGGTCTCCCGTCTCCAGCCCGATCCTCTGGCCCGTGCGGGGATCAACGCCGTTGTTCAGCGTGATCTCCAGCACTTTCGGCATATTGAAGTAGCCCGTCAGGATGTAGCTCTCCTTGCCGAACGCGCCGGTCTCCACACAGCCGCTGGTGCCGCCCTGCCGCGCGTCCTGGACGGATTTGCCCTGCCGCATCAACTCTTGAACGATGAGATCACAGTTGAACAAATCGGGTTTGCCCATCCCCTGGCGGATGACCTTCGCCGCGTGCTTGACGAACCGCTCGGGGCTTTTCTGGCTCACCTGGACGGAGGGGTTGGGCTGGACCTGCCGCATCTCTCCGATCACGTCGAGCATCAGGTACGAAAGCTCGTTGACCCCGTCGGAGCCGTCGGCTCTCAGGCCGCCGAGGTTGATCTGGACAAAGTCGGTGTAAGTGCCGCTCTCCTGAGCCGTGACGCCCACTTTAGGCGGCGCGGGCTGGTTGTTGAATTTGACCCACAGGCATTGCAGCAGCTCTTCGGCCTGCTCGCGGGTGAGTGTCCCCTCTTCCAGCCCCTTCTCGTAGAAAGGATACAAATGCTGATCCAGGTGACCAGGGCAGAAGGCGTCCCAGGGGTTCAGCTCCGTGGTCACGCCGAGATGCACGAACCAGTAATACTGCAACGCCTCCCAGAAGTCCCTCGGCGGATGCGCCGGGACGTGCGTGCAGGCCTCGGCGATACGCTCCAATTCCTTCTTCCTCTGGGGATCCTTCTCCCGCTGCGCCAGTTCTCGCGCCTTTTCCGCGTGGCGTTCCGCAAAGCGAATCAAGGCATCGGCGCAGATAGCCATCGCCTTGAGCTCCTCTTGCTTGACGTAAGCCTCCGGGTCGTTCAAGTAGTCGAGGCTCTCCAGTCTCCGCTGAATATCCTGCTTGAAACCGCGTCCTGAGCTGTCATCCTGAGCTTGTCGAAGGGCTGCCGAAGGATCGATCATCCCCTTGCGATAGATTTTGTCATCCAGGACGGTGTGACCAGGAGAGCGTTGCTCCATGAACTCGGTGAAGATGCCGGCCTCGTAGGCAGCCTTCCACTCCTCCGTCATTTCCCGAAAGATCAGTTCGCGCATGGTCTTCCCCCGCCAGAAGGGGATGATGGTCTCCTCGTAGACCTGCCGGACCTGGGGGCTGACGGCAAAGGAGGTCTTTTCCCGCGAGTTGAGGATGTCCAGATCGTCCAGGCTATGACAGCACAGTTCGGGATAGGTCGGTGCGGCTTTGGGAGCCGGGCCTTTTTCACCGACGATCAGCTCGCCTTCGTTGAAGCAGATCGCCTTGTTTTCCATCAGATACCGAAAGGCCAGGGCGCGGCGAACGGGCGCGGACACCAGCCCGATGTCCTGCTGGTAGAATTCGGTCAACAGCTCTGCTCGCTCGCTGGAGAGAGTGGGCCTGGCTTCCAGGCTTTGCTGCCTCAAGCGGGCAACTCGTTCACTCATCGTCATGGCATCAACCTCCGATTTTCACTTGCAAGCCAAATTCCTCCAGAATCTGCGCTATCTCAGCCATCCTCTCGTCCGATGGAGGACGGGTTTCGGGCAGACCGTAAGTCCTGTTCAAACGATGGTGTTTTTCCGCGGCAGCCTGATGATAGGGCAGGATGTCCACCTGGGCCAGATGAGGCAAGGCCGCTGCAAACGTGCCGATTTGGCGAACGCTCTCCTCGTCGTCGTTGATCCCTGGAATGACGGGCACTCGTAGAAAGATGTTGTGTCCCTGCGCTGAGAGCGCGTGCAAATTCCTCAGGATCAACTCGTTGGACACGCCGGTGAATTTCCGATGCCTGGCGTCATCCATCAGCTTGAGATCGTACAGGAACAGGTCCACGTGTTTGCGGATGCCGTCTAACGTTTCCCAGGTCGCAAAACCGCAGGTGTCCACGGCGGTGTGAATCTCTTTTTCCTGGCAGGCCCGGAGAAGTGCGAGCAAAAAGCCCCGCTGCAAAAGCGGCTCCCCGCCAGAAAAAGTCACCCCACCGCCGGATTGGTCGTAAAAGGGCAGGTCCCGTTCGACCTCCTCCATCACCTGCGCCACGGTCCTCTCCTGGCCCACCAACTCGCGCGCTTCAGCATAGCAAACCTCGACACAATCCCCGCAGAGCGTGCATTTCCCTCCATCGGTGGCTATAACATCGCTGTCCCAGGAGATGGCGCCCTGGCCGCAGACCTCCAGGCAGGCCCTGCAACGGATGCATCGGCTTTCCCGGAACACCAGTTCCGGCTGCGGGTTCTGGCTCTCAGGGTTGTGGCACCACCAGCAACTCAGCGGACATCCTTTGAAGAAAACCGTGGTACGGATACCTGGCCCATCGTGAATGGAGAATTTCTTTATGTCAAAAACTGTCCCACGAACAGCGCTAGGTCGCAACAACCCGCAGCTCCCGACTGAAGGTGGTCAGGGTCTCGCAGCCATCTTCTGTCACCACCACGTCATCTTCAATGCGGATGCCGCCCCATCCCTCCAGGTAAACACCGGGCTCAACGGTGAAGACCATGCCCTCTTCCAGCGGCATGTCGTTGCCCTCCACAATTCCCGGCTCTTCGTGGACATCCAGACCCAGGCCGTGCCCCGTTCGGTGGATGAAGTGCTCGCCGAGGCCGGCATCCACCAGCACCTGGCGTGTGACACGGTCCACGTCCTGGCAGGCTACACCGGGCCGGGCCGCCGCACGTCCCGCTTCATTGGCAGCCCGCACCGCCGCATAAACCTCGCGCAGCCGACCATCGGGTTCTTGTCCCACCACGAAAGTCCGCGTGATGTCGGAGTGGTAGCCGTCCACCGTCATAACGAAGTCAATCAGCAGAATATCACCGGCCTCGACGCGCCGTTCGCCAGGTCTACCGTGGGGCAGCGCGGACCTGGGCCCACTCAGCACAATCGGCTCGATGGGCACGCTTTCCCCGCCACCCAGCAGTATGGCGCTGGTCAACTGGTTGCATACTTCCCGTTCAGTAACGCCCGGCGACAGGCTGGGCACCACCTCCTCCAGCGCCGCCTCGGCGACCTCGACTGCACGCCGCAGCGAGGCGATCTCAGAGGCATCCTTGCGCATGCGCAGCGGATCCAGCACCGCCTCACCTTTCACCATACGCACATCCGGCACGAAGCGGCTGATCAGATCGTGCTCCAACACGCGCATGCGCAGGTACTCGACAGCCAGCGTGCGCATCCCAGGCAGCGCCTCGGACGCCTGGCGCATCGCCTGGTCGGGGCCGCTCTTATCGTCCCAGGCGAAAAGACGGGCCTCAAAGTGCGCTCCGCGCTTCCAGGTCGGCACCTCCAATTCAGGTATCACCAACACCGGGTCTGCGGTCTCGTTCGCCGGGATCAAGGTGATGAAAGGTCGCTCCAGCAACACGAAGTCCATGCCGGTCAGGTAGCGCAGATTAGACCCTGGCACCAGCGCCAGACAGTCTATTCCTTGAGCGGTGAGTCGCTGGCGTACGTTTTCGAGCCGTCGGGTGAGCATCCTGTCCTCCCTTCTATCAGACACGATCTAAGGCTTCTGAGCTCGTTGCAGCCAAGTCCTTATGTCACCAAAGTCGTACTGCTCCTCCAGTCGCCAGGGGGTGAACTCCGCTGGAGGAGGCGATTCGTAACCTCCAATCTTGCTGTGGCTCCATCCAAATCGGTTCCTCAGCTCAGCCGCGAACTCGGCGGTTTTGAAGGCGGCGATCATGGAGTCTATGACGGGCACTCCCAGCTCTTCCTGCAGCTCACGGTAGAAGCCATAGGTGGCGGTGCAGCCCAGGATGAGCACCTCGGCCCCATCACGCTCTACGGCTTCCCGCCCGGCCTGGCGGAATCGGCGGGCCGTCTCCTGCTCGTCCTGGTGAAACTCCAGCACCCCCAGATCCACCGACTTGAAAGAGGCCAGCCTCTCCTTCATGCCATATCTGACCACGTTCTCCATCATCTCCGGGATCCACTTCCTGCGGCCCACGATGATGGAGAACTTATCTCCCAGCGTGGCGGCGATGTGGGTGGACGCTTCGCAGGGAGCGACCACCACCATGCGCTCGGCCACCTCGCGGGCAGCCTGCAACCCCACGTCGTAAAAGCAGCCGATGACCGCCGCGTCGAACCCCTGGTGTTCGGCCTCTTTGACCAGGCGCAAGATGTCTACGAGGACTAAAGCCTCGTAGTAGCGGTATTCCAGGTGCTCCGGACCCCGGGGCAGCGTGACCATGGTCAGCTCTGTGTCTTCCCGCTTGTGGCTCGTCAAGAACTG
>CAZVCJ010000034.1:29724-30979 GCA_964625745.1 uncultured Anaerolineae bacterium | reverse complement strand
ATGCCCCTATCTGTGGTATCATTACCCCAAACCTGGAAAAGGAGAAAAAAAATGAAAACCGAATCGTTCCGAGGCCGAGATTTCCTCACTCTGCTGGATTACACCACGGAGGAGGTGGAGACCATCCTGGACGTGGCGCTGGACTTCAAACGGCGCTTCGCCCTGGGCGAGCCCCACGATCATCTGCTGCGAGCCAAGACGCTGTTCATGATCTTCTACAACCAGAGCCTGCGCACCCGCAACAGCTTCGAGGCGGGGATGACCCAACTAGGCGGGCACGCCCACTTCCTGGACCCCAGCAAGATCTACACGCCGGCGTTGCCGGGCAGAGAAGTAGCCTACAGCACCGAGCGCGTCTCCGACGTGGCGCGTGTGCTGGCGCGCATGGGCGACGCCATCGCCATCCGCTGTTACGGCGATCCAGTGGACTGGGAGTACGGCGGAGCTCACGAGGTGATGCGGAACTTCGCCTACTGGGCGGACATCCCGGTCATCAACATGGAGTGCGACAAGTATCACCCCTGCCAGGCCCTGGCCGACATCCTCACTGTCTACGAGAAGTTCGGCACGTTCGAGGGGGTCAGATTCGTGATGAGTTGGGCCTATTCGCCCAGCGTCCACAAGCCGCGAGCCGTGCCCCAGAGCGCGATCATCGCGGCCAGCATGATGGGCATGGACGTGGTGCTGGCCCATCCTGACGGGATGGAGCTCGACGAAGAGGTGCTCCAGGCCTGCGAGGGGTATGCCGAGAAGTCCGGGGGATCTTTCGAGATTTCCAACAGCATGGAGGAAGCCTTCGATGGAGCTCACGTGGTCTACCCCAAGGCCTGGGCGGCGGTGCCCATGTTCAAGCCGCCGGTGGGCGAGGATGATCCGCAGAAGGCCCAAGAGATTTTCGACGCCAACCAGGACTGGATCTGCGACGCCGACAAGATGGCTCTAGCTGACCCTGAGGCCATCTACATGCACTGCCTCCCCTGCGACCGCGGCTTCGAAGTGACCGACGAGGTCATTGACGGGCCGCAGTCGGTGGCCTTCGACGAGGCCGAGAACCGGCTGCACGTGCAGAAAGCGGTGATGGCCTTGACGATGAAGTGAGATGGCCCTCTCCCCCCTAACCCCCCTCTCCCAACCCTGGGCGAGGGGGGAACTGGGCTTTCCTCCCCTGCTTCCCCCCCAGAGTTGGGGGGGCCAAGGGGGGGCGGGGAGGGGCTGGGGGCCTGTGCGACAGGTACGTGATCTGGGTGGATCATCG
>CAZVCJ010000034.1:23896-29624 GCA_964625745.1 uncultured Anaerolineae bacterium | reverse complement strand
GCCAACATCATCACCCTGGCCTGGGTGGGCACTATCTGCTCCGACCCGCCGGCGGTCGGGATCGCCATCCGCCCCAGCCGGCACTCCCACGACCTGATCCGCCAGGCGGGGGAGTTCGTGGTCAACATCCCCACCGCCGATTTGGTGGCCCAGGTGGACTACTGCGGCCAGGTCTCTGGACGGGACGTGGACAAGTGGGTGGCCTGTGGCTTCACCCCGCAGCCCGGCTCGGCCGTCGCCACCCCGCTCATCGCCCAGTGCCCGGTCAACCTGGAGTGCGAGCTGGCCAGGATCATCCCTCTCGGCACGCACGACCTCTTCGTGGGCGAGATCGTGGCCGTGCAACTGGACGAGGCCATCCTGGACGACAGGGGCCACATTGACTACGCCAAGGCCCGGCCCTTGGCCTACCTGGGCGGTCAGTACCGGGGAATCGGGGAACTTCTGGGACAGTACGGCGACTGGCGAGAGGGACCGCTCGAAGGGTAAGCGAACACTGATGAGGAGGAAAATAAACATGGACCTTTACGGACGAGACCTGATCTGCACCCAGGACTGGTCAGTCGAAGAGCTGGGGGCGGTACTGGAGTTGGCGGTAAAAATGAAGCGCGACCGCTTCTCGCCACGCTGGACCTCAATACTCCAACATAAGACCTTTCTGATGTTCTTCTACAACCCCTCGGTGCGCACCCGCCAGAGCTTCGAGGCAGCGGCTACTGAGCTGGGCGGCCACGCGCAGTTTTTAGAGCCCAAGGCCATGCGTCTCAAGACCGCCAAGACTGCGGGCGAGACGGTGGAGGACGCGGCCAGGGTGATGAGCCGCTACGCCCACGGCCTGGGCATCCGCATCCTGGAGGACAAGATCGGGGCCTACGGCGAGGGCGACGACCTGTTGCGCGAATACGCTCGTTGGGCCACCATCCCCATCATCTCCATGGCTCACGACAAGTATCACCCTTGCCAGGGCCTGGCCGACGTGATGGGCTGGCTTGAGCACCTGGGCGACGTGCGAGGCAAGAAGCTGCTGGTCACCTGGGGGCACGGCGCTCTGGCCCGCTCCTGGTGCAGCGTCCAGGAGGCGCTGCTCATCGGCTCTCGCTTCGGGATGGACGTGACCCTGGCCCATCCTGAGGGATACGACCTGGATCCCCAGGTCATCGAGTGGACCAAAGGGAACTGCGCCGCCAATGGCAGGACCTTCGAGGTAGTCCACGACGTGACTTCAGGCTACGAGGGGGCACACGTGGTCTACTCCCGCCACTGGATGAGCCCCCAAGCCTATCGCGGCGGCGAGTTCCACAAGCAGGAGGAAATTGACAAGGCATTGCAGTACCCGCAGTGGATCTGCGACGCCGCAAAGATGTCTCTCACCGACGACGCCCTGTTCACCCATCCCATGCCTGTGGACCGGGGTCACGAGGTAACCGACGAGGTCGCCTCCGGCCCCCGCTCCGTGATCTACGACGTGGCCGAGAATCGCTTACACGTGCAAAAGGCTTTAATGGCTTTGACGATGGGCAATATCTAATCCACATCTGGAGGTGCCATGCGCATTATCCTTTACACTGGCAAAGGCGGCGTGGGCAAGACCAGCGTGGCGGCGGCCACGGCCTTGCGCTGCGCCGACCTGGGCTATCGTACCATCGTCATCAGCACCGACGCGGCCCACAGCCTGGCCGATAGCTTCGACCTGCCTCTGGGGCCTGAGCCGACTTCGGTGGCGCCCAACCTGTGGGGCCAGGAGCTCGATGTCCTCTACCAGATGGACAAGTATTGGGGCAATATGCAGAGATACTTCGCCACGGTCTTGGCCTGGAGGGGCCTGGATGATCTGATCGCCGAAGAGCTGGTCGTCTTGCCAGGCATGGAAGAGCTGGCCAGTCTCCTGCAGATCGTCCACCTGCACGACGACTGCGATTACGAGGTCATCATCGTGGATTGCGCCCCCACCGGTGCCACCCTGCAACTGCTTTCCTTCCCCGAGGTGGCCCGTTGGTATCTGGAGAAGATATTCCCCCTTGAGCGCAAAGCGATGCAGCTCAGCCGCCCCATCCTGCGAGCGGTGACCGACCTGCCCATCCCTGACGACGAGCTATTCGACACCGTGGCCGACCTGATCACGCAACTGACCCGCATGCACGACCTCCTCTCCGATCCCCAGAAGGCTTCGATTCGCCTGGTGCTGAATCCTGAGAAGATGGTCATCAAGGAGGCGCAGCGCACCTTCGCCTATCTCAATCTGTACGGTTTCCTCACCGATGCTGTGATCTCCAATCGGCTGATCCCGGCCCGGGTGCAAGACAGCTACTTCGACTCCTGGAAGGAGAGCCACGAGAAATACGGCCTTATGATCGAGGAGGCTTTCTCGCCTCTGCCTATTCTCAAAGCGCCCCTCTTCGATCAGGAGGTGGTGGGGCTGGACATGCTCAGGCGCATGGCCGAAAGCATCTACGGCGAAAGTGATCCCACCGAGATCGCTTTCGTGGGCCAGACTCACAGCGTGGAAAAGAAGGACGGGCGCTATATCCTGAGGTTAGCGCTGCCTTTCGTGGAGAAACAAGATCTGGAGCTGACCCGTTCCGGGGACGAGCTCATCGTGCACATCGGTAACCGCAAGCGCAATCTGATCCTGCCTCGCGTCCTGGCCAGCCTGGACGTCCAAAGCGCCAGGTTCGATGAGGATACGCTGGTGATAACCTTTGGGGAGGATAAAGGGTAGCCAGCTAGAAAGAGCAAAAAGGCCCTCCTTGAAACCTGGAGGGCCTTTTTGCTTGTCATCAGTGGGCGACCAGAGGAATCCGATCGTGAGAAAAGCCCTGCTTCTGCCGGTGAGCTAGAGTCGCTTGTAGGTGCGTTCCTTCCTCCGATCTACCTTGTCTATGACCACCTCCTTCTCGCGGTCATAGATGCTGTAGATGATGCGGTAGGGCCCCACACGGATGCGGTGCACCCTGCCTGCCAGCTTCTTGGCGCCAAACGGGCGGGGATTATTGGCCAAGGACTCAATGGCCTCGGCTACTTTGGGGTAGATCTCGTTATCCACCTTGTCGAGTTGCCGTTCGACGCGGCGGCTGGCGGTCTTAACCTCGTACACCAGTTCGGGCCTTTCGTTCAGCATCGTACTCAGCAAAAGGGCGGCCCTGACCAGCCTGATACTCGGCCTCGGCCTGGAGCGCGTCTTGCAGGTCTTCGATGTCTTCCAGAAGCTCGATCACGGCCTCGTACTGTTCAGGGGGAAGGAGAAAGCCCTTCACCTGATCGTCGTGGAGCAACTGCGCTGGACGGGTGTCGAGCAGACTACGCAGAACGTCGAACCGGGTTTCAGGAATAGTTATGGTCTTCATCGCACCTGCCTCCCTCTGCTTTCGTTAGTGGACAGCCCGATTTCTATTGTACTCCTAATCGGGCTTGATGTCAACCTGGATATCTCTGTTGGGCAAAGGTCTCTGACCGAGCCCAGGAACGCATCGTTTTTAGAACGGCGGCGCGATCTCTCGCCCCTCATACTGGCGGCGGTAATACTCCATATACTCACCGCTCTTGATCTTGCGCCACCACCACTCGTTATCCACGTACCACTCGACCGTCTTCTCCAGCGCCTGTTCGAAAGTGTGCCGGCTGCGCCAGCCCAAAGCTTTGATCTTGTCGCAGTTGAGGGAATAGCGACGGTCGTGGCCGGGCCTGTCTGTAATGTGCTGGATGAGGCTCTCCGGCTTGCCCAGCAGCTTGAGGATCATCCTGGTCATGACGATGTTATAGGTCTCCACCTCGGTGCCCAGGTTGTAGACCTCGCCAAGCTGGCCGTTGTGCAACACCACATCTATCCCCTCGCAGTGATCACTCACGTACTGGTAGTCGCGCATCTGCCGGCCATCGCCGTAGATGGGGAGCGAGATGTCGTCAATGGCATTGGTGATGAAGAGGGGAACCACTTTCTCAGGATATTGGTAAGGGCCGATGTTGTTGGAACCTCGGGTGAGGGTAATCGGAACGTCGAAGCTGACGAAGTAGGCGTGGCACATGAGGTCTGCCCCGGCCTTGCTCGCCGCGTAGGGGCTGCGCGTCAACAGGGGGTCGGTCTCCAGCGAAGAGCCTTCCAGTATTTGGCCGTAGACTTCGTCCGTGGAGACCTGGTGGTAGCGCTCGACCTGGTATTTCTTGGCTGCCTCCAGCAGGACGTAGGTGCCGAAGACATCGGTCTTAATGAAACTGCCTGCTTCCATCAGCGAGCGGTCTACGTGCGTCTCGGCAGCGAAGTTGACGATGGCATCAATCTCGTGCTCGCGCATCACCTCGTCCACCTTCTCCGCGTCGCAGATGTCCCCTCGCACAAATGTGTAGCGCGGGTCGTCGGCTACGTCGCGCAGGTTATCGAGATTCCCGGCATAGGTCAGCTTGTCGTATGCCACGACCTTGTAGTCGGGATACTTGTTGAGAATGTACCGCACGAAATTAGAGCCGATGAAGCCAGCTCCACCGGCGATCAAGATGTTCTGCATTGGCTATTCGCCTCCTGAGTCGATTATAACACGGATGTGCAGGATGCACGGATTTCTCTTCAATCCAAGCCACTGAATCCGTCAATCCTGCCAATCCGTGTTCTCCCCACACCTATCTTATGAGCAGGTTTCACTTACTTCCAGAACAGCCTCTCGCAGCAAACTCACCACCTCATCCATCTGAGCCTCGGTGATGATGAACGGCGGGGCGATTAGCACCAGATCACCTGCCACGCCGTCGGCGCACCCTGCGCCCGGGTAGACGATGAGTCCGTTGTCGAAGGCCACATTCGCTACCTGTCGGGCGAAGCGGGCTGCCGGCGGGAAGGGAGACTGGGTCACCCGGTCGGCGACGAATTCCACCCCCCACAACAGCCCGATGCCCCGCACGTCACCCACGCAGGGGAGCTCGCCCAGGGCCGCGCTCAGCTTCTCTCCCAGCATCTTGCCCTTGACTGCCGAGGCCGTGACCAGGTCGTGCTGTTGCAGATAGCGCAGCACGGCCAGTCCAGCAGCCGCGCCCACGGCGTGGTGGGAGAAGGTGCCGCCGTGTACGAAGTCACCGTGCACCTGCCTGATCCTCTCCACGTCTGCACCTCGAACGGCCGTGATGGACAAGGGGAAGTATCCCCCGGTGACCCCTTTGCCCATAGTGATCACATCCGGCTGCACGTCGAAGTGCTCTATCGCAAACCACCGCCCGGTGCGCCCGAAGCCGGCCATCACCTCGTCGGCGATGAGGAGCACGCCGTAGCGGTCGCAGATCTGGCGCACCAGCGGCCAGTAGCCCTCCGGCGGCGCCACTGCTCCCAGCGTCGCTCCGCTCACCGACTCGGCGATGAAGGCCACCACCCGCTCCGGCCCCTGGTGGAGAATCTCCGTCTCCAACGCCTGCGCGCAGGCCAGGTTGCAGGTGGGGTATGAGTTTCGAGTTTCGAGTTTCGAGTTTTGGGTTGCGTAGCCGATGGAGCTTCCCTCCCCGGATTGAGGGAGGGCGATGGAGCTTCCCCCCCAGGGCCTGCCCTGAGCAGGGTCGAAGGGTAGGGGGGGATTGAGGGGGGGCTCGAACGGACAGCGATAGCAGTAAGAAGGCGGGATGTGGGGCTGGTCGCGGAAGAGTGGCGCGAACGGGGTGCGCATCTTCGACCTGCCAGTGAGGGCCAGCGCCCCCATCGTCGCGCCATGGTAGGAGCCCCAGCGGGAGATGATCACCTCTCGGGTCGGCTCGC
>CAZVCJ010000034.1:0-23796 GCA_964625745.1 uncultured Anaerolineae bacterium | reverse complement strand
GTCGCGCCATGGTAGGAGCCCCAGCGGGAGATGATCACCTCTCGGGTCGGCTCGCCCCGCGCTATTTGCACCTGCCGGGCGAACTTGATCGCCGTCTCCACTGCCTCGGAGCCGCTGGTCATGTAGTAGAAGCGAGGATCTGGCATGGGCACAAGCGCGGCCAACTGCTCGCTGTGCGTCTCCAGGGCATCGGTGGTGAACATGGTGCCGTGGACGTAGGCGATGTCGGCGGCCTGCTCGGCCATCGCCTGGACCACCTCTGCCACGCCGTGGCCAATGTTCACCACGGCCGCGCCGCCGGAAGCGTCTATGTAGCGCCGGCCCTCGGTGTCCCACAGGTAGATCCCCTCCCCCCGTTCAGCCAGAGGGTGGGGGTGAGCCATGTGGCGGTAGACGACGTGGCTGTGTTGCGCCATTACACCTCCTCCTTCTCTTCCCACGTCTCTATCACGCCCTGGTTCCGAAGCTGCTCTATCTCAGTCAGGTCGTAACCCAGCAAGTCCCGCAGAATGGAGCGGGTGTGCTCTCCCAACCGTGGGGCGGGCGCGGTGGGAATCTCCGGGGCGGAGGAGAGGTGAAGGGGACTGCGAGCGTACTTGCGTGGCCCGGCGACTGGATCGTCCACCGTCACCAGCATGTGGCGGGCAGCGACGTGCGGATCGTCGAAGACGTCTTCGGCGGTGTAGACCGGGCCGGAGGGCACGCCATATTCTCCCAAAAGCGCCACCGCCTGGGCACGGGTTTTGCTGGCCAGCCAGTCTTCGATGATCGGGCGTAGGAAATCGGCGTTGGCAGCGCGAGCTGTCCCGTCCACGCTGCGGGGGTCATCCTTCAGATTTTCACGCCCCATGGCCTCGCAGAGCCGTCCCCATTGAAGGTCGTCGGGGATGTTGAGGGCCAGGTAGCCATCCTGGCAGCGAAAAGCGCCCCTGGGGTAGAGGTGCTTCAGCCGCCCCCGCTCCGGCGATTCGCCAGTGAAAGAGTAGAGAACCATCATGCGCTCGTTGAAGGCCAGCATGTTGTCGAGCATGGCGCTGTCCACAAACTGGCCTTCTCCGGTGCGCTCCCGCATAAAGAGGGCCAGCATCACCCCGTAGGCCGTGACCTGCCCGGTGTAGACGTCAGCCATGCCGTAGATGGTCCACGAGGGGGGCTTGTCGGCGAAGCCGACCAGGTTCATGATGCCGCCCATGGCCTCGGCCACGATGTCGAAGGCAGGCCGGTCGGCATAGGGACCGGTGTAACCTTCCAGTCGCCCAAAGCCGGAGATGGCAGCGTAGACCAGCCGGGGATTGATGGCCTTCAACTGCTGGTAGCCCAGTCCCATCTTGTCGGTGGCACCGGGGCGCAGGTTCTCGACCACCACGTCCGACACCTTCACCAGGTCTCTGTAAACCTGGCGGCCTGCCTCCGCGCGAAGGTTGAGGGCCAGGCTCTTCTTGTTGCGGTTGTAGCCGATGAAGCCCCCGGCCGCGCGCCGCCCCTGCTCGTCGGTGGCGTAGGGTGGAATGGAGCGGCGCGGATCCCCCGTGCCGGGCCGCTCGATTTTGATCACCTCAGCGCCGGCATCGGCCAACAGCAAAGTGCAATAAGGCGCGCTCATATACTGTTCCAACGCAACAACACGAACACCAGTAAGAGGCCGTTCCATAATCTCCAACCTCCGATCTCTAATTTCTAATTTTTCAACCCAACCACTCGACGACGGTAGACACCCCCATCCCCATCCCCACACAAAGGGTAGCCAGCCCGTAGTAGGGGCGTTCCTCCTGCGAGGCGCGGCGCTTCATCTCGTGCAAAAGGGTGGTGAGGATGCGAGCGCCGGAGCAGCCGGTGGGATGGCCCAGGGCGATAGCGCCGCCGTTGACGTTGGTGATCTCGTGATCCAGGCCCAGCCTGCGCATCACCCCCAGGGCCTGGGCTGCAAACGCCTCGTTCAGTTCGATGAGGCCGACGTCGCTCAGCGTGAGCCCCAGCCGCTTGAGGAGTTTCTGGGTGGCTGGCACCGGCCCGTAGCCCATCACGCCAGGGTCCACTCCCGCCACCGCCGAGCCAATCCAGCGCACCATGGGCTTCAATCCCAGCTCGCTGGCTTTGTCCGCGCTCATCAGCAGCAGGGCGGCCGCGCCGTCGTTGATGCCGCTGGAGTTGCCGGCCGTCACCGTGCCCCCTTCGCGGAAGGCGGGCCTCAAGCGGGCCAGTTGCTCCACGCTGGTGTCCAGCACGTATTCGCCGTCCACGATTTTGTAGCGAGGATGTTCGTCGGTGTCCACGATCCTGGGTGGGCCTTTGCGCTGCGGCACTTCGATGGGCACGATCTCGTCTCTGAATTTGCCGGCCTGGATGGCCTCCACCGCCCGCCGGTGGCTTTCGAGGGCAAAGGCGTCTTGCTCCTCGCGGGTGATTCCCATCTCCTCAGCGATGTTCTCGGCGGTTTCGCCCAGGCTGATGATGGGGTACAGGGCGTCGAGCTTGGGGTTGTTGTAGCGCCAGCCGACGGTAGTGTCCCAGATTTGGGGATGCCCCACTGGCTGCGGGCGCTCCGGCTTGGGCATGGACCAGGGAGCCCGGCTCATGCACTCCACTCCGGCGCCGATGAAGACGTCGGCCTCGCCGGCGATGATGGACTTGGCAGCCAGGTTCACCGCGTCCAGTGCCGACGAGCAGTTACGGTTGACGGTGATGCCGCTGACCTCTATTGGGAAGCCGGCCAGCAGGGCCGACATTCGCGCCACGTCGCGGTTGTCCTCGCCGGCCTGGTTGCCGCAGCCGGAAAAAACATCCTCGACCAGCGCCGGGTCCACGCCGGTGCGCTCCATCAGCGCCTTGAGGACCTCGGCCAGCAGATCGTCAGGCCGCACGCTCGACAGCGCGCCGTTGTGCCTGCCAACAGGCGACCTCACAGCGTCAATAATGACCACTTCCTTGTGCATCGTGTTAGAATCCTCCTTACTGGGGAATAGCCTCCCCCCCAGAGTTGGGGGGGATTGAGGGGGGGCTAACCCTCTCTCACATCCAGCACCTCGACCCCAACGAGAGCGTGCCGGTTGTGTGGTATTTCATGATGAAAATGCGATTCGCTAGTCGAGCCGCTCAGGACCCCATCAGCGATACAGTCCCTGCGGGTCCAACTCTTTCCGGAGCAGGCGCAGTTCCTCCTCCGTTGGCGGCTCCGTCTCCGAGAGATACGGGGCCACCCCTTCGACGGGCTCAGGGCACTGCTTCAGTTCCCAATTCACTTCTGCCTGCACCTCGGCCAGGCTCACGCCTGGATGCAGGCTCTCCAGCACCATCTCTCCCATCTCTTTGTCGAAGCGGAAGATACATCTATCGGTGACTACCAACTGAGGGCCGCTTCCCGGCAGCCCCAGCCTGGTTCGCTCGCCCGCGCCTCCCAGATGGCCGGGACTGGTGAGGAAGTCCAGCCGCTCGACGAAGGCCCGTCGCCTGAGTCGCATCATCACGAAAACCTTCTGGGCGTTGATGGCGATCTCGCACGCGCCCCCGCTGCCCGGCAGGCGCACTTTGGGGCGCGCCCAGACTTCGGCGAGCTCAGTCGAGCCATCGCCGATGACGGTGGTGTTCAGGTTGCCGAAGCGATCAATCTCCGCTCCGCCCAGGAAGGCCACCTCCACCCGTCCCCCTTGCAGGTACAGCCCAAAAAGATCGGCCATCGAGCAGACCGAGGTCGCCCCGCTGATGAGGGCAGGGTCGCCGATGGAAAGGGGCAGCCGGGCCGGTCGGGCGCCGTAAACGCCGCTCTCGTAGATCAACTCCAGGTCCGGCGCCACCGTCCGCCGCGCCAGGTTGCAGGCGCTGTTGGGCAGTCCCACGCCGACGAAGACGGTGCGGACCCCCGCCAGCGCCCGCGCCGCGGTCACGATCATCATCTCGGAAGGGGTGTAATCGTTCATCGTTTGCTCCTAACGTGAAACCTGGAACCCGAAACCTGCAACTGTTTCGGGTTTCAGGTTCCAGGTTTCAGGTATACTTGCCATAGTTCACTGATCCGGCCAGTGCTTCTCCTGGTTGCAGCCGCTCCCAGGCGTTCGATCCCATTTTGGCCACGTACTCCGCCCGATCCCGCACGCCGTAGACCCACTCCTCCAGCCAGGCTTGCGTGGCCGCCTCGTCCCGGCTGATCTCGTCCCACCGCAGGTAGAACTCGTTGTCCCGGTCGTAGTAGCCCTGTGCGTACGAGGGATGCGCGCCGTAGGGCTGGTGCACCACCGCGTCCACCACCAGGCCTGGGATGATGGTGCGATTTGGGTCGGCGCGGATCACCGCCTCGTCCACGATTTCCTCCACCACGATGATGACGCGCCTGGCAGCGAAGGCGGCCTCTTTTTGCACCCCCAGCAGTCCCCACAGTTGGGTGTCCCCCACCCGGTCGGCCCGTTGGGCGTGGACGATGGCCACGTCGGGGTTGAGGGGGGGAACGACAGCGATAGTCCCCTCTCCATAGGGGCTCTCGACGGAGCAGATGCGCGGGTTGACCTTTGGCAGGTCGCTCCCCGCGTAGGAGCGCAGGGGGAAGAAGGGCAGCCGATAGGCCCCTGCCAGGTAACGCCCCACCATTCCAAAATGAGAGTACTCCTCCAGTTCGATGGGGTGTGGGATGCCTTTCTCCACCGCCCGGCGGACGCAGTGCAGCGAACCGACGCCGGGATTGCCCAGGTAGGAGAAGACCAGCCTGCGGGCGCACCCGGCGGCGATCATCTGGTCGTAGATCAGATCGGGCGTCATGCGGCACAGGGTCAAATCGCGGCGTCCCTGGCGGATGATCTCGTGGGCGGCGGCGAAGCAGATGCAGGCGGTGAAACCCTCGATAGCCACCGCGTCGCCGTCGTGGACGCAGGCAGCGATGGCGTCGTGCATGCTGATCAGTTTATCTGAGGTTATTTTGCCTCCAAACATGCCCCCACCCCCAGCCCCTCCCCGCCCTCCCTCGGTCCCCCCCAACTCTGGGGGGGAAGCAGGGGAAGGGAGTCCGTTTCCCCCCTCGCCCAGGGTTGGGAGAGGGGGGTCAGGGGGGAGAGGGCCGCAAGGGTGGGTTTCGGCAAAAGGGATTTTTACCCCCACCCCAACCCTCCCCCTCCCAGGGGGAGGGCGTGAATGGCTACTAACACTTCAGCCCCAGTTCAGCCAGCCTGGCGTTGGTGGGCACGCCGTTCTCGTCCCAGCCGCGCAGCCGGTAGAATTCGGGCAGCATTTCATCCAGCTCCACCACGTGCCCTTTAGCCGGACCCTCAGGCATAGGCTCCTCCAGCATCCGCCTGGGCAAGGTGTCGTCGTCTTTGGTAAAGCCCGCCTTCAGCAGGAAGAGCCGTTCCAGGTTGAAGATGCGCTCGCCGGCCTGGAGCAGCGTCTCCTCGGTGTAGCCAGCGCCGGTAGCGTAGTTCATTAATTTGGTCAGGCGAGCGGGCCACAGGTTGACGTCGGAATCGAACAGGTAGCGGAGGCTCAGGAAGACGCACAGCCCGGCGGCGTCAATGACGGTGAAGGCATCCTCGAACCGATGGATCAGATGGGGCTTATTCTCAATGGTGAGGGGGTCTATTTTCTTGGGGACGCCAAAGACCTCGGGATAGGCCAGGTCGCCGGCCATGTGGGAAGCGCCGATGTTGGAGGTGGCGTACAGCAGGCCCATACCTTTAGCGCCGCGAGGGTCGTAGCCCGGACACTCCAGCTTTTTGGCCGTGATGGAAAGTTCGGGGTGGCCGTACTTCTCCGCCAGTCGGTAGCTGCCTTCGGCCAAAGCGTCGCCGAAGCCCTCCCGATAGGCCGTTTGCTTGATCAGCGCGATCACCGCGTCGGCGTCGCCGAAGCGCAGCGGCCGACCCACGTCGCTTTCCGGGAGGACGCCTTTTTCGTACATTTCCATGGCGCAGGACAGGGTCACGCCCATGGAGATGGTATCCACGCCCAGCTCGTTACACACGTAGTTGGCTTTGGCCACCGCAGCCAGGTTGTCGATGCCGCAACCGCTACCCAGGGCGGCGATGGTCTCGTACTCAGGGCCTTCGCCCTCCCCACCGTACAGCGGATCATCCACCCGCGTATCCCGCCCGCAGGCAATAGGACAGCCGAAGCACGGCTTGGGGCGAATCAGGTAATTTTCTGTCAGGGTAGGCCCGTTGATGTTGTCCACCCCCTCGAACACCCCGGTCTGAAAGTTGCGGGTGGGTAGGATGCCGATCTCATTGGTCACCGGCGGCACGTAGGCGGTACCATACTCGCGCAGCGACGAGCCTTTCTTGACGTCCCGGCTGACCTCGGAGTGCACGAGCTTGCACAGCTCTCGCATGGCCTGGGGTTCGGCCAGGGGTGTCTTTTGCGTGCCCCGCACGACCACCGCTTTGAGCATCTTGCTGCCCATGACCGCGCCCACGCCGGAGCGGGCCGCCGCCCGGTGCTTGTCGTTCATGATGGCCGCGATCTTGACCAGCCGCTCGCCAGCCGGGCCGATGCAGGCCACCTTAGCTTTGGGATCAGTCTCCTCCAGCAGGATGTCCTCGGTTTGATGGACGGTCTTGCCCCACAGATGCTCCGCCGGGCGAATCTCCACCTGATCGTCGTTGACCCACAGGTAGACCGGCCGCTCCGCCCTCCCCTCGAAGATGAACAGGTCGAAGCCCGTGCGTTTCATTTCGGTGGGGAACATGCCTCCGGAGTTGGAGCAAGATAGCGCCCCGGTGAGGGGCGATTTGGTGGTCACCACGTAGCGGTTGCCAGTCGGTGCAGGGGTAGCGGTCAGCGGCCCGGTGCCGAAGATGAGCTTGTTCTCCGGTGCCAGGGGGTCCACAGTCGGATCCACCTCACCGTAGAGGTACTGGATGGACCAGCCCCGTCCGCCAATGAAGTCTTTGGCCATCTGGGGATCTACTTCTTCCACCGAAACGTTTTCGTTGGTCAGGTCTACCCTGAGTATTTTGCCGTGCCAGCCGAACATGGGTTGGGTGTCCTCCTCTTTGAAGTAGTGGTGAAGACTTCCGAAGTTTCCCAAACTTCGGAAGTCTGGAAACGCGATCACCCGCCGGCCAGGGTTGGAAAAACAGCAACGACGTCGCCGTCTCGCAAAACCCGATCGGGGCCGGCGTCTCGACCGTTGACCAGAATCAGCAGGGATTCTTTTTCCGGCACGCCGAATCGAGACAACAGGTCACTGACCTGAGTGCCGTCTGGGACCTCCACGTCACAGGCGTTGCCCTGCGTGCCGGGGGGCAGATAACGACGAAAAACAGCGAAGAGCTTGAGGCGCACCTTCATCGTTGATACACCACTCGTCCGTCAAAGACGGTCATCACCACCTGCGTCTGGGCGATCTCTATCGGCTCGATGGCGAAGCGGTGTCTTGAGCCTTGTCCTGAGCCCAGTCGAAGGGCTGTCGAAAGGATGTCACGGTCGAGGACGACCAGGTCCGCCAGCTTGCCGGGGGTGATGCTGCCCAGATCGGCGTCTCGGCCGCTGGCCAGGGCCGGGCCCATGGTGAAGCCCCACACTGCCTCGGCCACGGTCAGCCGCTGCTCGGGGCACCAACCGCCCGGTGGGGTGCCGTCTCGCCGCTGGCGGGTGACGGCGGCGTGGATGCCCCACAACGGGTTGGGATCGGCCACCGGCGCGTCGGAGCCGAAGGCCAGGGTCACGCCAGCGTCCAGCATGTCGCGGAAGGGGTAGGCGAAGCGCCGCCGCGATCCCACTGACTGCTCGACCATCGGGATGTCGTCGGTGACGTGGATAGGCTGCACCGAGGCCACGATGCCCAGACGGGCCAGACGGGACACGTCGTCAGGGCGGATCATCTGGACGTGTTCGATGCGGTGGGGGATGTGGGTTTCTGGTTTCTGGTTTCGAGTTTTGAGTTGCTTGGGTTGAGTAGCCGTAGGCGTATCGAAACCTTCGAAGACGGTGAGCAATTCTCGGTTGGCGCGGTCGCCGATGGAGTGGATGGCCACGGCCAGCCCAGCCTGATCGGCGCGGCGCACAGCCTCGGCTATCTCTGCCATCGGCGTCAGGGGCATGCCGCACTCGCCCGTATCTTCGTACGGCTCCAGCATCCAGGCGGTGCGAGCGCCCTGGCCGCCGTCGGCAAAGAACTTGACGTGCCCCACGCGCAAACGGTCGTTGCCGAAGCCGCTGCGCAGGCCCAGGGCGATGGCTTCGTTCAGGCGCTCGCCGGGGATATGCATCCACAGCCGCAGAGCCAGCTCGCCTGCCGCTTGCAGGCGTTGGTAGGCCTGGAAGGCCGGCGGCCCGTCGGCTCCGCCCATGATGCGGCAATCGTGGACGCCGGTCAGTCCCAGACGATGGAGAAGAGGGAGCCCCTCACGCATGGCCTCGACGGCCTCTTGTTCGGTGGGTGGGGGGATGACGTCTCGTATCAGGTTGATGGCCAGCTCACGTAGAACGCCCGTCGGTCGTCCCGACTCGTCTCGGTCAATGACGCCTTCGGGCGGATCCAGCGTGTCGCCAGTGATGTCTGCTTCCCGCAGCGCGTTGGAGTTGACCACGGCCAGGTGCATATCATTGCGCCACAGGATGGCGGGATGGTCGGGGGCCAGGTCGTCCAGGTCGGCGTGGGTGGGAATGTGCGGATCGGGCCAGCGGGTCTCGTTCCAGCCCTGGCCCAGGATCCAGTGACCGGGCGGCGTCTCACTGACCCTTTGAGCCAGCCGCTGGCGCAGGTCGGACAGCGAGGTCGTGTCTGCCAGGGGCAGTCGTCGGAGACCGAGCGCCCAATCGTAGAAGTGGAAGTGAGCGTCGGTCAGGCCGGGCAGCGCCAGGCGGCCGCCCAGGTCAATCAGCCGGGTGTGGGGCCGAGCCAGGGGCCGGATGTCGGCGTCACTCCCGACAGCCAGAAACCGATTGCCGTGGATGGCAAGTGCGGTGGCCTGGGGGAAGTTGGGGTCTTGAGTAAGTAACCTGCCGTTGTAGAGAATAAGATCAGGCATTTGGTTGCAGAAGTGGGTCAGAGTGTGTAATGAGATTCCGAAGCCTGGTCATGGCTTTACGTGGTTTGGCGTAACGTTGCCAGTAGTACCTGAGCGTCCGCTTGAGCTGATTAAGCGGCTTGCGGCGCTGAGATTCCGCCAGAGCCCAGTTCAGGAACTCAGGATCCTGGCCCTTGATCTTGGTCTCGGTGGGGTTGCGGCGATATTGGTCGTGGCTGGCGATGAGGGAGAGGCCGTTTTCGAGGCAGTAGTCGTAGAGGTCGCTGCCGGGGTGGGGGGTGTAGAAGGCCGGGCTGTAGTAGTCGGGGTCCATCTCCTTGAGCATGGAGATGGTTTCCATCACCTCTGCTTTAGTCTCGGTGGGGAGGCCCAGCATGTAGTTGGCCCAGACGGAGATGCCGTGCTTCCGGCAGACCTGGGCCGCTTTCAGGTTCACTTCCCTGGTGGTGCCCTTGCGCAGGAAGCGCAGCACCCTGTCGCTGCCGCTCTCGAAGCCGATGAAGTAGCCTCGGCAGCCGGCGTCGGCCATCAGCTCCACCAGTTCCTCGTGGCGGACGATGATGTCGGCCCGGCTCTGGCAGAAGAAGGGCTGAGTGAACCCCTCCTGCTTGTAAGTCTCGCAGAACTCGGCCACCCATTCCCGGTCGTTGGTCAAACAGTCGTCGTGGAACATGAAGCTGGCAAAGTGGTGCTTTTCCTGGAGGAGCTTCAGTTCTTCGACGACGCCAGGCACGCACCGCTGGCGGAACCGCCCGAAGATGATGCGCTCGGCTGGCTGGCAGAAGTTGCAGTTGTAGATGCAGCCACGCCCGGCAATGATGGTCAAGAAAGGCGGCGGCAGCTCCGGCACGAAGGACACCTCGGGGGAATCGGGGTCGTAGCCGCACCTGCGCCACTCGTCTAAGAACAGCTCCCGATCCACGAAGGGGATGGCGTCCAGGTCGGGCCTTTCCCCGACCAGCACTCGCTCCTTCGGCGCTTCGCCTCTCGCGATGGCAGCCAGCAACCTGGGGAAGGTGATCTCCGCCTCGTGGGTGACGATGTAGTCAATCTTGGAGTTGGCGACTACCTCGTCCAGCACCAGCGTGGGGTGAGGGCCGCCGACGACGGTGATAATTGAAGGATCCACGTCTTTGATGACGTCTAAAGCCTTCGTCACCGGATTGTAGTCCACGCTCATCATGGTCAGGCCCGTGACGTCGGGGCGGCGCTGCTCTAACTCCGCCCGGAACTCGTCCCAGCCCTTGAGGCCCCGCAGGTCAATGAGGTCCACATCGAACCCCTCGGCCCTGGCGCAGGCGGAGAGCTGAGCCAGGCCGTGGTTGATCCACCCCGCCTCCATTCCTCTGCCCAGGCTCTCGAAGCCGTAGCCGGCTATGCCGGCGTAGATCAAGGTTGTTTTCATAAACATCGCCTCCGGTTCCCAATTGCCCACTCAATAACCGTATTTTCCGGGCTGGGTAGACGCCCAATCGTATTGGGCGAGGCTTGAAAAACGGCCTGTCGCCCCAGTTTTGACAGCCAATACGGTTAGCCTACCCATGGGATTGAAGCTTAGAGTTTGAAGTTCAGAGTTATTGCCCTTTAAGTTCTCTGAGCAGGCGCTCGGCTTCAATCTGGGCCTGCGGGTCTTGGCCGGGGCCCAGCTCCAGAAAACGCTCGAAGGCTCTGATGGCCTTCTCTTTGTTCCCCTGGAGTTTATGGACTGTCCCCAAGCCGAAATATGCCTCGGGGAGGTCGGGATTGTATTCCAGAGCCGTGTTAAACTCTTTCATCGCTTCGTCCATCCTCCCCATCTGGACATAGGCTGCTCCCAGGAGATAATGCACCTCCGCATCATCGGGGTTGATATCCAAAGCCGCCTGAAACTCGCTCACCGCTTCGTTCAGCAGCCCCTTTTGATAATAACTCCCCGTTCTTTGGGTGTCAATGTGGGCGTAGGGGTAACTGGGACGGAAGTAGAAGTGGGAGCGGAAGTGGGTATAGGGTACCCTGGTTTCCCAAACTTTATAGTCTGGTCAGAGGAAAGAAATTTCAAGGTTAGTGTGTTTTCCGAGATGCTGACGATATCGACAAGCTCACCGTGAACGGCCTTACCAGGTGCATCAATCTGAATGGTGTCATCGTCTATGACATTATAGGTGCCAGAAGCTGTGCCCGCATCGTCTCCTAGTTTCAGAGTCCCATCTGCGGAAAACTCTATCCACGTTGTGCCGAGCTGCCACTTGCCGGCTAGGGCTTTGTAAAGGGGAGATGCTCTTTCCTTTTCTAGCGCAGGCTTAGGAGTATGCGGTGTTGGAGTTAGCAAGCCTGTGGCAAATACACCATTGGCTTCGGCAAGCGTGGGCATATCATCCCAGTATCCCACCTCATAGGGTTTTGAAGGTTCACTGACATCTATCACACGCAGACCAGCGGTTCCAGCAGCCAGATAAGCATAGGAGCCCAGGACGAAAACGCCCTTGGCTTGTCCTGCCACATCCAACTGCCCCACCTCATAAGGATTGCTAGGGTCGCTTACGCTTATCACCCGTAGGTTCATCCTCCCTTTTTCGGTCGCAACCACATAGGCATAAGAGTTGGAAACAAAAATTACAGGGAGTTCATCCACACTCAGGATACGCCATATGTCCAGTCCCCCCATCTCATATGGGTCGGCTGGACGGCTTACGTCTACCACTCGCAAACCGTAAAACCCCCGCCTAGTATCACCAGCAACCACATAGGCGAAGCCATTGTGGACGTGGACGTCAGAGGCGGACAAGGTGATATCCTCGCATCCCCAGCACCCCACTTCGTGGGGGTTGGAAGGTTCGCTTACGTCCATCACACGCAGGCTATACCCAGTAGCCACGTAGGCATACGAACCTGAGACGAAGACATTTAACCCTCCTGCATCGTAGTAGCCAATCTCGTAGGGTCTTACTGGATTGGAGATGTCTATCACGTGCAGGAAGCCACCTCTATCTACCACATAGGCGTACGAGCCCGATACGAAAACATCTAAGGCACCTTTGGGCACATCAGAATGGCTCACTTCTTTGGGTTGGGAAGGATCGCTGACATCAAGCACCCGTAGATCAGCATACCCGTCGGCTAGATAGGCAAGGAAGCCTGAGGCGAAAACGCCCTGGGCAGAGTATGGCGTGCCACAGTGACCAATCTTATGGGGGTTGACAGGGTCGCTTGCGTCTATAACCCAAAGATCATCTTCAGCGGCCACATAAGCGATCCCACCCTTATGGGGAGGGAGC
Source organism: uncultured Anaerolineae bacterium (assembly GCA_964625745.1). Taxonomy (GTDB): domain Bacteria; phylum Chloroflexota; class Anaerolineae; order VGOG01; family VGOG01; genus CAZVCJ01. Next base: position 11,591 of record CAZVCJ010000034.1, on the reverse strand, counting down.
GGGGGGGGAGCAGGGGGCGGAGCTACCAGTAGGTGCCTCAGATACTGGTCGGTGTCATCGGCTATCATCCATAGGTTGGATAGCTCCATAGGAAGGGTTAGGAGCATCTCCTGGGGCAGCATATAGAATGCCTCCTCCGGATCGGTGTGGAAGGTCTTTTTATAAGAACTGATAAGTAGTTCAGTCAGAGTGGTAGCTTGCTGGAAAACCCTTATTACGTCCGCACCGGGGCATATGTATGTAAAGGTGATCAATAAAGCGTTTCCTGCCTTTTGCAACTCGACTTCACACTCAATGTCTAGCTTGTTGGCTAAATTGCCGGCGGCTATACGCCAGGCTTCTTTTCGATCAGCCACAGCACCGAGCGTTGTCCTTGCGTGTTCAGAGAAGTGGGTCTTGTACACTACATCTACACTACATAGCGTGGATTTCAGTACTTGCTTTTCAAGATATGTTAGTTCGGCAACGACTTCACCACAGGGGAATCCCTCGGGTAGCTCCCCAGCCTCTATATCGGCGATCAACTTATCAAAAGTGCCGTCAATGCTTGTTCTGAGTTCCAAAGCGCCGTTAGCAAACTCAACAATTCTCCTGTCAGATTCCGTCGAATACCTGGGGACCTTCACCACGGGTTCCCCTTGCACTCCAAACAAATGATTCTCGATGACATTCTTATAATGTTCTTCGCTGAAGCCGAAGGGAGGTACAGTAGTGGCATCCGCGGCATCTAGCATACTTTCGATGGCCGAGACATAAAGCGGGCCATGCAAGCCATAATACAGTTTCCCGCCCACCTCTTGCAGGCCCTGCACCATCGTCACCGTAGCCAGCACCTGGTAAGTAGCTTTGGCCTTGATCAGCTCCTCGTCTATCCCCTCGGCCAAGCTCTTCAAATCTGAGGCCCTAGCCAGTAAGCTTATCGTGTTCTCCAAAACTCTGAGAGGTGCTCTGATGATATCTGTCCACCTTTTTGCCCGCCAATAATCCTTCACCATTGTGAAAGCCAGGGCAGTGTCATCTATGTCCCAATCAACTTTCATCAGCATTGCATCTCGCAGGCCCTCTAAGGCCTCTACTAGCTCGGCCTTTGTCGCGAGTGTTGGAGCCTCTGTTGGAGCCGGAGGTGGGGTGTACCTTACCACAGTCTCGGTGCTGGGTGGGCGCACTTCTTCCACGCATCCCGCCACCCCGTTCAGTAGAATTGAAATTACCCCCAACAGAAGCACTGTCTTCTTTCCCATCTTCTCACCCCCTGGCATCTACCACAAGGAGCAGGACGATTGTTAGCTTGCTTACCATGTCGGATGCCTCATTCCAGCCCCGAAAACCTCAGGATGAGAAGCCCCTCACTACTCACATAGACGTAGGGACCGGAGACGAAGACGTCACCGGCATACGGCATATCGTAGTATCTCATCTCGTGGGGCGTTGCTGGATCGGATACATCAATAACCACCAGCCACCATCCCTTAGAAGAGAGACTCCCAACAACATAGGCATATGAGCCGGAGACGAAGACTTGCCTGGCATACCCCGGCGTTTCGCAGCTTCCCACCTGATGGGGCTTAGCAGGGTCAGAGATATTCACCACCTGCAACCCTGCTTCCCCATCAGCAACGTAAGCGTAGGAGCCAGATACAAAGATACCCTTACCGACAGCTGGTTTCCCAGGCGTGTAGCAAGCGCCAACCACGTAAGGACTAGAAGGATCAGAAATATCTATCACTCGAAGTCCATAGCTTCGGTCAGTCACATAGGCTTGGGAGCCTGAGACAACAAGGCTAAGAGCATCCCCCTGTGTGGGGCAGGCACCAACTGCCTTTGGGCCAGATGGGTTGGCCACGCTAACCACTTCCAGACCAGCTTCCCGCGTCGCCACGTAAGCGTAGGAGCCTGAGACGAAGACATCGTTGGCATAGCCCCGAGTGCAGAGGTATCCGACCTCATGAGGGTCAGCAGGATCGGAGATATCCACTATCCACAGACCATCATACCCAACGGCCACGTATGCATAGGAGCCAGAGACGAAAATACCCGCACTAATATCTGGTGCCTTCCAGGAGCCTACTTCATAAGGGTTGGCTGCATCAGAGATATCCGCTATCAGCAGCCCATCCACGTAAGCAGTAGTTTTGCACTTTTTACATTTGGGCCTTTGGGGACACTGAAACGAGCAGAATTCTGACCAAAATTGGGGTTCCCAAGGCTCTGAAAAGCACTTTTGCCACCTAAACTCGCTGATTTGTATAATCTGCAAAACTACTGGTAAGCATAGGAGCCTGAAACGAAGACAGATCCCCCTCGTATCCTAGTACTAGTCCGCCCCACCAACTCCAAGTCCTTCCAAGCATCAGCAGACACCGGCGTAGGTGGAGGAGGTGCGGGCGTTGGCGTGGCGATAGGTCTCGCCACCGGCTCCCCAACATCCCATACTATCATCCTGGCTACATACTCACCAAAGTAAAGATTGGTAACATACCGACCATCGGGAAAGTACCTCTCACTGGTCGTAGTCGCCACGGACTCCGTCCCAGACCCAGTGTAGTTTTGGGTCTGCTCGAAGAGACTGCTGCCATAATTGTCATAGACCCTTACTTTTATCCGTTCCCCCGCCATACCCACGTACTCGAAGATAGCATAGACGACACTTGTACCTGAGGGAAACTGGGTCATGGCCGGCCCGTCGGGAGTATCGCTCAGATGGGCACTAGGCAAGCCCCTCTCGGCCAGGGTAGGTTCGAGGGACGGAATGAGCGTTGGTGTTGATGTAGGAGCAGCCGGTACTATAACTTCAGGTTCGCGAGATGGCCTGACTTCAATATCTGTTATGGTCAGGGTGCTGGGTGCTGTTGCCTTGGGGGAAGGTGCAATCAGCTTTCCTTCCCTCCTCACCCAGATTTTCCCCTCCTCATCAACTATCGTGTCTCCCTTCAGCTTGCCCTTTACATCAAGACCAACTTGTGGGAAAGAAAGCGTTAACACATCTCCATCGATTTCCGGGCTCTCTTTCTGCAAGTGGAAGGTCAACCCTTCGACAAGCCTGTCCTGAGTGAGGCCGAAGGGCTCAGGACACCGCACTACCTGGCGCAACGAAATCCGACGTATTCGTCCCTGACTGTAGGGTCGTACCAGAGGCGGTAGGTGCTGCGGGCAACTGGTATATTGCTGCGCCATGAGCCGCCCCGCAACACCCTGCCTATACCAGAGCTCGGCCCAGGAGGATTGCGGTCGGGAGCATTTATGTAGTAGTCAAGAGCATACCAATCGGCCACCCACTCGCGGACGTTCCCCCCCATGTTGTAGACACCATAGGGGCTCTTACCCGCCTCGAAGCTCCCGACAGGAGCCGTGTCCGGGTAGCCATCATCAATGTGCGATTCTTTCCAATCGTATGTGCAATTCACATCGCACAGGTTCAATTTGTTCGCATCGGGTTCACTGTCACCCCAGGGCCAGAGGCGTTCATCGGTCCCTCTCGCCGCCTTCTCCCACTCTGCTTCGGTCGGCAGCCGCTTGCCTCTCCACTTGCAGTAAGCCTGGGCATCATCCCAACTTACGTAGATAACGGGGTAATCATCAAACTCTGGATTGCCATAGTATGAAAGCCGGCTAGGGGACGACATACGAGCTGGGGGGTTGCAAGCTCCGGCCTCCACACATTCTTTGTACTGGACGTTGGTCACCTCGTACTTGTCAATACAGAACGCATCAAGGAAGACCGTCCGTGCCGGCTTCTCGTCGTCATCGCCTTCATCATTGCCCATGGTAAATTCCCCCGCAGGAATGAAGACCACACCCGGCTCCATCTGTCCACCGATTTTGATCTCCGTCGATTCTTCTGAAATGGTGATCTTTCCTATTACGTCGCCAATGGCGATGGACTTGACTACGTCCATCCCTTCAATCACTTGACCAAAGACACTGTACGCTCCGTCCAGGAAAGGCGTCGGGGCCAAGGTGATATAGAACTGGCTGCCGCTAGAGGCACGGGTAGGGTTCACCTCGTCTGCCCGCCGAGCCATGGCAATGGCGCCCTCGACATGGGGCAACTGAATCTCCGCCGGTACGGTGTAGCCGGGGCCACCGCCCCCGGTGCCCGTCGGGTCGCCTCCCTGGATGACAAAGCCAGGCTCTACACGGTGGAAGGTCACATTGTCGTAAAAGCCCTGCCTTGCCAGAAAGACGAAGTTGTTGACGGTGAGCGGGGCGGCGCTGGCGTCGAGTTGGATGACGATGTCGCCTTTAGCCGTGGAGATGGTGGCGATGTAAGTCTTGCCGGTGTCAATCTGCATCTCCGGCGGCTCGCTGTACATGTTGTTGCGCTCAGCTGGATTCGTCGGTATCGCCGGTTTGCTAGTCGGCGTTGCGACAGGCCGCGCTACCGGCTCGCCAACAAGCCACATTATAGTCCTAGCTACATACTCACCAAGGTAAAGATTGGTAACATACTGATCATCGGGAAAGTACCCCCCACCGGTCGTAGTCGCCACGGACTTCGTCCCAGACCCAGTGCAGTTTTGGGTCTGCTCGAAGAGAATGCTGCCATAATTGTCATAGACCCTTACTTTTATCGGCTCCCCTGCCATATCGGCGTACTCGAAGATAGCATAGACGACGGCTGCGCCTGAGGGAAACTGGTTCATGGCCGGCCCGTCGGGAGTATCGCTCAGATGGGCACTAGACAAGCCCCCCTGGGCCAGGGTAGGTTCGAGGGACGGAATGGGCGTTGGTGTTGATGTAGGAGCAGCCGGTACTATAACTTCAGGTTCGCGAGATGGCCTGACTTCCGTTACGGTCAGGGTCCTGGATGCTGTTGCCTTGGGGGAAGGTGCAATTACCCTTTCTTCCCTCCTCACCCAGATTTTCCCCTCCTCATCAATTATCGTGTCTCCCTTCAGCTTGCCCTTTACCGTGAGGCCAAGTTGCAGGACAGAAAGCGTTAATACATCCTCCTCGATCTCCCATTCCCCGGTAAAGCCAACTCCCAGCTCCTTCAAATAGAAGCTTCCATCTTCTTTCAATTCCAAATATTCGTCTGGATTGTCTTGGTTTATGTATGTGCCGCAAACGCTGGCATAGGGACTTAGCTTCCCCTTGAGGCGTGGGTAGATCACAACAACCGCAACTACGCAGACCATGACAAGCGCCGATATGCCTACTAGCCATGGCATCTTCTTGGGTGCGCGTGCTCGGCCTGCCTTCCTGAGTAGTGGCTGGCCACAATTCTTGCAGAACCTGGCTGTGTCTTTGTTTTCGGTACCACATTTTGGACAGAACATGATCATCTCCCTTCAATGAGACTACTCGGACCAATCGGGCTGGTAATCATCTCGTGCCGAATAGGTCAAGCGCTGTGGGTTTGCGCCATCCATGTCCATTATGTATATCTCATAGTCACCATCACGGTTGGAGTTAAAGACAATCTTCGTTCCCTCAGGTGACCAAGCTGGCCTCCCGTTCCTGCCATCCCGATCAAGCCTGGTCAACATTCGGGGATTCGTCCCGTCTGCATCTACGACCCATATCTGACCCACATTATCTCCCGGTTCATCCGTAAGGGTATTGAAGGCTATGTAGCGCCCATCTGGCGACCAGGTGGGAAACCTACAATCATCGGGGTGATTAGTAATTTGGCTGGTTGTACCGCTTTCTAGGTCAAGGACGTAAATCTGCCATCTTCCCTCCCTCTTGGACATAAACGCTATCCTGCGGCCGTCGGGAGACCAAGCGGGAGCCCTATCGGGGAAGGGGTTGTTCGTGAGTCTTCTCCGATTGGCCCCATCAGCATCCATGATGTAGATTTCCAGCGTTTCCTGCGAGTCGCCGGCCTCATAAGCTATCATCGAGCCGTCAGGCGACCAATCGGGTTCGCGCTCCCTTTGAGGGCTCTGCGTGAGGTTGAGCACACCCCCTCCATCAAAGTCCATGATATAGATTTCATAATTCCCGTCCCGATTTGTATCGAAGGCGATCCAGCGGCCGTCCGGTGACCAGTCGGGCTCACCGTCATACGCTGAGTTATTAGTAAGTTTCTTCTGGCTATTGTCGGTTAGGTCTATGACATAGATCTCGCAGTTGCCATCCCGTTCAGAGAGGAACGCAATCTCGCCAGACATCTTGATCGGGGTGGGTATAGAAGTCGGCGTGGCAGTTGGTGGCACGCTCGTCAAGGTCTCAGTTGGAGAGGGCGTCGCCGATGGTGGAACAGGGGTGGGTACAGGAGTCGGCGTGGCGGTCGGTGGCACGCTCGTCAAGGTCTCAGTTGGGGAGGGCGTCGCCGATGGTGGAATCGGGGTGGGCATAGAAGTCGGCGTGGCAGTTGGTGGCACGCTCGTCAAGGCCTCAGTTGGAGAGGGCGTCGCCGATGGTGGAGCAGGAGTCGGTGGGCTCGTCGCAGTCGCCGGTGATGTGACAGTAGGTAGTATCACCGCCTTCGGCTCGCTTGGAGGAGGCCATACCGGCGTCTGTTTTGTCAGGGTAGTGATAAACGTTACTAACGCGGCTATCCCTTCCTCGTTAAGACGCGAATAGATAGCGATCCCAGCAACCACACAGACCAGTGCAACCATCAACAGCCAAACCACTGTCAGCCAAGATGGCTTCCGGCGCTTGGGCGCTGCAGGTGCCCCGAAGGGCTGACCACAACTCTTGCAAAACCTGGCAGTGTCTTTATTTTCGGTACCGCAGTTTGGACAGAACATAATCGCCTCCTCCTTCCGTCGCCGCGTCTTGGCAAACACCTTCTCTTCCGCAGCAACGGCCGGCTCAGGAGTCAGGGCGAGGGGGGCACCGGCACTTCCTTGATGACAATCCTTGTGACTTCAACCGGGACCACGACCTCCTTGATGACCTCGACAGGCACTTCCTTCACGACCACGACCTCGACGGTGACCGGAACCTCTTTGTCGACGATTACCTCCTTCACGATCACCTCGGGGGTGGGGCAGACAGGTGTTATTGGCCTCCCGACAACAGCTTCTTTGGTGACTATCCTAGTGACTGGGACCTCCCTGGTAACTATTACGGGCTCTTTAACCATCTTGGTCAAGGACGAAGGCAAAGGGCCTCCCAGCCAAATGTAACTATAGACCCCCGCTAGCGTAAGTAACACTACGGTGAAAGCTAACAGCATGGTAGATGGCTTTCTTTGCACAGTGATCGGTGCTGCCCTTCCTCGCTGCAGCTCAGCACCGGACAATGCTTGGCCACAATTCTTGCAGAACTTGGCCGTGTCTTTGTTTTCGGTACCGCATTTTGGACAGAACATGATTCATTCCTTTAGGCCAACATGAATCCGCTATTTGGGTCGTTAGAGTGCTGTGAGGAGTGTTTCCTATAATCGGCGTAGCGATCTGAAAACCATTATTCCAACTATTAGGAAGGCGAAGACAAAGGGTAAGATCACAAACCAATCGATATGGGCCTTTTCGACCAAGACTGCTTCGATAGTACCCGTAGGGTTATACCAGATAGCACTTCCGTCGGTGGTCTCGTCGGCATTGCTGGAAATGATCTTGTCCCCTTTCAGCGTTAAGGATGAGTATACCAGTTCACCACCCCATGGGATTGAGTAGCGGACATGTACCTTATCGTCCTCCTTGGTGATGGAGGCCCCGCTATCGAAAACAAACCGATTCAGTTCTTCCCACCCCGTTCCGTCGAGCGTGAAGTGATACACCACATCTCGGCCGCTGTACTCTTTCTCCCAGGATAGCTCAACCCCCGGGGCCTGGGCCTGGAAGTTGGATAGTGCCTCGCTCTCCACTGCCTCCTCGCCGCCTTCCAGCTCGAGTAACTCGGCGGGGACCGTTAGCCGCGTTACACAATGCCAGCTTTCCTCCTCGTAAAAAGTGACCTCGGTTTCCGTGGTGCCGCAGCCAGCAAGCAGCAGAACACCCATAATCACGGCCAGAAGCGCTTTCCGGCAAGACAATACTGACGGGAATATTCTTTGTAATTGACCCATCTTGTTGACCTCCTCGTATTCACGTCCCCTTGCAGCGGGATGTGCTTGTAAATGGCAAATGATAAGCAGCTTTAGCTTTATGTTGGGGGCAACTCGGCTCCGCACCGGGTGCAGAACCTGGCGTCTGGTTCATTCTTCGCCCCGCACTTGGGGCAGGTGATAATCTTGGGTTTCTCAGGTGGTGCCAAATCCGCACCACATTGAGAGCAAAACTTTGCCCCTGGCGCATTTGCCACCCCGCACTTAGGGCAGGCGATGACCTCGACTTTCTCCGGGATTACCAACTCCGTACCACACTTAACACAGAACTTGGCACCCCGCTCGTTAGGCGCCCTGCACTTAGGACAGGTCACCACCTCAGCGGTACCCTTAGCTATCCTTGTAGTGAACAGATCGGTGATCTTATCGGCATTCCTGTACAATGTGAGCCCACCTATACATACTGGGATCAACGTCAGCGCCAGGAAACCTAGCTGATAGATCCAAACGTCCTCTTTCAAAAGGAGTTGGCCCAGAGGGGAAAGGGTGTCGTAGGCAAGCACTATGGCAATGATGTACACCAGTGAAGCTACCACCACCCCACTCTCTGGAAACTGAGGCAATGCCACCCGCAATTGGCGTCCGAATTCTGTGGCGAACCCAACGAGGATACCCACCATAAACAGAGAGACGGCCATCCCCGCGATTGTGGCCCCTGAGAAGGGTACCTCAGGCAACCGGAGATCCTGGAGCATTGGCAATCTCTTGAGGACTACCCCAATTACCCAAAGCATCACCAATGTGACCCCAGCCCGTATCAGGGGTCTATAGAATTGTCTCGAAATCCTTTGCTGTCTCATGTTAAACCTCCCCGTATAATATGTTTGGTGTTTGGGCGCCAGCCCGCCGCCCACTCGACCAATTGAGAATCCTCTAGCATCCTGGGGGCTGGCCCAGGGAGGGAAGCAATTTTCCTCTTTGTTTTGCTGTTAGGGTGAGAATTTATCGCTCTCTTCTCAGCGATCCTTTTGGATAACTCGCCTGCTATGGCTTATGCTTCACCTCGCCTCTGTAAGGCGTGGGTATGGAAAGCCCTCTCGCTAACGGCCATGGAGGTAAACCGCGTAATGCAGCGCCTGCTGGATATCTTCCGGCTCCAGATACGGATAAGCCCGGATGATCTCCTCGGGTGTCATCCCGTTAGCGACCAGATTCAAGATCAAGGCAACAGGGACGCGCATCCCCCTGACTCATGCTCTGCCTCCCATGATGTTCGGATCAAAAGTGATCCGGTCAAAGCCAAACATTGGATTCCCCCTCTTGTCTCCAGCGAAGGCGACCATCAAGTTATCGCCTCGTGCTTACTCCCGAAAAGCCCTCGTACCTTGCGCACACCTTCAACATCGTACACATCGGTCGTGCACTCGGCGACAGCCAGGATAAATGGGAGATGTTCCGCCCGATTAGGACTTTTGGCATAAAAAGTCAAGTCCTCCAGGTAATCCTCCGCGTACTCCACTGCCATCTCCGCCAGGTCGGTGAGGGCTTCCTCCTCGGTGTCCATCGCTGTGACCAGGTCAAGCTCTGGGCAATAGGCACAGCACTGGCCATCTGACCACTCGATCTGGGCCGTGAGGCGCACGGGCGTAGGCTCGATGACGGCTGCCTTCTCCTCAACGGCGATGAGTTGTCGCGTGGCAGCGGTCAAAACCTCATCCACGCTTTTGTAACGTCCTGAGGCTATCAGGCGGGCAATATCCCGCGATGCCTCAGACGGCAGATTAGACCATAGAGTCGCCATTCTACTTCCCTCCCTAAAGTATCCCCACCTTACTATGATCCCCCAACACCATCTTGTAGGCCCGGGGCTTGGCGGGCGAGCGGACTATCTCTACGTTGCGCCCGATCAGGCTGTCCTCGATGCGGTGGTGAATGTCCTCAATCTTGCAGTGCTCCATGATGATGGAATGCTCGATCTCGCAGTCGGCGATGAGGCAGTCGTGGTAGATGGAGGTATAAGGGCCGATGTAGGCGTTCACCACCCTGGTTCGTTCGCCGATGATAGCCGGGCCGCGCACGGTACTGTTGATAATCTCGGCATCTTTCTCGATAACGACCTTGCCGTTGACCTTAGAGTCGGCGTCAACAAAGCCCTCTACCCGAGACTCGTTGGACTCCAAAACCAGGCGGTTAGCCTCCAGCATGTCCTCCATCTTGCCCGTGTCTATCCACCAACCTTCATGGATGTAGGGATAGACCTGATAACCCTGTTCTATCAGGTACTGGATGGCATCGGTGATCTCTAGCTCACCCCGCCAGGAAGGCCGTATCGCGTTGACCGCCTCAAAGACGTGATGATCGAACATGTAGATGCCCACCACAGCCAGGTCGCTGGGAGGGTGCTTTGGTTTTTCCACCAGGCGAGCTATCCGTCCATCTCGCAACTCGGCTACACCAAACTGCTGTGGATTCTCCACCTGCTTGAGGACGATTTGAGCGTTCCAGTCGCTGCCGGTGAACTGCTTCACTAACGAGGTGATACCGCCCTCAATGACGTTGTCGCCGAGAACCATCACGAAGCGATCACCGCTGAGGAAGTCCTCGGCTATCTTGACGGCATGAGCCAGGCCCAAAGGCGCCTCTTGTTGGACGTAGGTCACCCTGGCTCCCCAGGCGGAGCCGTCGCCCACGGCAGCCTCGATCACTGGCGCTGTGTCGCCTACCACGATGCAGATATCGGTGATGCCCGCTTCTACCATAGCATCGAGGACGCGAAACACCACCGGGCGGTTGGCCACTGGCACCAGCTGCTTGGCGCTGGTGTAGGTAATGGGCCTGAGGCGCGTGCCCTTGCCCCCGCTCAGAATCAAGCCCTTCATCGCAACTCCTATGTCTAAGCCTTGTCAGTGCGCGTGGTAAAAAGTGATGCGTGAAGCGTGAAACGTGAACAGTTGTTCACGTTTCACGTCTTCACGTTTCACGGTCTATCGGCAGTTCGGGCTTCATGGTCCTACTTCTTCCGCCTCTGCCAACGAGTCAACTTCAATCGCTTTCTGTGCTTATGCTTGGCTATCTTCTTATTTCGCCATTTCTTGACAGAACCCACGCCAATTCCTCCTTTCCTAATGATGATTATTCAACACCACTGGTAGATACACGAAACTCAGCCGCACCCCTTCCGAGGGGGGACTGCTGTTGCCTGAGCTGTCGTAGGCGCTGACGGCCATGTACGCGGTCTCCGGCGACGGTTTGTGAGGCAGGCGGAAGCTGGTCACGTTGGTGGCGCTGTAGCTGCCTGTGTAGGTGTACGGTTCATCCCCGTAGTGCACCTCGTAGCCGATGACATCGTCTTCCGGGCTGGCCTCCCAGCTCAGCTCTGCCACGCCGCCTCCCAGACTGACCGAGAGCCCACTGGGCGCCGCTGGCGGTATGGAGTCCACCACCCTGACCGTGCCAGTGCTGTAGGACACCACGACCAGGTTCCGGCCATCGTCTATGCGGCCGTAGACGTAGTAGGTCCCGCTGCCCACCTCGGACGTGTCCCAGACGTAGCTGCCGCCCCCTTCGCTCAGGCAGTGAGCGATGAGCCAACCATCGCGCCCCGTGCCGTCGCGGTCGTAGTACAGTGAGACGACGGCCTCGTCGT
>CAZVCJ010000033.1:0-31419 GCA_964625745.1 uncultured Anaerolineae bacterium | reverse complement strand
TGCGTTTTCGCTTCGGCGTTTCCCCCTGCTTGTTTTCAGGTGACAGGGGATGAACGCCGTGAGGTTTACCTTGCTAATCTGGCCTCCAGTCCAGACAAGGTTTCCTTTGCGGGCTATGTATGCCTGTCAGTCCCTTCCCCATGTGAACGGCGCTACCGTCTCTGAGTACTACGGACTGATCTGACTCCCTGCAACCGAGGTGGCTGAAGGGCTTAGGGCAGGACCCTGGCAACCGCCATGAGAAGGGTCGAAACCATTGGAGCCATGCCACTTGTTGCCGCGGCTCCTAGGAATGCGAGCCATCCAAGGACTACCAGGGCGGTGTCCGTTAGGGCACCGGATTCGTGTTGCACTGTTTTCGCCATCTTGCCACCTCCTTTCTGAGGATTGCGTCCTCGAAGAGGGCGGTGGCCAAGGCCACCCTGCTCCGCACGAATGCGTCGTGCCCTAAGCCCTTCCACCGGTCTCGGCGGTTTTCTCGCACCGGGCTCTTCAGACAGCCTCACTTCCGCAAACAGCGGTTACCACGACCGGACTTCCACCGGCTAGCCGTTGACAGTTTCAGGACACACCAACGACTGGTTGGGCGCGAACAGTCGGTGTTCACTCAAGATGTGATCCCTCATCGCTCTTATGCCTTCTTAGCAACTCTTCAACCACCTCGGGCGGCGTCACTTCGTCGAATTTGCTGATAATCTTTTCCTCAACTAGCCTGCGCATTAGGATTAGCAAATACTCCAGAGTGGCGAGTTTCCTAGCGGCGTTTTCTATTGTTGCGAAGTTGAAGAGCCTGCCATGAAGAATCGGGTTTCTCTCGTTATAGAGTTCATTGCAGAAATACTCAATGAACTCTTGGTCGAAAAAGTCTTTGAAAGCACTGTGACGCATGAGCAAGCCAACAGTTGGATCGGGATGGATATTTCCATCCGTGGTAATGACCTCATTAGAGTTCGTCCCTTTCACATATATTTCGGCTTCACCAATTGCGTCCAAGTAAACCGAATAGTTCCACAAGATACCTTCCAGGATGGGCAAGATGGTGTACATGAAAGCCATAAGTTGTCGGTTCTCATAACAGATTAACGCCTGATTGATTGCCTCTCGAATGCCAGCCAGTTCCTTAGCAATGGGGGTGCGCGCGATTGGATCGCTTACTAGCTCCCTGATAGCTGCTATGCCGTCTTTCTCAAATCTCGATACATAATAGAGTGAAATATCCTCTCCGCTTTTGTACATGTCGAATAGTGTTTTGACGTGCGCTATTGGCAAATGGTGCGCCCACTTGAGAGGGAATCTTTCCCATTCAGGATCTAAGAAGGTTTCAGACCATAAGCGTTCCTCTGGCTTGTAGACGAGATATGCGAAATACTCTATAGCGTCGAAATCCTTACCCTTCACCTGCAACAGAGCAGGTGACAACTCGAAATCTACGTCGCGACGGATTATGGTGATGCCGTTGGTCAACCGACGATATTTCTCTACCAACTTAGAGTCGGGGCAGTTGTCGAGCGTATCCGTCCATATTTTTTCGGCCAGACTCTGTTTATCTTCCTTCGCGCTTTGCACCAAGTTCAAGTAGTTCTGATATTGCTTGCCGAGAATTTTCGTCCTCAATTCCTCAAGGCTAATCTCAAATCTACGCAGTGCTGCCCCCTTTTTTATCGCGTAGACTCGTTGCAGGTCAGGGAGAACTTGCCCTTCCTTTTGTGATGCACGGAATAGTTCGAGGATGGTTTTGAACTCCTGGTCGTCTTTGGCCTCTTGTAAGCGCCGCTCACTTATATGTGAGATAGCTGTAATCACCGCTACTAGGGCCCGCATGCCTTCCGGGGTCATTTCGTCCGCGAACTTTTCTTTTGACTTGCGCTCTAGGAAGGCGTTGAAATATGCGAGAAATGCCTCTTTCTGTTCATCCGTCCAGTTATCGAAAGGTTGGTTTCCCTCATCTACCATTTCAATTTCACTCTCATTAAGTGTGCTCCGGATTCAAGTCCGTGGCGGTCTCCATGCGCGCCCAACTACTGATTATACAGACTTATTTCTGCATATGCTCTTTATGCGGAAGCGGCGCGACCTTGTTTTATCCGAAGGGCTAGAAGACAAAATGCTTTGGACTAAATTGGTAATAATGCGAACCCAACCCCGTTACCTGGTCTGCCTATTGGTCTAACTATCAACATTATATCACGAGACCTCCCAAACTGTCAAGCGCTACTCCTCCCGCAGGACTTCCTCGGCTACCTCCCGCAGGGCGCTCAACTGGGCTGTCTTTTGTTCCAACCTGCGCTTCGCCTTGAGACTTCCGAAGTCTCAAAGATTTCGGAAGTCTGTCATCTGTATTGATTGGTGATCGGCAGCCGCCGATCCTTGCCGAAGGCGCGAGGAGTGATTTTGACCCCCGGCGGGGCCTGGCGGCGCTTGTACTCGTTGCGGTCTACCATACCGATGATACGGCGCACGGTGGCCTCGTCGAAGCCCAGGGCCACGATTTCGTCCAGCCCGCGGTCCTCCTCCACGTAGGCGTGCAGGATGGGGTCGAGGGTGGCGTAGGGGCCCAGGGTGTCCTCATCCCGCTGATCTGGCCGCAACTCGGCCGTGGGAGCCTTCTCGAAGACCCTGCGGGGGATGACCTCACGGCCAGCCGAGCCGTTCTTATGCCCGGCCAGTTGGTAGACCAGCGTTTTGGGCACGTCCTTGATGACGGCGAAGCCGCCCGCCATGTCCCCATAGAGGGTGCAGTAACCCGCACTTACCTCGCTTTTGTTCCCCGTCGTCAGCACCAGCCAGCCAAACTTGTTGGATAGCGCCATGAGGATGTTCCCCCGGATGCGGGCCTGGACGTTCTCCTCAGTCACGTCGGGCTCCATCCCCGCGAAGGGCTCAGCCAGCATGTCAAGATAGGCCTGGAAGGTCGCGTCAATGGGGATGACCAGAAAGCGGATGCCCAGGTTCTCGGCCAGCTTCCCGGCATCCTCGCGGCTTTCCTCGGAGGAGTAGCGGGAGGGCATGAAAACGCCTACCACGTTCTCCTTCCCCAGGGCATCAACGGCGATGGCCGCCGTCAAAGACGAATCAATGCCCCCGGACAGCCCGATGACCACCTTCTGAAAGCCGTTCTTGCGGACATAGTCCCGCGTGCCCAGAACCAGGGCCTGGTAGATCTCCGCCAGAGGCTCAAGCCTCTCCATTTTCTTCGCGGGCAGGGGCGGCTTCTCCCCGCAAGATTTCACCTCCGGCAGCGCTATCCTGCTCACCTTCCCAACATCGGCAGCCAACTTCTCCTTTCGGCGCCTGGGGTCGTGGAGTCGCTGGCGAAAGACGCTGCCCACGTCCAGGTCGGCCACGACCAGGTCCTCCTCGAACTGTTGGCCCCGCACCACCAGCTCGCCTCGCTCATCGAAGATGACGCTGTTGCCGTCGAAGACCAACTCGTCCTGGCCGCCCACCAGGTTGCAGAAGGCCACCATGGCCACGTTGTCGGCGGCGCGGGTGGCCAGCATCCTCTCCCTGGACTGGCCCTTCCCAGCATGATAGGGGGAAGCCGAGATGGTGACGATGACCTCGGCGCCTCCTGCCAGGGCCTGCACCTCGCCGGGGCCAGCCGGATACCAGATGTCCTCGCAGATGTTGACGCCGATGGTGGTCCCCTGGAGCGCGAAGACCGGATAGTCGGTACCGGCCTGGAAGTAGCGGTTCTCGTCGAAGACCCCGTAATTGGGGAGGTACATCTTGTGATACACCCCGGCCAGGGCACCATCGTAGATGATGGCGGCGGCGTTGTAGATGTCGTCGGCGCTGTCAACGAAGCCCACCACTCTCTTTCTCTACTCCCCCAGATCCACCAGACCACGACGCAGGGCGGTGACCACGGCGTGCGTTCGGTCGTTGGCCTGGAGCTTGGCGATGACGTTGCTGACGTAGTTCTTGATCGTCCCCTCGGTCAGGTGCAGTCGGGCGCCGATCTCCTTGTTCGACAACCCCTCGACCAGCAAGTGGAGCACCTCCTCTTCGCGGGGGGTGAGGGGCTCAATGATGGGCTGATCCTGTGGGTCTGGCGCGGGTCGGGGGATAGGGCGGGTCGGCGACTGGGTGGCCAATCGCTGGAACTCGTTCAGCACTTTGCGCGCCACGCTGTGGTCAATCCGCGATTCTCCCCGCACCACGCCCCGGATAGCCTCCACCAGCGTCTCGCTGGCGGCGTCCTTGAGCAGGTAGCCCCTGGCCCCAGCTTTGATCCCCTCGAAGACCAGATCGTCGGTGTCGTAGGTGGTGAGGATGATCACCTGGGTATCGGACAGCCCCGCGCAGATGCGCCGCGTGGCTGGGATACCCCCCAGCCGAGGCATCTTCAGGTCCATGAGCACCACGTCGGGCCGCAGGGCGCGGGCCAGGGCCACCGCCTCTTCCCCGTCACTGGCCTGACCCACCACCTCGATGCCTGGCGCATACTTCAGGATCGTCGTCAACCCGCGCCTGACGATCTCCTGGTCATCTACGAGCAGAACCCGGATCGAATCCACTTCACGTCACCTTTCCAACAGAACATAGGGTGAAAGAGCTCATCAAAAACCTCCGAAGCGAAGAGAAATCAGCGGGAGGAAGACGTCGAACTTTCTGTGCAGCACAAAGTCCTGGGTAGCGACAGCGTCGGCAACGACGGCAGGCGTCTGCATGTCGGTGACGTAGCCAGGTGCGCTGGCCTCAAAGGGATGAGCGCCGGTGAGCGACGAGAAGAGAATATAAAAGCCGTCATCCACAACTGGATCGTCCGGCGTGGCCCAGGTGGTCGTGGCGTCGGTCTGGTGGTGGACGCTGGTGACCTTCGCACCGTTCAGCCCGTCGCCGGTGTCGCGGTCGTAGACGTTGCCGACGACCAGGCCGCCGCCCGCGAGCGGGACACAGGTCATGCCACTGATGCGCACCTCGTCTACCTGCCACCACCATTCCCAGAAAGCATCGTAGTAATGGAAGCGGACCCTGGCACCGGCTGCGGAGCTGGGACCTTTTGCCCTAGCCCGGCCGCCGGTGTTGTTAGGGGCCGTCCAGATCGTGTTCCAGTTGGCGCCGTCGAAGAGATCCACATCGGCAGCGTCGCTGCCGTAGCCCTTGTGGTACGAAAAATCAACCAGGATAACCCCGTAGGGCGAAGCATCGAGCGGCGGCGATATCAGCTCGGTGTCCATATCCTGCTCGCCGCAGTCGTCGCTATCGGCGTCAGCGAAGCTGCCGGAACTGCCCGTGAGGTTGCCCTCAGAGTCGTCTTCCAGGTCATCGTCGCCGCACCAGACACAGCCACTAGCGGTGTTATCTACAATGCTCCAGCCACTCAGCGGCCAGGTCTCAAAGTCCTCGTTGACGAGAGCGCTCACCGTCACCGTGTACCCCGGCGCAGCGCACGCCACCGCATCAACGTCCAGCACGAAGTTCTCGGTAGCGCCCGGCGTGACGACGCGCGTGACCTCGATGTAGCCATCGCTTTCCGCCTTCACGGTGAAGGTGAACGGCACGCCCTGCGGCAAGGTGGTGGAGTAGTAACCGCTGACCGGGTTGGTGAAGAGCACATCTTCGAGCTGGAACCCCTCCACCTCCAGGCGAGCATAGAGCGGCCAGCCGTGTCCAGAACCATCGCGCACCGTGCCCTCGATGCTGGCAGGCGGGATGGGGGTAAGCTGAAAGTCCAGGGCCACGGTCACGCCCTGGGCTACGTTGACACCACTGACCACACCGCTCTCATACCCAAAGGCCGCCACGGTCACGGTGTAGTCGCCGTAAGCCGGCGGGTCGTAGCTGTAGTCGCCGTTCATGTCTGTGAGGGTCGTGAAGCCGCCAGGATCGGCTGTAACCAACGCCCCGTTGATTGGAACACCGCTGCCGATCTCGGTGACCCGGCCCTGCAGCGTACCACTCTCCACGGTCAGCGTCAGCGGCACCAGCACCTGTGGGGTGGCCGTGGCGGTGCTGCTGATGACCAGACTGCCGAAGTAGGCGCCGGGATACAGGCCGTTAGAGTCGAAGGTCACGTCAACTCCAGTCCCCAAGCCGGGCGCGATCGTCCCCCTGACAGGGGAGACGCCGGCCCAGGTAATGGCCTCGCTGATATCCCAGTCCAGGTCGAGAGTCCCCGTGTTGGTGATGATCAAGGTCTGCACGGAGGTCGCTGCTCCTCCCAGCACGGCGCTCAGGCCAAATGGCGCCACCTCTATGGCCGGTGCTTCCAGGTAGAAGTCCTGCCGGATGGCGCCGCTCAGGGACACGGTTGGCGTCTGTACGTCCGAGACGTAGCCGCTCCTGGTAGCGGTAAAGACGTGCGAGCCCTGCGGTGAGAACAGCGTGTAGAACCCTTCGTCCACGGCCGGGTCGGGTGTCGGTCCCGTCGTGGTCGAATAGCCGCTCTCGTTGCTGACAGTCGCGCTGTCCAGGCCATAGCCGGTGTTGTTATCGTAGACGTTGCCGACGACCAGGCCACCGCCTGCGAGCGGGACGCAGGTCGCGCCACTGATGCGCACCTCGTCTACCTGCCACCACCATTCCCAGAAAGCATCGTAGTAATGGAAGCGGACCCTGGCACCGGCTGCGGAGCTGGGACCTTTTGCCCTAGCCCGGCCGCCGGTGTTGTTAGGGGCCGTCCAGATCGTGTTCCAGTTGGCGCCGTCGAAGAGATCCACATCGGCAGCGTCGCTGCCGTAGCCCTTGTGGTACGAAAAATCAACCAGGATAACCCCGTAGGTCGAAGCATCGAGGGGCGGCGATATCAACTCGGTGTCCATACTCTGCCTGCCACAGTTGTCGCTGTCGGCGTCGGCGAAGTTGCCGGAGCCGCCTGTGAGGTTGCCTTCAGAGTCGTCTTCCAGGTCATCGTCGCCGTACCAGAAACAACCACTGCCGGTGTTATCCACAAAGATCCAACTGCACAGCGGCCAGGTCTCAAAGTCCTCGCCGAGGAGGAGGGCGCTCACTGTCATCGTGTACCCCGGCGCAGTGCACGCCACCGCGTCAACGTCCAGCGCGACATCCTGGGGGATATCCGTCGTCAGCGGCCCAACGGTGCGAGTGGCGGGGACGTAACCAGCCACCCAGGCGTTCAGGCCAAAGGCGTAGGTTGTGCCCTCGACGAGGGTCATGCTGTAGTAGCCCGTCACCGGGTCGTTCCAGAAGATGCCTTCGGGCGGGCCAAAGGGGTCGCCATCAACCGTGATGCTGGCGTACAGCGGCCAGCCGGTGTTAGCGTCGCTGATGACACCAGAGACGGTGTAGTAGTTGGTGTAGGCGGTGAGGGTGAGGTCCTGTGTCGTAGTAGCGCCGGATGAAACGGGCAACCCGGTCACAGTTGCAGGTTGATAGCCATAGGCCACTGCCGTAACAGTGTACGCCCCGACAGGAGCACACAGGTGGTACGCGCCGCTGGCGTCGGTCGTGGTCTGCAAGGTGTAGGTCGGGTTGCTGGCGCGGACGATGGCGCCAGCGATGGGGGGATAGCCAGCCGCGTCCTCCTTCACGGTGCCGCTCAGGAATCCCCCCGTCATGTAGGGCAGGGCCGCGTCCACCTGGATGCGCGACCTGGTGATGCCGTTACGGGCATCGGTGACGGGCACGCCAGTATCCTGCAACACGGCCAGGATCTCATCCACCGTGGCCGCGGGATCGGCCTGCTTGAGCAACGCCCAGGCGCCGGCGACGTGGGGTGTTGACATCGAGGTGCCGCTTTTCGCAGCATAGGCGTTGTCGGGGATGGAGGAGTTCACGCCCTCGCCAGGCGCCAGCAGGTGCACCATCTCACTGCTGTTGGACCACGGAATGAGCGTGTCGTCGTCCTGGGTGCCCCCGACGGCGACCGCCGACGAGATACAGGCGGGCGCGCTAACGCCGTCGGTATAGGACTCGTTTCCTGAAGCGATGACGGTGGCGATCCCCACCGAACGCAGGTTGTCAATGGCGGCCTTGCGGGGATCAGAATCACAGTAGTTGGTGTAGTGCTCTCCGCCCAGGCTCATGTTGACCGCAGCGATGTCATAGCTGAAGCTCATGTCATACACACGTTCCAGGGCCAGCATTTGATCCGATGTCCAGCTCAAGACGTCGTTTTCATCCTCGAAATAGCTGAAGACCTGGATGGCGATGATGTCCGCGCCCGGGGCGACGCCGTCGTAGGCGACGGTGGCGCTGGCGTGACTTCCAGCGGCGATGCCTGCCACGTGCGTACCGTGCGAGCAGATGTTACTCGCCCCATGCCAACACAGGGGGACGGTGGCATCCGCCGCGTGCGGTTCCGGGGCGCAGAGCGAGCCTTTTGTGCCTGGATTATACCAATCCTCCCCTCTCGAGTAACACGCCTCAGTGATCACGCGGCTGGCGGAGATCCCGCCGAAGAACTCGTGGTCCCACTGGATGCCGGTATCCAGCACGGCCACGGCCCAATCGCTGCCGTCGTAGCCTGCGGCCCAGACGTCGTCTGCGCCGATGATGGGAACGCTGCTATCGAGCAGCGGCGCATCAAGACCGTCCTCGTAAACACCGGCCACCAGTGGCGAATCCAGCAGAGCCTCCAGGCCAGCCCCGTCCACGGTCAAAGCGACGTAGGGGATATACTTGTAGCGAGCGTTGATGGAGATCGAAAAGCTCGACAGGCTATCGAGCAGCGTTTCCTGGGCTGTATTGATGGCCTGTCGTTGCCGCTGCACAGATTGGGGAGCCGCCCGCTTTCCTTCAGGCACAAAAGGCACCTCCGTCTTCACCCCGACAATCAGCGGCATGGCGCCCTCTTTGTGGGCCGTAGCTCTGAGTTTCTCTGCCGTCGTCTGCAAGCCGTCTTCAGGTACAGGTGCAGGCAGGCGAACGGGAGGGGCAGCTTCCTCCCTGGGCTCAGGCTCCCCAGGGGTCTGCGTGGCTGCCCGCGTGGGCAGGATCATCAGGCTCAGCAAAACAGCCCCCACGATCAACGAGCAGAAGAACGTCGTATGTTTACTCACTTCGGAACCTCCTAATTGAGGATCAATCCGCATAATACTCCAACCTTGCGCTGGTGTTCTTTACGCATCATCGAAGATTATCATCAACACTGAACTGATAGACTCCTCAACAGCAAAGATAGCCAGCATCAGCACATCCAATCCCTCGGCTAGAACCTGTCACCAGCGCGATTTTGCCAGATAAGCCAACAGTAGACATGCTTTCTCCAATCCGGAGTGCCTCTGGCGCACCAACGGCACAGATCAGCGGCGGCCGTAGGCCGTCCGCTGGTAGGGTCAGGGGATGGCGCCTGGAACTCAGGTGGGGCAGCCCAGTTTGCTCTCCGTTTCCTCTGAGAGTGCCTCAGTACCTCTACCCTATCCCGGTTTCGATCCCCTGCCACATTGAACCGTACTTTCAGCGATTACAATGGTTGTGGGTCACCGACCCTGTGAGACCTCACTGGTTGCCTGCTACGTGACCCCCTGGCAGTTGCCCCTGGACTGAGCCTGTCGAAGTCACGACCGGACTTCCACCGGCTAGCCGTTGGCAGCTTTCAGGACACACCAAACAGTTGTTCGGCGGCGTTGCCGCCGTCATCATAATTAGAGACAAGGAGCGTCCGGCCGATTTCGGTAGTGCCGGGCCAGCGGCATGCTGTTCGATAAGGCGTACTGCTTCTCCGACACCATCTTCGGTGCGGATCAGACGTCCCAACTCGTGGGCGCGCGCTCGAAGGGCGGGATTATTTGCTTGAGCGAAAGCGGCGGCTAACGTCTCCACGGATAGATGTGCCAAATCAATGGGCGCCGGGCCTGCCCCAATCGCCGCGACACGCTTCCCCCAAAACGACTGGTCTATGGCGTGAGGGACGGTGATGGTGGGAATCCCGGCGCGCAGACTGGCGGCTGTCGTCCCCACTCCGCCGTGATGGATGACAGATTTGCAATGGGGAAAAAGCCAGTCGTGCGGCACAGCGTCGATATAGAACAGATCATCAGTGCATTCGGCGGGTTTTCTCCCACCCCAGCCGGTGAGGATGATACCACGCTGGCGCGTCTGGGCGAGGGCAGCGCGCACAAGAGTATCTATCCGCTCGGATTCACGGTTGACCATGCTCCCAAACGTCACGCCAACTGGGGCATCCCCGGCGGCGAGGAAGTCCAGAAGTTCCTGCGGCGGTCGGTACGTTTCAGGGACTTCGAGAAAAAAGTAGCCGGTGATGTGAATGTGGGGTGCTTTCCAGTCGTCGGGTTGAGGAAGAATGGTCGGACTATAGGCAAAGAGAAGGGGCGTCTGAACTGGCTGGGAGGTTTCGAAGGGCCAGGTTAGCTTCAGGTTGAAAGTTTCCGGCTCGGCGCGACGCAGTCGTCTCAATCCTACCTGTACAGCGTATCGGAAAACCTGTGTGGTCAGCCAGTGGGTAAAGTAACTCAGCGCGCCGGGCGGTACGTTGGGCAGTGCAACCATCGGATAGGCCCGCGTGGGCATGAACATGGGAAGAAGCTGCACAGAGACATCTGGGATGTCGCGGGCGCGCGCCAGCGAATTCGCAATAGTGGTGAAGAAAAACGAGTGGACGATGAGGTCGGCATCGTCGCAGGCGGCAAGGGCGGCGTGGAGGACCGGGGGAGCGATCGAGAAGACGTATTCGGCCACGGATTTGACTGCGCCAAACACATCATGGCGGACGTTGTTGGCGAGGGCGCTTATCTCTTCTGGGTCGCCCGGCAGAGGTGCGAAGGGGATACTGTAATGGGCGGCAAAAT
Organism: uncultured Anaerolineae bacterium; assembly: GCA_964625745.1. GTDB lineage: Bacteria > Chloroflexota > Anaerolineae > VGOG01 > VGOG01 > CAZVCJ01. The sequence goes on along the minus strand of CAZVCJ010000033.1, from coordinate 20,704 downwards.
CGGCAAAACGATACGGGGCGGCGAGGCGCACGCTGTGCCCGGCTTTTTGCAGCCCGAGCGCGAGGGCAACAAAAGGCTGCACATCGCCGCGTGTGCCATAGGTGAGGATGGTGATTTTCATGGAAGTTGTTGTCAATTGCTGATGGCGGGAGCTTGCCGCAGATAGGTTGTATCCTCTACCTGCCTGAGCATGAACGCCGCCAAATCTGCACGGGAAATATTTGTCCCGACCTGTTTTTTGCCCAAATAACCGGCTCTGATTCTCCCCGAGCCGGGGTGGTTGTTAAGCAGCGACACACGCACGATAGTCCAATCGGTATCGGACTCGCGCACAATCCGCGCAACGCTAACGATTTCTTCATAAGCAGGGCGCATTGCGGATTTGACAATGGCAACCAAAACCTTGAATTTAAAATCAGGCAAGTCGTTTGGGTCACTGGCGCTCGGGGTGGATGAAATAATCAGGCGGCGCACGTTGGTTTTCTGCATGGCTGCCAGGATGTTTTGCATCCCTTGCGTAAGCGGCTTACTGTTGATGTCTTCTCGCGGGCGAGGGCCCAGCACACTGATGACCGCATCCGCGCCGCTGACTGCGCGCTCAATTGCCGCTGTGTCGGCTAATTCGCCCTGCACAATCGTCAGATGCTCATGACTCGCGCCGATTTTTGATGGGTTGCGAGCGAAGGCAACCACCTGGTTTCCTGCGGCAAGCGCCTGCTCAATGAGTTGCTTGCCTGTAGCGCCAGTTGCGCCAAAGATAGTAAGTTTCATTACCTCTACCATATCCCGGTTTCCATCCCCTACCACCTCGAACCGTACTTTCAGCGATTACGATGGTTGTGGGCCACTGACCCTGTGAGACCTCACTGGTTGCCTGCTACGTGGCCCCCTGGCAGTTACCACGACCGGACTTGCACCGCGGCTAGCCGTTGACAGCTTTCAGGACACACCACGCGGTGTTAGGCAGCCGAGAGAATATATCAAGGGCGAAAGCCTATTTGTGCCTTCCGGGTGGACTTCCCTTTTCCTTTGCGTCCTCGAGTTTTGCAACGCGCGCTTCGAGATCGCGAATGCGGTGCAAGAGGAGAACTGCGGAAAGGATCACTATGACGGGAATGGCCAGGAGGAGGGCCAGATTCAAGATGACGACAAGAAGCTCGCTCAGACCGATATTCATAATGTGTGCACTCCGTTCTGGAACTAGGGGGCGAGAAGGTGATGGTGCCTCGGCTGCCTAACGGTCAGCGTGAGCCGTGCCCACCCGCCCCCGCTGGCACGGCACGCCAGAATCACCGATACCACCGCAGGCCCGACTACCCTGAAAAAAACGCAAGGGTGGGCGTCGGCTCCACACAATGTTAGGCCACCCCATTTCTGTTGGCACAGAAATGGTCTCCCACACACAAGACTGCCTGCGCTTGGGTTTGTCTGACCTCATCAGGCATTAGTCGCTATACAAACCTGTGCCCCCACGCGCATCCGGACAAATGCTGGAGAATAGGCTTCGATCTTCCACATGGCCTCACGGTCGTAAATCCGCTCCCCACAATCCGGGCATTCGTAGAACTCCAGGTCTGGGACAGTATAGAGCTGACCGTGAAACTCGCCAGTCCAGTCTTGTCGTACTTTCTTGATGTTGCCCCCGCCGCAAGACGGGCAGACTGTAATCTTGATCATGGTACTCCGCTCCCGTCAGAAAGCCTTCTTGGAAGAGATGAGGAAATAGTACGTCTCCACCTCCGCTTCGCGCACGAGCTTACCCTTGGTGTAGATCATCAGTCCATCCAGGTTCGTGCTTTGAATAACGTACAGGTACTCGGTGGCTCCTTTGCGAAATGGACTGCGCGAACGTAGCCTCTTGTAAATCGCGACGGCATTGAGGATGGACTCAGCCACGTCGAGTTCCGTAAGGCTGTCCGCTTCCATCTCCAGACGGGCCTTCTCGCTGAAGACATAACGCCCCGCCAGCACCGCCCGTTTGATGCGCACCAGAACATCGCTCATGATTCGTGTTCTCTAACCTTCCTCTGTGCAACGACAGGTGGCCTAACTATAGTTGCGCCATATGGCAGGTACCTATAGCAATGTGAGGGAGAGATCCCCAATTCCGCAGGAGGTCTGCCAAATGATACGACAACCGCACGTGAACAACTGGACCCTTGACCGTCGAGATCCCCGATCAGGTCTTCATCGTTGCTTGATATTATACAGCAGAAGCCCTTCCAGGTCAACCACCAGTTACGATGCTCAGTCCGAAAAGCAAAAGCGGGAGGCGTCTTGGCCCTCCCGCTTGACCCATTTTGCGTTACCTCTCCAGCGAACACCAAATCCTGGCCCCGCCACCAGGACGACTGTGCACCTTGAGTGTTGCGCCGATCATCGCTGCCCGTTCTCGTATCCCGGTCAGGCCGTAGCGGTCGGGGTCCACGGTAGCGGGATCGAAGCCTACGCCGTCGTCCCGGATCACCAGGTCAATCCGATTGTTGCCAAAGGCCAGGCGCACGGTCACGGGCGTATGTAAAACTTGGGGGAGCGAGCGCCGATTGAGTAGCAAAGCGTATCGAAATCAAGCGAGCGGCTCTATGGGGAACCCGCTTGGCCTCGATACGTCGCTTCGCTCCTACTCGGCCGGCGCTGGCCATGCTCTTTTCCCAGGACTCCCCCAAAATTTACGGGATGGCAGCTTCGTAGCCGTGGCACTTTATGCCACGGCGGAGCTGGCAAGCAACCATTTTCCCGCAGGCTGCCGTCTTAGCTTGACGCGCATGGGGTCGTGACCCCGTTCAATGCGTCCTGGGCCGCTGCGGGATCGTGGGTCAGCAGGGTGCGGAGGGCCTCCAGTTGCACGGTCAGCGCGCTCAATGAATGGGCCAGCGTGTCGTGTAACTCACGAGCGCAGCATGTGAAGGCCGTTTTCAACGGTGAGGTGATCGCCGATACACGCCAGACCGCCGCACCTGTTGCGAGGGGAAGGGGCAAAAACAACAAGGGCAAGGCTTATGTTTATCGATCTCCCCCCATGTACACGAGGGGAGGATCCCACAAAAAGTGAATTTGACTTATTCGGCGCGACTTCAACGAACAAAGTGTCAGGTAGCTAAATGTACAGGTCCCTCCTGGCATACGTCAGATATGCGCCCACCATGCTCACCAAAATGATCGCCAGCGACAGCGATACGAAGCCCAGATCAATCCTTGACTCGCGCAGCAGCATACCCGCATCGAAATACTTGAAGGGAGAAAGATATTTGAGGAACTCCAAGTCTTTGTCCAAACTAGAAATGACAGAGAGGAAATAGGTTCCCAGCAACAGGGATACCGCCACCGAACTGGCCCGTCTGTACTGTTTCATGGCGCAGCCCAGGAAGATGCCGATGGCCAGAAATGTCAACTGCATGATGAACAGCGCCAGCATACACAAGCGCAGAAATCTATAAAATTCGCTGTCAGGCTGATATTGGGCCGCGCTGACGAGAGAAGCGCCCCAGGTGATGAGCAGCAAGCCAATGCAATTGACAAGCGCCGCCAGGGTTTTGGCGGTCACCAGGCGGCTGCGGGTCACCGGCAGGGTCAGCGAAAACTCGACGGTTTTGTCCCGCTCTTCTTTTGAAATAATGTCGCTGCCCCACATGGCCGCCGCAATGGACAGGATGAGCGCAAAGTAGGTGAACATCACCCCGAAAAAGCCGCTGATCGTGGTCAGGTTAAAGGCTTGCATATTGAGTGCCGACATCAATGCTGGAGGCATATCGTTCAATATCGCCAACATCTCCGGGTTGCCCTCGTAGGCGGAAAACTTGGCCATTGCTATCATCATGAACAAGATCACAATGCCGCCCCAGATGAGCAGCGATCTCAGGTTTGCCTTCAGTTCCCGCACAAAGATATTCATCTCCTGGCCTCCTCACAGAAATCAGACTTCGGAAGTCTTTGAGACTTCCGAAGTCTTTTGAGACACGCCCTCACACCACAGCAGGGATATCCCGCCTGGTATAGAGCACATAACTGCCCACCAGAGAAATCACAATCACCGAGACGCTGATCAGCACCAGGGGCACGTCATAGGCCCCGTGTTGGATGATGTAATTGGGGTCGAAATGTTTAAAGGGTGTGATCTTTTCCAATGCGCTCTCACCGAGCATGTCGCCAAAAACGCTCAGCACGTACATCCCAAATCCAAGCGCCATCGAATAGGGCGTCACGCTCCTGATCCTTTTCACCAACAGCGAAACCACCAGGCCGACGGACAGGAAAAACAGTTGGAATACCACGATACTCAGCAGCAACAACAGCAGGGGGTTGGTTTCATACGTCCTGTCCCCTTTGAACAAATTGATAAAGCCAAAACTGCTGATCCAGACGACGATATTGGTGATGGTCAAGCCGCTCAGCGCGGCGAGCAATTTGCTGGTCAGGATCCGGGTGCGCCCCACAGGTTTGACCAACAGAAAATCGGCCGTCCATTCTCTCTCTTCGATAGAGACCAACGAAAATCCGTAATTCGCAGCCTGGATCGCCAGACATATCTGGGCAAAGAGAAAGACAAAGCCGAAATAGCCCAGAACCGTCGAGAGGTCCATGCCGTTCAGGCCAAAGGCGGTGAGCAGCTCTTCCGGGAAATTGGCCATCATTTCATTCAGAAGCTCTGCATCTTTGGCAAAAGAGGAGAACAGCGAAACACAGACCAATATCAACGCTGCCACCGCCACCGACCAGGTGATCACGGATCTCAAGTGCATTTTGAACTCTTGCTGGAAAATGTTCATACGCATGGTCATCACCTACTCGTAATAGTGCATAAAGATCTCTTCCAAAGTGGGCTCCTCAATGGTCACATCGGAGACCGTTAGTGCGCCGATCTTGTGCATGACTGTATTGATGTCGCCCTTGTAGAAGAAGCGAACTACGCCATTGTGGTGCTCCAGATTGATCACGCCGGGGAGGTCAAAATAGGCGGCATCGAGATCGTTGGCCTCCACTCTCACTTTTTTGTAATTGCTCTGTTGCAGGGTATGAATATCTGCGATTTCAATGATCCGGCCCTCTTTGATGATGCCTACGCGGCCGCACAGGCGTTGCACTTCGCCCAGGATGTGCGATGAGAAAAAGACCGTCACCCCGCGTTGATTCTCCTCGCGGATGAGTTGGAAGAATTTTCGCTGCATGAGCGGGTCGAGGCCGGCGGTGGGTTCGTCAAGGAAAAGCAGTTTGGGCTGGTGCAAGAGCCCCTGCACAATGCCCACTTTCTTTCTGTTGCCGTAAGAGAGGTCTTCGATGCGGCGATGCAGCTCCAGCTCCATCAGCTCGGCCAATTCATGCATGCGCTGCGTGCAGTCTTTGTCGTAAAAACTGGCCGAATATTTGAGCAGGTCAATGACCTTCATCCGCTCGTAGTAAAAAACTTCGGAGGGCAAATATCCGATTTCCTGTCTGAGCTCAGGCCCATACTTGATACAGTCCTGGCCAAAGATGGTGGCACTGCCGCTGGTGGGATAAATCAGGGACAGGAGCAATCGGATCGTGGTTGATTTGCCCGCCCCGTTCGGCCCGATGAAACCAAAAATCTCCCCCTCATCCACGTGAAATGAGACATCAATGATGCCCCGCGCTTTGCCATAATACTTGGTCAGATGGTTGACTTCGATGACACTCATGGCGACACTCCTTTTGCCTGGCTTCCTTTCGCATAAAGTTGTTTTTCAATTTATCACTGCCGACAGTTCTGAAGGTCAGAAATGTCAAGCAGAAGTTAGGTCATTACCTTCGTCGCCTCGGCCAGGTTCATCCGGTTCACCCGCCGCATGGCCGGCAACTGAGATAGGAGCGCGGTGGCAAAGATGAGGAGGGTGACGATGATGTAACTTTGCAGGGAGATGTAGTACGGCATGTTGAAATCAGCCGAAGAGTTGAAAACCTGGAAGAAATAGTAGGTGGCCACCGACCCCAGCACCAATCCCGGCACCAACGCCAGCAGCCCAATGACTACATTCTCCAGGGTGATCATGCCCCGCAAACGGCCCCGGCTCTGGCCCAGGGCGCGCATGGTCGCGATCTCCCGCTGGCGCTCCAGCACATTGACCGTCATGGTGTTGAAGATGACCGCCCCAGCGATCACCAGGGCAAAAATCAGAAAGGTGCCCATCATCACGTAATACAACCCCATGAGCGATTGCCAGCCCGTGGCAACCTCCTGCTTGAGGTCCACACTGGCCACCCCCGGCACCTGGTAGAGCATCTTCCTGACGTTTGGCCGCTGCCCACTATCCACCCGCAGCAGCAGGCCGTTGAACACCGCCATGCCGCCGGCCTTCTCTTGCAGCCAGGCCAGGCTGACGTACACCCCAGGACTCATCACCTCGCCGCTGCTGGTATCCACGATCACCCCCTGCGAACCCAGAGGGATTTGGAGGGTGATCTCATCTCCCGTCTTCACCCCCAGTTTTTCGCCCAGGCTGGAAGATAACAGGGCATGGCCTGGCGCCAGCACTTCGGCTGGCGTTTTGCCTCTGGGCAACTGAAAGCCGTGCAATGTGGCATCGGGCGCGATGGCGATCAGGAAGGCATCCTTCGTCACCGTCGCCGACTTGAGCGTAACCGGCATCTGGAACACCGGCTCAGCCGCCTTCACGCCCGGCCAGCCCTTGACCTGATCTATCAGCGCGCTGGATTGAGGCTGTGAGAACAGCGCCTGCAAGTCCCACCGATCTGTCTGGCGGAACTGGACATCCAGCATGTGGCCCATGCCGTCGAACATGGACCAGCAGACCAGCAGGACGATGAAGGCGAAGATAAAGCCCAGGGCCGTGGTCAACGTGCGCCGCCGGTTGCGAAAGAGGTTGCGCAAGGCGATTCTGGTGGTCATGCTCAGATGAAAGACGAGGCCCAGAACCCGCTCCAGAAGGGGGCCGGAGCCTTTGACCAGCGCTGCCGAGGGATCGAAGCGCATCGCCTGGGCCGGGGCTATCCTGGCAGAAGCGCGAGCCGGAAACAGGCCGGCCAGGAGGCAGGCAAAGAGGGTGATGCCAATCGCCTCGATAGATGCGCCCAGGTGAAACCTGGCAGTGACGAACGGCAACCCGAACTCACCGGCATAGGCCTGGACAAAGGCCTTCCCGACCGGGTAACTCAGGACAACCCCGATCACCGAGCCGACCGCGGCAACGATGGCGGAGAAGAAGAGGTAATAACGCATCACCGCCCATTGGCTGTAGCCCAGGGCCTTGAGCACGCCGATCTGCGACCGCTGCGCCTGCACCATGCGGCTGAGGAAGACGTAGATGGACATGGCCGCGATGATAAGAAACATGGAAGGAATCATGCCCATCATCTCCCGGCCACCTTCCAGGTCCAGCATCAACAGGCTATACGATGGATTGTCGGCCCTCTTGACCACCGAGTGGACGGTTGCATCACCCGCCGCCTTCCTGACCTGGGCGATAGCCTGGTCAACCTGATCCGGCGAATGTTCCTTGAGGAGCACATTCAGTTCGTTGATGGTTCCCTCTGCACCAATGAGTTGTTGCAACTCCCCCTGGGGCATGAACAACACGGCGAAACCGCTGGGCGAGGGCAAGAGGTTTTCTGCAGAGGACACAGCCATCAGATACTCCGGGCTGACGCTCACCCCCACGACCGTAACGTTCAGGCGCTCACCGTTGACGATGGGGTGGAGCATCGTGCCGGGGCCGTAGCCGTAATAGTCGGCGAAGTGATGATCCAACACGGCCACCAGCCCATCTCCCTCCTGCAAATAGCGGCCCTGCTTGATATAGAGTTGGTTCACCGCTGGCTGGGCAGCGATGGGCACGCCAATCAGTCGAGCGTGGGCCTGGGTGTCCTCACTGACGTACAGACCGGTGTCTATCACCAGCCGCCCCGTCACCGCCTGCACGTTATCCAGGCCGGCCACTTCCTGCACCACACTCTCTGGAGCGGTACCCTCGAAGGCGACCACGAAATCCTGGAAGCGTAACTCATCCAGCGTGTGATCGAGTGACTTTTCCACGTCGTCTATCATCCCCATCATGCCGCCGTAACTGAGCACGCCCAGGAGGATGATCAAGGCGAGCGCCGAGAACTGCCACTTTTGCTGACGGATATCGCGCCAGAGTTTAAGGTTGATCTTTTTCATGTTCATGGCGTCACCACTCAATCTGTTCGGCTTCGAGCGGCTGCTCGTTGACCTCGACGCGGGCCACCTGCCCATCGTGCAGATGCACCACCCGGTGCCCCATCTTACCGATGGCGGTGTTGTGCGTCACCACGATCACCGTGCGGCCTTCCTGGCGATTGAGGTCTTGCATCACGCGTAGCACTTTCTGTCCCATGCGAAAGTCGAGGTTGCCGGTCGGCTCGTCGGCCAGGAGAATGAGCGGGTCCTTGGCCAGGGCCCGGCCGATGGCCACGCGCTGCTGCTCGCCGCCCGACAGTTGGCTGGGAAAGTGGTCCGCTCGCTCGCTCAACCCGACCTTCTCCAGCAACTCGAGAGCTCGCTGGCGGACCTTGTGTCCGTCCTTCTCCACCAGCTCCAGGGCGAACTCGACGTTTTCGCGGGCCGTCAGGGTGGGCAACAGGTTGAAGAACTGGAAGATAAAGCCAATCTTCTCGCGGCGGTAGGCAGTCAGCCGGTTTTCGTCGTAAGCGGCAATGTCCGTCCCGGCCACGATCAACTCCCCGCTGGTGGGGGAGTCCAGCCCACCGAGCAGGTTCAGCGTGGTCGTCTTGCCCGACCCAGAAGGGCCAACAATGACCACAACCTCGCCCTCTTGCACCTCCAGGTCCAAGCCTCGCAGGGCGTGAACCTGCACCTCGCCCATTTGATAGGTCTTGGTCACACTCCGCAACCGAACCTGAGCTTCTGTTACCATAACAACACCTCCGCGTAGGCTTCTTCTTTCGTCTGGCCGTGACCGAACATCAGCGGCCAGTTGATCACCCGTGCCATCCACGGGACAGGCGTTAGTCTCCGCCTGGCTCCCGATTCGTCAACCCGAAAATGCCGGAATCGGACCGGGTAGTCCTCCAACGTCCAGTTGGTCTTGAAGAAAGATAAAATGTACTTGCTGAAAGCCTTCAAATCAACCATGTCCAAACCCAGGCTTCACTGCTCCGTTGGTGGGCGTTCTGTGCGCCTTGCTTTCTTCCGTTCGCGCTCGGCCAGGATGCGCTCAATGCTTCTGACTTCATCCGGCTGGGTCCTTCCAAACCGCTTGAAATACAATTCCTCACTGACCCTGCGAGTTGTTATGTTGCTTCCTTGCATCTGCAAAATTCACCTATCATCTCATACAGGCAATGTTGGCAGATGTCACACTCAACCTGAGTTCCATCCCCAAACACAGAAGCGTAACCGCCGCAAAAGCTGATATGGTGAAACTCCTGCACTTCGAAATCGCCTGCATCATACTCTTTTCCACATTTGTCGCATTTGACAGAGGAGATCTCTTCGGTAGTTCTTGTGACCTTCTTGTATTTAATCATGCCTTATCCTCTCGCCCAGCGACCTGTCGCACCTACATGGACACACAGTTGTATAAGGTTCGACCAAACTAACCTGCGAGCTTCCCCGCTCATACCCTACGCTTTGGGCGAACGAATCGCAGTGCGTGGTTTCGAGCGAACGGATCGCAGAGCGACTTGTTATGCGGCGGCCTATGGATGCGTTCTCCCCGAGAATAGCCCCTGTACGAATGCTGCTGCACGCTCTTCGCCAAAGGAGGGATACGAATATCCCAACAGGTCTGCTGTCTCAGCCGCTAACCAACGAAATAGCTCCATCGTCGCCATCAACGCCCGCCATACATCTTCTTCGTCGTAGTGAGCAAAGACTACTGGCAAGGATTCCACTGCCCGTGCATCGGCCCATTCTTCCAGGAACCGCCCTCGCATCCAAGTATCTACCCCCTCACCCCTGGATACACGCGTGTGCCATTCCATCATTTGGTGCAGCAAATGCTTAAGGTAGCCATCACAACAGGACTTCGCCCACCATAGTTCTCCACGGCGCAGGTGCTTCCCAGTCCAAGCCGTGTGATACCAAAAGTCATTCACCAAATTGAGAAACTCGGATTCGGTCGGCGGGGAATAGAGAGGCGGATCGATCTTGATACCCTGGAGTCGCTCTGAAAAGCCATCCTTATCCACCAAGAAGCGTATACCACGGTGAATCATATCGGCAATATCTGGCGGAAAGCCCTGATCCAACATCGCTTGAAGGTCAGCGACAAGGTCTGGAACGAAATCTACATCCAATCCCCCTTCGAACAAGACCCGCCGCTCAAAACCACTACCGTCGGGAGTCGGCTCTACGAAGGTCAGCCACGGGTTGCCTACATGGTGAAGCCAGTTGCTTGTCGCCCAATAGGGTTCTGGGTCACTCGCAAAGATGAGTACATCCAGGTCAGACCATTCGTCCGCAGGATGATCAAGCCGCGCTCGTGAGCCGATAACGACTGCGGCGCGGATATTGTCCTCAGTCTGAGCCCATTGAACGAATCTTTGTGTCAATTGCTCGTAAGCCGCTGCCATTTCATCCATATCTACATGTATAATCCCCCATCGGTTGAGTGCTACGCCTTAGGCCCGTGACGCCGCCGCATAACGGTAGGTTCAGCCACCGCGCGGGCGCGTGGTGAGCACCTTCGCTACAAGACTAACTACAATGCGCGTTTGGCCGCCGATTTGCGCGCGCGGAGCGCGGTCCGTTGGTAGAGTCAGGGGATGGCGCCTGGAACTCAGGTAGGGCCGCCCAGTTTGCTCTCCGTTTCCTCTGAGAGTGCCTCAGTACCTCTACCATATCCCGGTTTCCATCCCCCGCCACCTTGAACCGTACTTTCAGCGATTACAATGGTTGTGGACCACTGACCCCGTGAGACCTCATTGGTTGCCTGCTACGTGACCTCCTGACAGTTACCCCTGGACGGAGCCTGTCGAAGTCACGACCGGACTTCCACCGGTTAGCGGACGACAGCTTCAGGACACACCATGCGGTGGTTGGGCCGCACCTCGTCAGAGTACTATTTGCATTTTTCCGCAACAAAGCGTCTTGTAGCTCCTGTCGCCTCTACTATGTCAAAGTCGTAGGGAGCCGTTCCCAATGCCTGAATCACTCTGATGAGGCCATAGTCTTTCAGGTATCCAACAGCTCGGTTGATACGAAGGGGGGATAACTCAGTATGCTCCGCCAGTCCATTGCCGTCGATCTGTTTTTGCGCCACGATCGCAGATGCCACAGATTTGATATCTTCTTCTGGGTTGTAGTCGAATCCTTCGCCTTGAAAGTGCAAGAATAGGGCATATGTAGGCGTGACATCGCCATGTGAAAATGGAAAGGTCCCAAGGTAGTTCAGCGTTTTCACAAGGCCAAGACTTTCCAGTTCATCTACTGCATCATCTGTTTCTTCTGGAGAGAGTCCCATTTCCTCGGATAGCCTTGCAGCACTGAAGCTCTCTTCCCGTCCTCTGTCAGGTTCTCCAGTGGAAACAAGAAATAAGCCTAGTGCTGTTGCAATCGGAGAAAGCCCTCCAATAGACGCTAATCCCCTTTGCACGAAGTCTGGAGGTTGGCCTATAGGGGGGCGCTCATACACTTGGAATATGGCCCTCTGCAACTCACGAATCGCCTCGTCGAAGTCTCGGCTCATGTCTACCCATCTCAGTGTACGGAGATGATCAGGAACTTGGACATCATCAACCAGTACTGGAATGACACGAGTCACTCCTTCGATTTTGCTTATGAAAGCAACATCAAGTTCTTGTTGCACCCAACGCGATTCAACACTGTTTCGCGAGAGTAAGACAATGAAGGCGTCCGCTCCTGAAAGTCCTTCCTCAAAGATCTTACGAATCAGAGAATCTCCTGGCAAAATCTCCCACTTATCGAACCAGACTTCGATTCCGCCAGATCGGAGTTTCTCTGCAACACGTGTGGCGATATCGCGGTCGGCATGGCTATAGCTGACAAATGCCTTGGGATGGGTGTTCATTCTTCAATCCCCCGTTTGTGCAACTCAAGCTTTATGTTTGCTTCATTGGTGATCCATCTCGATACAATGTCGCTACTTAGGGTTCGGCGTATGATGAGATTCCGCTTTAGCACCTTGTTTGTCTCAATGTCGCGCAACCGACCGGGCTTGATCCAAAGCAGTTTTGCTTGAACTATGCCATCTTCCTGCTGATGTACCGTTTTTACCAGGCCAAGCGATACTTCTACAGACCGGATTGTTTGGTAGTAAATCTCGAAGACTGAACCATCTTTGAAGCTTCGTATACCTTCTAGGAGGAATACTTGCTCACCTTCGACCCGTATGATATCCAGAACACGAACTTGATCATAGGTTTCAGAAAAAATCTCCCACCCTTTGAAAAGAACTACTGCGGCGACAAGAATGCTGAAGGACACCAAAAAGGCAGTCGGTAAAAGCAGTATTATCAACCATAGCCTGGAGAGAGTAATAGTATCACTCAGGAGAACAAAGGGGAGAACAATGCCCAGCACTTCTATCACAAATGTAGCCGTTACCCACCAAGCGTTAATCGGTGACTTAAGCATAAATCTCAAGTATGATCTCACACTTCTTGATTTCGCTTCCATCTAATCCTCTCTCCTATAGCGATTGTGCAGCCTAACTCTTATTGTCTGGACACCCGCCCACCTAGTCACCCGATTTGGGATATTAGGTGGATATCTTAATACCCAAACAGGGCTTTTGCGGAAACCGGTGAGACATCCCGTGTTGCTTGATATTATACGCTAGAAGCCCTTGCAAGTCAACCACCAGCACGATGCCCAACCCAAAAAGCAAAAGCGAGAGGCATTTTCAGGACCTCCCGCTCTGCTTTCGGTTGCCTTTTCAGTGTGGCCAGAATTGGGCCTGAGAGGGTGGGGAATGTTCAGCTGCCTAACGGGATGCGTTACTGGCGGCGGGGCGGACGTGGATAATGCTTGGGGAGCAGAAAAAACTCAAAGCCAGAAAAATGCTTGAAAACAGCGACGAATCCCCGCCGTCCAGTGCACGCTGTGTTGGGCGCAGTTTTTCAGACGCCATATTTCTCCGCCTGTGCTTTTCTCCTTCCAACCATTCTCATCAGATGGAAGGAAGCAAACTCATTTGGGTCGAGTTTTTCCATAACCAACGCAAGTTCATCAAGAGCTTTTATGGCATTTTGGGCTTTATCAAAGAGGGAATTGGAAAACTCTCGCATATGCTGTGCCTTGCCGCTAACATCCCAATTTTTGTTTTTTTGGTCGAAAACTAAATGTGGCGCTGATTTTGGATGGGCTAAATAATTTCTATCACTTACAAGTTGTTTCAATAATTGAAAAGCTTTCCCATCTTTGGGGAATTTTTTCCCTGTTACCAATTGAGGAATAACCAACCACTTACTAACTGCGTCAAGTTTATCAATGTCATCTGCGAAACTATCCGAAAGGTTTCGTGCAGCATAATCGTAAATATAGCCCTCAAGAGCAAGAGCAGATAAAACTACTACTATACAAGAGCATGAATTTATTTCTTCTTGAATAGGATTGATTTGCGTCATTTTAAAATATGTAGCATCATCGCCTTTAAGTTTTGATAATTGGTCAAACAATTCAGGTAATTTCTCCCTGTTTGCCTTGGCAGATAGCCATTGCTTTTCAACTATCTCAATAAAAGATCTGTAAAAGTGTGTGCGAGGGATTGTTTCCATCTTCAGAATTTATGCTGAAATCTTCTGCGCCCAACGGATCGCGCATCAGCCGCCGGGCGGCTGGCGCAGTGTGGCCAAACTGGACGCAAAACACTCAAAAACCGAAAACACCTTCACGAAAACTCTCGACAGCAAGGTCGGCTTCATGCGCTGGTAGACCGCAAGCCAATCTACAAATCACGCATTAACTCATATCTCTTTGTAGGGTTTCTTTGCCAAGTTTGAGATACCAGGGACAGCTTCGTTAAGCAGACCAAGCACATTGGTGCTGGTACTCTCAAACAAGAATGCCACTCATTTGGCACGCTTGTGAGTAAGCTCGTCTGAAGGTGCTGTACGAATGCCCTGGTCAGTGAATTGAGCAGGAACGCCGAATACCTTCATGGCTCCTGGTAAAGATCTGACATGCCCTTTTGGGCGTCAACTCTGCAGATGTCGTCGTAGAGGGCAAAAATCCTCCTTGCCAGGTCTGAACAGGCCTCCGTGGTTGTCAGAGCACCAGATTGCAGATGCTTTAGCCCTTCCTGCACCTGTTGAAGATCCTCGGAGAATTCTTGTGGAACGTCACCCTTATCTACCATCAGCAGGCCACTATCCCTCCAGACCTCCCAAAGCCTTTCTGTAATGGCTCCTTGCCCCGTTGCTAACATGGACGTGGCGATGTGAAGCTTTTCCACCGCATACCGGAGTGACATCGTATTTTCTCCTTGTCTTGTCTTTGCAAAGTCCTGCATCGCATTGGCTCTAGCTCGCCTCCTCCCGCGAACGTGGCAGTTGTCAGAGAAGGCCAGACGACATATCTCTTGTGTCGTGTAGGCGGGTGTGGTAGAATGAGGATGCCTTGGCGCCTGCACCGCGCTAGGGTCAGAGCCTCGGGCTGGTGAAAGCCGCGTGGCTTTTTTCATGTTTGGTTGCTGCAGAGATTATAGCACGTTTGGGACGGGACGTCAAAAAGGAAAGCGGAAGGTCAGGGGTCGGCCGTCCCAAAGGGAGCCCTCGGCGCGAGCCGGGAGGGCGGAGCGGAGCGAAGCCCGACGATGGCCGGCGAGCGCCGTTCTATCCTCCCCCGGCGACGAAAGGCGGCCCTGGCCGGGGCGTTGTCGGCGGGGATCTACTTGGTGGCGTTCATGATCCCCTACGCTCTGCGGTGGCCAGTGTGGTGGCAGCAGGCAGTGACTGGAGATCATCTCTGGCCTCTGATCCACGACTGGCGGGGTTGGGTCTATTTGGGCGGCGGCAGGCGATGGAGGAGCGGGAGGCGGAGAGACGGGGGAGGGAATGAAAGGATGGAGGGGGGGCGAGGAAGAGTGCGTCGGATTTAACTCTTATTATCTGGACATCGTAGACACCCTCGTAGGGTGTATTGTCCAGAAATCTCGTCCGTCTAGCAAACTTGCCACAACGGGACAGAAGTGGACATCTCTTGTTGCTTGATATTATACAGTAGAAGCCCTTGCAGGTCAACCACCAGTACAAGGCCCAGCCCGAAAAGCAAAAGCGGGAGGCGTTTCAGACCTCCCGCTTTGCTTCTCCCTTGTCCAATTCCAGAAGGCGCACGTCTTCCAGATCCTGCTCCCGTCCCGCCGCCCGTTTGGAAGCTATCAGATCCGCTTTGGATACCACGTAGAACTCTTGTCCTTTGTACAGCATCGTTACACGGCGTTGCCACGCGGTCTCGAAAACTAAGCCGGGGGTACTCGTTTGGACATCAATCCGCACCCAGTCTTTGAAAACCGTGATTTCGTGGGCCAATACATCTTGCGCTGAAGTAAGCGCGGCAGTGCCGAATCTTTCGTCTAGCAGTGCGTCCAATAGACGTTGGGCATTCTCCGGCGTGGCTTCGATGAGAAGGTCCAGATCAAAAGTGGCGCGGGGCACGCCGTGCAGCACCGCCGCGATACCACCGATAACAACATACTTGACGTCATGCCGGCGTAAGGACGCGAACACGCCCTGCAAGCGGTTGAGCATCTTTCTGCTCCACAATATGCGGGTTAACGGTCAATATCAAATCCGTGAAGAGGCACAGCAGTTCCATGCGCTCAGCCAGGGGCAAGGCTTGAAACAAACGGGCTTTGGCTTCAGCGGTTTCCTCTTGGTAGTCGTGAGAAATTGCTTGATTTGTCATCCACACAACTCCGACACAAAGGGAATCTTGTTTGAAAAAGGGCCTTCCGCGAAAACTTGTGGGGCATCCCTTGTCACTCGGTATTATACAGCAGAAGCCCCTGCAAGTCAACCACCAGTACGATGCCCAGCCCGAAAAGCAAAAGCGGGAGGCATTTTAGACCTCCCGCTTGACCCATTTTGCGTCACCTCTCCACTGAACACCAAATCCTGGCCCCAGTTTTTAGTTCATCTGGCAATTTGAAACTGACTATTGTACAGTTCGGCATAAAAGCCACCCTGCTCAAGTAGTTCCTCATGCTTGCCGCTCTCTACAATATCACCCTCATTCATGACCAGGATCACATCAGCGTTGCGGATGGTGGACAGGCGATGGGCGATGATAAAACTGGTGCGGCCCTCCATCAGCTTGTCCATCGCTTGCTGGATCAGCACCTCGGTGCGGGTATCAACTGAGCTGGTGGCTTCATCCAGAATGAGCATCCTGGGATCAGCGAGAACGGCGCGGGCGATGGTCAGAAGCTGCTTCTGACCCTGCGAAACGTTCGATGCCTCCTCGTTGAGCTCCATATTGTAGCCTTCGGGCAGGGTGCGCACGAAATGGTCTACGTGCGCAGTCTTGGCCGCCTCGATCACCTCCTCATCGGTCGCCCCCGGCCGGCCGTAACGGATATTCTCCATGATGCTGTCATTGTAGAGCCAGGTATCCTGCAACACCATGCCAAACATCTTGCGCAAGTCGTGGCGGGTGAGATCGCGGATATCGTGACCGTCCACCAGAATCGCCCCGCTGTTCAGGTCGTAGAAACGCATGAGCAGTTTGACCATCGTCGTCTTGCCGGCGCCGGTCGGTCCCACGATGGCGACCTTCTGGCCCGGTTGGGCAGCCGCGCTAAACTTGTTGACGACTACCTTCTTCGGGTCGTATCCAAACTGTACGTCTCGGAACTCAACCTGACCCGCTACCTGGTCCAGTCTAACCGGGGCGGCCGTTTCAGCGACCTCCTCGCCTTCATCGAGGAACTCAAACACCCGTTCAGCGGCCGCGGCGGTTTGCTGAAGCACGTTCGAGATATTGGCGAGCTGCTGGATGGGTTGGGTGAACGAGCGAACATACTGGATAAATGCCTGGATATCGCCAACGGTGATGGCGTTTCTGATCGCCAGCCAGCCACCCAGAACGGCCACCCCCACGTAGCCCAGGTTGCCAACGAACGTCATGATCGGCATCATCAGGCCAGATAGGAACTGGGATTTCCAGGCCGAATCATAGAGGGCGTCGTTGAAATGGTCGAATTGTTGGATGCTCTTTTCTTCGCCATTAAAGGCTTTCATCACGATGTGGCCGCCGTACATTTCTTCCACGTGCCCGTTGACGTGCCCCAAATAGTCCTGCTGCCGCTTGAAGTGTTTTTGCGACTGCTTGACGATCAGAGCCACGACCACCACCGAAAACGGGATGATCGTAAGCGCCACCAGGGTCATCAGCCAATTGATGGAGAACATCATGACCAGCACGCCGATCACCGTTACCACCGACGTGATGATCTGGGTGAGGCTCTGGCTCAGCGTCTGGTTGACGGTATCCACGTCGTTGGTGATACGAGAGAGCACCTCGCCGTGGGTGGTGCCGTCGAAGTATTTGAGCGGCAGGCGGTTGATCTTTTCAGAAATATCCCTGCGAAATCGGTAGGCGATGTTGGTGGAAACATCAGCCATGATCCAACCCTGGACGTAGCTAAAGAGGGCTGACAGCAAGTACAGGCCGAGCGTAAGCAGCAGTATTCGGCCGATATATTCAAAGTCAACCTCACCGGTTCCACTCAGTTGAGCCAGCACACCCTCAAACAGTCTGGTGGTGGCCTTGCCCAGGATCTTGGGGCCGGCGATACTGGCAGCAGTAGAGGCAACCGCAAACACCAGTACGATCAGCACGGTCACTTTATACTTGCCCAGATATTCGACCAGTTTGGCCATGGTGCCCTTGAAATCGCGGGCCTTATCACCTTTCATCATCATGGCCATAGGGCCGCGGTGGCCTATCGGTCCACGCCTGCTTCCAGGGCCAACCGGTGGCCCGGATTCTCGATTACTCGATCTGTTGTTGTGCATGCTCATGCCAGTTCCTCCAAACTCAACTGTGACAATGCGATTTCCCGGTAGGTTTCGCAGCTATCCATCAGTTGGTGGTGTGTGCCCTTGCCAACGGCCCGGCCCTTTTCGAGTACTATGATCTGATCCGCATTTTTGATCGTGGACACACGCTGGGTCACGATCAGCACGGTGCTCTGGCCGGTTTTCTCCTTGAGCGCTGCCCGCAGGGCATAGTCGGTCCTGAAATCCAGGGCCGAAAAGCTGTCGTCAAAGATGTAAATCGGGGGTTTCTTGACCAGGGCGCGGGCGATGGACAGCCGCTGTTTCTGCCCCCCCGACACATTCGTACCGCCTTGAGATATCTCGGCGTTCAAACCCTCGGGCTTGTCAAAGATGAACTCGCTCGCCTGTGCAATGGCGACCGCTTCCCGCACCGTTTCGGCGCTGGCGTTCTCGTCGGCGTACAGCAGGTTGCTTTCGATGGTGCCAGCGAACAGGGTGCCGGTTTGTGGAATGTAGCCGATCCTATCGCGCAGGTCGTGCTGGGTAACCTGGCGGATATCTATGCCATCCACGTAGACGGCGCCCTCGGTCACATCGTAGAAACGGGGGATCAGGTCAATGAGGGTTGATTTTCCACAGCCTGTTGAACCGATAAAAGCGGTGGTCTGTCCGGGCTCGGCCGTAAAGGTGATGTTGCACAGCACGTTTTCTAGCGCACCAGGATACCGGAATGATACGTCACGAAACTCGATCAGTCCCTGGGATGAGCCAGAAAACTGTTTTGGTTGTTCGGGATCCCGGATCACAGGATCAGTCTCTAGCACATCGGCGATACGGTCAGCCGACACCGAGGCGCGCGGCAGAAAAATAAACAGCATGGTCAGCATCAGGAATGACATCACGATCTGCATGGCGTACTGAATAAAGGCCATCATATCGCCAACCTGCATGTTCGCCTCGGCCACCTGGTGAGCACCGACCCAGATGATGGCCATAGCTAGCCCGTTCATGATGAGCATCATCAGCGGCATCATGATCACCATCAACCGGTTGATAAACAGGCTGACAGCGGTCAGGTCGAGGTTGGCCTTGTCAAAGCGGTTCTCCTCGAACGCCTGCATGTTGAACGCCCGGATGACCATCACGCCTGACAGGTTTTCACGGGCCACCAGGTTTATGCGGTCTATCAGTTTTTGGATGATCTTGAACTTGGGCAGGGCGATCGAAATGACGATCAGGACCAGGCCGATCAGCACCATCACCGCCACGGCGATGATCCACCACATAGACCCGCCCTTGCCGACCGCCCGTATGACACCGCCTACGCCCATGATGGGCGCGTAAAAGACCAGGCGCACTATCAGGATAACCACCATCTGGATCTGAGTGACGTCATTGGTTGAGCGAGTGATCAGCGACGCAGTGGAAAAGGTGTTGAACTCGGTGTTGGAAAAGCTTTCGACTTTGCGGAATACATCCCGGCGTATGTCGCGTGCCGCCCCGGCCGCCGTCCTGGCCGACAGATAGCCGACGGTGATGATACAGACACCGGAAAGCAAGGTCAGTAGAAGCATAAAGCCGCCGACGCGCAGGATGTAGTTGCTCCGTAGCTTGTCCGTATCCATGCCAAGAGCCTCGTACTCTGCCTTGACGGGGCCCACCGCCGCCTGAATGATCATGCTGTCCCCAAGCGTTCCAAATCGCTGGCTGACAACGTCGGTCATTTGCTCTAGCTGAGCGGCAGGCAGTCGTCCCAAAAGGGCAAAAACGTCCATACCTTGTGGGATCATACTTGGGTCGAACCCGAAGTCCCCACCCATTTCTGCGGCCCTGGATGGATCAGCCATCATTTGCTCGATACTGGACACGACCAGGACTGCTTTGCCCATCACGGGATTCAAACGGGCTGTAAGCAAAGCGGCCTCTGCCCCGCCAACCTCATTCAGGACAAAGATCGGTTCTTCTTTCAGAATGGGATAGTCTCGAACAGCGGCGTCATAGTCAGGCGAATCCTGATCCACCAGGGTGTAACCACCGCGCACGGCCGTTTTATCCTCAGCACTCATAAAGATCATGAGCTTGTCCATCTCACTCTGGCGGATCGCAACCGGTACAGCGTTTTCCACACCGCCCTGCTGGATGCCAATGTTGACGATCCGAGAGAGATAATCAGGTAGCGCCAGATCGAAGTTTGCTTGCGCAAACAACAGAACAATGGCGAGCAGGATCATTGTCAGATAAGGTTTCAGGTATTTTGTCAATCGAATCATGGTAGATTGCGCTCCTATCTATTTTGAAGTCATTTTATGTAATGCCAATCTAAAGGCGCCCCAACGGTCACCTTTTCACAGCGGGGTGCAGATACAGATTATACCACCTGGAACGGAGCACGCCAAAAAGGAGCACGGACTTGAGCCGCGCTCCCTTTTCCACTGCTCGTCCAATGTTCGATATCTCCCTCTACATCAATCGCACGCCCCTCCTCGACTGTCCCAACATCCCGCTCTCCCTACGCCGGAGATCTCTCCGGTGCTGCTCTTCCAGAGCCTACCCTGAGCCCTGTCCTGAGCCCCGTCGAAGGGCTGTCGAAGGGTTCTTCGCCGCTTCCATGGCCTTCACTTCGCATGAAAAGCTCGGCTCTCCCTTGTTCCCTTTTCGGGGCTAACATTTCGACGCTGCTGTGCGAAGCTTTGCTTCGCCATTCACTTCATGTTACGGGCTGCGGTCTTGCCCCCCTTTCTCAGGGGGATACAACGCTTCAGCACAGCCAGTCACCCGGCTGCACTGG
>CAZVCJ010000032.1:28113-31576 GCA_964625745.1 uncultured Anaerolineae bacterium | reverse complement strand
TCGTCCACGCCGACCCCCGCTTCCACGAGATGGTGAAAGTGATCACCGCCCAGGCCGACGAGCAAGGCCGCTACACCGCAGGCTCGATGTACCGCGCCTGGAAGGGCTGGTCCTTCGCCGACAAGAAACACCCCTCGCCCTGGCTCACTTTCCTGGTACTGCGGGTGCAGAAGCAGATAGGACAGGTGTCTTGAAGCCATCGCACAGTTGACCATTCTGCCTATCAATGTTATAATGAAAAACAAATCCCGACGGACTGAGAGGAACTAAGGATATGAGCACAAATGCGATCGTTCTACCTGATCCACTGTACGAACGCATCCTTCACCTGGCGCGTCAGACCAATCAACCACCTGAGCGTGTGGTCGAGACCATCTTATGGGAACACCTCCCGGCCTACCCGCATGTGCAGATCAAGCGTGATCGCTGGGGGGAATACACTGTCATCGCTGGCACGCGCACGAGTGTCGCCACTATCGTGCGGTATGTGCAAATGGGGTATGATGCTCAGACCATCGCCACGGAGATCCTGCCCCACCTGACGCTGGCCCAGGTTCACAGCGCGCTGGCCTATTACTTCGAGCACCAGGAAGCAGTGGAAGCCGAGATGGCTGCGGACACGACGGAGATCTGGCAGGCCCGGCTCAAGGAACTAGTAGGGGAGGAAGCCTACCAGACGCTGGTGAGAACAACGGAGTCTTGACCAATGGCTGAAGACGGGCCCATCCGATTGTTCATTGACGAGGACGTGTGGCTTGGTCTGGCGGCCGCTTTGCGAGAACGGGGCTTTGACGCCACCCACGTCTATGAAGTAGCCCGAGATAGCTTGAACGACAGAGAGCAGATGGCCTTCGCCATCCAACAGCAACGGGCCATTCTCAGCCACAACAAACGGCATTACATCCCGCTCGTCGCAGAATACTACTGGGCAGGCAAAGTGCATTACGGCATCCTGGTGATCGCTCAACTTCCCCGCGGCGAACTCCTGCGCCGGGTGGAGACGTTCCTACGTCAGCACCAAGCCAACCAGGTCAAGAACCAGGTCTGGTTCCTGTGACTGTCTTGTGCGACCTCCTCCCCCACCCACACCCTCAACCACTTCCCCACTCTACATGCCGGCCCGTGCCTGAAAGGACTGGTCCTTCGCCAACAAGAAGCACCCTTCGCCCTGGCTTACCTTCCTGGTGCTGCGGGTGCAGGGGCGGGTGGGGCAAGTGGCATAAAGAAAGGCTCAAAATAAGGAGGAAATCGAATGGACAAAATGATTGCCTACTGTGGCCTGGTATGCACCGACTGCGAAGCCTACGTCGCTACCCAGGCGAATGACTTGGCTGCGCTGGAGCGAATGGCCGCGCGAGCGCGGGAACAGTTCAATAACCCTGACCTCACCGTCGAATCCGCCTTATGCGACAGTTGCCTTTCGAATAGTGACCGATTGTGCGGCTACTGCTTTGAGTGCCAGGTCCGCGCCTGCGGAATGGAACGGGGTGTCGTCAACTGCGCCTACTGCGACGATTATGGCTGCGAGAAGATAGAGGGCTTCTTCGGCATGGCACCCAATGCCCGCACCACCCTGGATGGTATCCGCGCCGACCTCATGGCGTGAGAATAAGTAGAAAGGAGGGAATCCATATGGACAAGATCATCGCTTACTGTGGACTGGTGTGCAGCGACTGCCCGGCCTACATCGCTACCCAGGCGGACGACCACGCCGCGCTGGAGCAGGTGGCCGCACAATGGCGGGAGGAGTTCAACGCGCCCGACATCACCGTCGAATCCATCATCTGTGACGGCTGTTTAGGGACAGAAGGGCACAAGTGCAGCCACTGCTTTGAGTGCCAGATCCGCGCCTGCGGCATGGAGCGGGGCGTGGTCAATTGCGCCTACTGCGACGACTACGCCTGCGAAAAGCTGACGGGCTTTTTCGGCTTCGCGCCGGATGCCAAAGCCACCCTGGACGCGATCAGGCAGAGTCTCTAAGACAGGGAAGCCTCCCGCAGGTTGTGAAGTCTGCGGGAGGCTCTCTTTGTGCACAACGGAGATCAAGCAATGATTCCATTTGTCCGTCTGACATGCTACGCCGCTTCGTAGAGCACCTGCCTCCTCAAAGCATGCTATCCCTCTCCTCGCTTCCTGAAACTCAACCTCAGGGGCGTTCCCAGGAAACCGTAATGCTCCCTCAGCCGATTCTCCAGATAGCGCTCATAGGAGAAGTGCACCAGGCGGGGGTCGTTGACGAAGAAGACAAAGGTAGGGGGATCAACGGCCGCCTGGGTGGCGTAGTAGAACTTCAGTCGCTTGCCGGCCTTGCTGGGCGGAGAGTGGCGAGCAACCGCATCTTGCAGGATGCGGTTCAGCTCGGCAGTGGGGATGCGGATCAAGCGCGCGTCCTGGACGCGCAGGGCGGTGGGTAGCACCTGATCCACTCGCTGGCCGGTCAGCGCCGAGACGAAGAGCATGGGCACATAGTCAAGAAAGCGCAGGACAGTGAACACATGCTGTGTGTAAATCTGCATGGTATAAGTATCCTTCTCCACTAAGTCCCATTTATTGACCACCACCACCACGCTTTTGGCTTCCTCCAGGATATAGCCGGCAATGTGAGCATCCTGGGCAGTGGCTCCCTCCACGGCATCTAAAAGGAGCAACACCACATCGGCTCGATCTATGGCCCTGAGTGCTCTCAGCTCACTGTATTTTTCCACCCCCCGCTGGATGCGCCCCTTCCTGCGAATGCCAGCCGTGTCTATGAGCACCAGCGGCTCGCCCTCCCACTCCATCTGAGTATCAATCGCATCCCGAGTAGTGCCTGGGACATCGTGGACGATGGACCGCTCCTGCCCCAGGATCCTGTTGAGCAAGGAGGACTTGCCCACGTTGGGCCGCCCAACAATGGCAATCTTGATCGCCTCCAGCTCCTCCTCTTCCTCCTCGACAGGGAAAGCACTCACTACCTGATCCAGCAGGTCGCCGGTGCCCGTGCCGTGCAGGGCCGAGATGGGATACAGTTCACCCAGTCCCAGGGCATAAAACTCTACTGCTTCCTCTCGACGGGCCTGGCTTTCGGCCTTGTTGACGGCCAGCAATACTGGTTTGGCCGTGCGGCGGAGCACCTGAGCCACCTCCTCATCGCCTGCCGTCAGCCCATCCTTGACGTCGACCAGGAAGAGGATCACATCGGCCTCGGCGATGGCGATCTGCGCCTGGGCCCGCACCTGGGCCATGAGATCTCCGTCCAAATTCGGAGTTCGGAGTTCGGAGTTCGGAGTTCGGAGTTCCAGCCCTGCTGTGTCCACCAGGGTGAAACTCACCCCGCCCCACTCGGCTTCGGCGTAAAGCCGGTCGCGGGTGGTGCCTGGCACTTCATGGGTGATGGCCAGTCGCTCACCCACCAGCCTGTTGAATAGAGTTGACTTGCCAACGTTGGCCCGACCAACGATGGCCACGATAGGTTTAGACATGA